>JBCBZL010000051.1:0-18621 GCA_039815385.1 Cyanobacteria bacterium P01_A01_bin.114
GCCTGCCCGAGGTAATCTATCGCCCCGAAGATCTCTACGCCTCTCGACAGTGGGGCATTCGCACCGAAGAGTGGATGGGCTATCGGCGAACCGTGGCAGAGGCGGTGGTGCTGGCGGAGATGGCGCGGGAGTTAGGGGGGAGGGGAGATGAGGGAGACCATCACCCATTACCCATCACCCATTACCCACTACCCATTACCCATTACCCTCCAACCAAAATCCAAAATTCTAAGCCGCCTATCCCCCGCCTTGCCATGACTGACGGCTCTTTGATCTACTGGTTTCTTGACCAGCTACCCGCCGCCGCGAGGGACTGCATTCTAGAGCCAATTCTGACTGCGTGGGACCAGCTTAAGGAAATGCGAGTCCCAATCGTGGGCTACATCAGTGCGTCGCGCAGCGGTGAGGCGCTGAATTTTTTGCGATTGCAGAGCTGCCCCTTTGATGGCCCTGACTGTGCCACTCACTGTGATGGACAAACGGATGGGGCTCCGTGTCAGGTGTTTTCACCCCTGCGGGATGTGACACTGTGGTCAGCGCTGCTGAAGCCGGGGGAGCGAAGCCCGCTGTTTAGAAGCTCAGCAGATATTTTGCAGCTCTATGGCGACCATGCCGTCTACTTTTGCTACGTACACGTGGGCTCAGAGGTGGCGCGGATCGAGTTTCCTCACTGGGTGGTGGAAGATACAACTCTGTTGGACACGGCGCTGGGTTTAACGCTGACACAGGTCCAAAAGGGCTATGGGTATCCAGTAGCGCTGGCCGAGTCTCACAATCAGGCGGTCGTGAGAGGGGGCGATCGCAACCGTTTCTTTGCGCTACTTGAACGACAAATGATCAAAGCGGGTCTACAAAATGTCGGCACCTCCTATAAAGAAGCCCGCAAGCGGGGCAGCATTGCCTGAAAGGTTACTTTTTTGACATGGATTGCGCCGTTTACTAGGGTATGTGGTTCAATGTTGTCCATTCTGCTATAGATCTGATGCATCGGGTACAAGCGCCCCAAACACCCACTAGAAAAACGATGTTAAGAACCCAAGACATCCGCCGCTTTAAGAAGCTAAAAACCTATATACCTCTGGCAGTTGCCCCTGCATTGCTGCTTAGCGCGACTGTGCAAGTGGACCGTCTGCTGGCCCAGTCTGCTGTCACTGATTTCACACTGCCTGACTCGGTGCCCGACGGCACCACGCTTAACATCGATGGCGATAACAGCATGGCCGCCATCAACGCGGTTTTAACTGAGCAATTTGCCCAAAAATTTAACGGTGCCAAGGTCACGGCCAATACTTCTGGGACTGCGCCAGCGCTACAAGCTGTCTTGGCGGGTGACCTTGATCTAGCCGCGATTGGCAGACCCCTGACCGATGAAGAAAAGGCTCAAGGGCTGGTCGAAATTCCCGTTGCTCGCCACAAAATTGCTATCTTCGTGGGCCCAGACAATCCGCACGCTGACGATCTAAAAATTGCCCAGTTCGGCCAGATTTTTCGGGGCGAAATCAGCGACTGGTCTGAGCTAGGGGGGGCAGCTGGGCCCATTCGCTTTATCGATCGTCCGGCTACCAGCGATACGCGCAGTGCCTTTCGCGCTTATCCGGTTTTCAACACCGCTCCGTTTGAAACGGGCGCGACGGCGGATCCGGTGTCAGAAGATACCACCGATGCTGTGATCGAAGCGCTGGGGGCAGACGGCATCGGCTATGCGATCGCAGATCAGGTCACTGACCGCTCAGACATTCGGATTTTGTCGATGCACAGCGTGCCGCCCACCGATCAGCGCTACCCCTTCTCACAGCCTTTGTCCTACGTTTATCAAGGCCCGCAGCCTAACCCGGCTGTACAAGCCTTTTTAGGGTATGCCACTGCCCCTGAAAATGCAGCAATGATCGAAACGGCTCGGCAGCAAGCTGCGACGGGCACACCGGTCGTGGTGGCTCAGTCAACCACCACGCCGGATACAGATACCGCAGCGCCAGCCGCAGGAGATGGCCTCCCGGCAGAACAGCCCGATGCCGCTACGCCGGATGCGGTCACCGGCGGCGGTGACGCCCCTGATGCGCCGCCGGATGTCGTTCCAGCTGACGATATTCCGGCTGATGCGTCGGTAGAGGGGGCAGAGCCCTCTGACGATGGTGGCCCTGCTGGCTGGTGGCCTTGGCTGCTGATTCCGGCGGCGGGTGGCTTGCTTTGGTGGATGTTGGGCAAAGGCGGCGGTGCCGCGACTGGCGGTGCGGCAGGGCTGCTACCGCCAGCCGCAGGAGACGAAGCCAGTCGTTTGATCATGACCCTCCGAGGTAGCCAGCGGGGCTATGCCTATTGGGAGCTAAATGATCGCGATCGCAGCCAGCTGCGCGATGCTGACACTCTGCAGCTGCGCCTCTACGAGGTCAGTCCAGACAGTCCGCCTGAGCGCCCCCTGCTCAAACAGGTCGATCAGATTGATTGTGACGCGAGTGCCCAAGATCAGGAGTTTACGATTCTAGCCGAGAATAAAACCTATCTCACCGAGCTAGGCTATGAAGCCGACGGACGCTGGAACATGTTGGTTCGTTCAGAGCCGGTTCATGTCCCTTTAGCCGCGGATACCGCCGAGCTTGCCACCGCCGCTGCTGCTTCGTCAGCTGCTATACAGCCGCCCCGGCCTGCCGATGATCTAGCAGGCGTTGCCACCAGCCGGGGCGGGGGGGCTGCCAGCAAGATGAGCAGTGGGGCTGTTGATACCGCAGGGTCGGCTCCCCAGCGGTTTGGCGCTGTCGCTAGCCAATCAGCTGCCGTGGGGGGATCTGCTGTCGGGGGTGCCGCTGTCGGGGGTGCCTGGCGACAGCGCGATCTCCCTAAGCGGGTCAGCGCACGTTCCGATCTGGCTGAGGCCGATCAGATTACCCTGGTTCCCCGCAGTTCGCAAACTGCTGACGTCCATTGGGAAGTATCAGAGGTTCACAAACAGGCCCTGCGGGAGGCGGGGGGCCAGATCCTAAAACTTCGAATTCAAGACGTGACCGGAATCAACATCGACTACGAGCCCCCCTTCAGCACGCAGGAATACGTCTGCGAAGAAACGACACATGATCGACACGTCCCCATTTTTGTTCGCGATCGCGACTACATTGCCGATTTGGGCTACGAAACTGAAGACGGCAGATGGCTGCGGCTCATTCGCTCGTCTTACGTGCGGGTTGAATAGTCATCTTTTGCAGCTGTCTGAGTGATCAACCTGAGTGATCAACTCGTCTTGAGATTTGATCTTTTTGGAAGCTCTCGTTTTTGGAAGCTTAAAGCTCTTTTTGTTAACGTTTAGTGTTTTTCCAATAAACCTGTTTGGGGCTTTCCCGTTCAAGGTTATCTCTCAAAACTTAACCCCTAAAAAGCCTGCAAAGCGCTAGTAGCTGTGCAGGCTTTCTGATTTTTTTTAGTAAAAAATGTAACCCCGATCGCCTCTGTACCCTGGCAAAAAATGAAAGAAACGTAGGGAACTAGATAATCAATAGGCTAGGGATGAAATCCCTGAGATATCATGAGCGGTGATTCCTCAAAAATATTTCATTAGGGCTATTTCACCCGACTACCCGTGACTCAGCAAAACCCTTTTCTTGGTGTCTGGCAAAGAAGCTACATCCGATTTGACAATGGCCCTTGTGAAACCCGTCAAACCGTTCTGTGGATACAGGCCGAGACACTCTTCGCAGATGTCCGCAGCAGCCTAGGCAAAACGCCCTTAACCCCAGAGACCTATCGGCAGCTAGGCTGGCAAGACGCCTTCTCAAGCTATGCAGGCTTTAGTGGCACATTCAGCTGGCATCCCATAGATGACCCTGGCAGTGAGCCAGAGGGTGAGCAAAAAGCCCACTGCCAGTGGCACCATGACATCAGTATTTTTCCGCCAGGGGGGGCCGACGAGGGCGAATGTCACTGGCTGACTCCAGATAGCTTTATTGAACTCGGGATCTGTCTCGATCACCAAGGCCAGACCCATACCTACGAAGAACGCTGGCAGCGCCTCAGCAAAGCTCGCTCCAAGATCTTTGAACTACAGGTCGATCAGCAGCGTGGGCGCTGCCTGCTGGCCGCGGGCTGGGCAATTGTGGTGCACGATTGGCGACCCGCAAAAGCAGATCTTTTATCAGATAGCAGCACCTTTTCGGCGTTTTCTGCCACCGCCTGGCAGTCTAAGGGCGCTTTGTGGATTCCGCGATTTAGTACCCAACCCCTGCTGGGTACCAGGCCTTTTTGGACGCCTGCTCAAATTCTTAAGTCCAGCGATTGGCAAATTTTACAGCCGCCGCGAGGCGCTCCAACAACCCAGCGTTTGCTCAGTTACTATTAGATGTAGTTGTGATTCAATCTTGAGGTCTTTATGGAAACCCTGGCGCTGACCGAAGTAAACGTTGAAAAAGTATTGGATGAGCTCCGCCCCTACCTCCTGGCTGACGGTGGCAATGTTGAGCTGGTTGACATTGATGGCCCCATTGTTAAGCTCCGTCTGCAAGGGGCCTGTGGAAGCTGCCCTAGTTCTGCAATGACCCTCCGAATGGGGATCGAGCGCCGCCTGCGCGAGTTTATTCCTGAGATTGCAGAAATTGAGCAGGTTTTATAGGCAGGGGTAATGGGTAGTGGGTAGTGGGTAATGGAGCCTTCCCCACTCCCTAACCGGCCCACCCTCCCTAACTTCCCTATGTTCTCTGCTATCCTGATCTACTGGCAGTGTAAGGTGCTCAAGGAAAGGTGCTAAGGAAAGGCCGCGCTCAAGGCAATGTGTTAAGGAAAAACCGTGCTCGATCTAAAGCAAATTCGGCAAAACGCTGATCAAGTGATGGCCGCTCTCTCTAAGCGAGGGGACTATGACCTGGCACCTTTGCTAGCGCTCGATGCTCAGCAGCGTGAGATTGAAAGTCAGCGATCGCAGCTTCAGGCCCGCAGTAATGAAATCGGCAAAGCGGTCGGTCAAAAAATTAAAGCCGGAGCCGATCCCAAAGGCGCTGAGGTTCAAACCCTGCGAGGTGAAGGCAACCAGGTCAAGCAGCAGCTGAGCGGGCTAGAGCCCCAAGAAAAAGATCTCAAAGAACAAATCCAGACGATTTTGCTCGCGTTGCCTAACCTGCCCAGCGAGACGACCCCCGTAGGTAAAGATGAAGCCGAAAACGTCGAAGTCCGTCGCTGGGGTGACGACTACATTCGCCAGGGTCAATCGCTGCTGCCCCACTATGAGCTGGGCGAAAAGCTCGGCATCATGAATTTTGAGCGCTCGGTCAAGATTGCCCAGAGCCGCTTTGTCACCTTGATTGGGGCCGGGGCTGCCCTCGAGCGAGCGCTGATTAGCTTTATGCTAAGTCGCCACACCCAAGCAGGGTATACCGAGGTGCTGCCCCCGATTTTGGTCAACACTGCGTCTCTACAGGGGTCAGGCCAGCTGCCTAAGTTTGCCGAAGAAAGCTTTGAGTGCAAACACGACGACCTGTGGCTCGTACCCACCGCCGAGGTTCCCCTGACTAATCTGCACCGGGGCGAGATCCTATCGGCTGACGACTTGCCTATCAACTACTGTGCCTATACCCCCTGCTTTCGACGCGAAGCGGGTAGCTACGGTCGCGATACCCGAGGGCTGATTAGGCTACATCAGTTCAATAAAGTTGAGATGTATAAATTTGTGAGGCCCGAGACCTCCTTCGAGGATTTAGAGGCCCTCGTCAAAGATGCAGAAGATATTTTGCAGCAGCTCAAGCTGCCCTATCGCGTTCTTGAGCTATGCACCGGGGATCTTGGCTTCTCAGCGACCAAAACCTACGACCTCGAAGTCTGGATGCCTTCCGCAGACTGCTATCGAGAAATCTCTAGCTGTTCGAACTGCGTAGACTTCCAAGCCCGCCGCGCTGACCTTCGCTTTAAAGAATCGGGTCAAAAAGGCACCCAGTACGTCCATACCCTCAACGGCTCTGGCTTGGCCGTTGGTCGCACTATGGCCGCCCTACTCGAAACGTATCAGCAGCCCGACGGCAGTGTGAAAGTGCCGGAAGTCCTACAGCCGTTCTTGGGCCGAGAAGTTTTATAAGGCTAGGTGTCAAGAGAAAGGACGCCCCTTTCGCCCTTCGCCCTTCCCCCTTCGCCCCTCCCCACCAGAACGTTAGAATGACAAAAGTATCCGCAAACACTTACCTTTAGATTTGGCTTTATGTCCGTACTGGCCGCGATCGCAGTTTTAGCCCTTTTAATCTTTGTCCATGAGCTCGGCCACTTTTTAGCTGCCCGCCTCCAGGGGATCCACGTCAATCGATTTTCGATTGGGTTCGGCCCCATTTTGTGGAAATATCAGGGGCCACAGACAGAGTATGCCCTGCGGGGGATCCCGCTAGGGGGGTTTGTCGGCTTTCCCGACGATGATCCCGATAGCGATATTCCAGCGGATGATCCCGACTTGCTGCGCAATCGCCCCGTCCTTGACCGAGCCATTGTGATCAGCGCCGGGGTGATTGCCAATTTGCTGTTTGCCTACCTCGTTTTTGTGACCCAATTTGCGAGCATTGGGGTGCCTCAAAACTTTGTGCCCCAGCCCGGCGTGAATGTCATTCAGGTCATATCTGAGAACGACCCTGCGGCCCAGGCTGGCATCAAACCAGGCGATGTGATTATCGCCGTCAACGGTGAGCCCATCGGCAACAACGAGGGCAATGTCGAAAATCTGGTCGAGGTGATTCGAAATAGCCCAGAGCAGCCGGTAGACCTCACCCTACAGCGGGCTAAGGCAACCTTAGATGTCACCGTCGTCCCCAGGCTAAAAGAAGGTAGGGCTGTGATCGGCGTGCAGCTAGAACCCAACGGCACCCTCAAGTATCGTCGCCCCAACAGCCCCATTGAGGTGCTGACGCGAGCAGCTGGGGAGTTTCAAGCCATGCTCGTAACTACGGTGCAAGGGTTTGTTAGTCTGTTTACCAATTTTTCTGAAATGGCGGGTCAGGTTGGCGGCCCGGTCAGAATCGTAGAGCAGGGTGCTGGCCTGGCAGAGCGAGATGCCCTTACCCTGTTTCCGTTTACGGCCATCATCAGCATCAACTTGGCCATTATCAATATTCTGCCGCTACCTGCTTTAGACGGCGGGCAGCTAGCCTTTCTGCTGGTAGAAGCATTACGGGGTAAACCCTTGCCTCTGCGGCTACAAGAAAATGTGATGCAGACCGGTCTGTTTTTGCTACTGGGTCTCGGCATTTTCTTAATCGTCAGAGACTTTACCCAGCTAGAAGTTTTTCAAAACCTGTCTCAATAAAAGATTCCAGTGAGTACGTCCCCGCCGACCGCTGACAGCAGCCCTGCTCGTAAAAAGCGTCTGACCAAAAAGCAAAAAGCGCTGGAAATCTTGGCCAGGCTTAAGCGGCTCTACCCCGATGCGCGCTGTTCACTTGACTATGAAACCCCGCTGCAGCTTTTGGTTGCGACGATGCTCTCGGCCCAGTGTACCGATGAGCGGGTCAATCAGGTCACCCCGGCCTTGTTTGATCGGTTTCCAGATGTCTACACCTTTGCAGAGGCTGAGGTGGCCGAGATCGAAACCCTGGTCAAATCCACCGGATTTTATCGCAACAAAGCCAAAAATATTCACGGGGCCTGCTGCAAAATTATCACCGACTTTGCGGCAGAGGTGCCCCAGAGCATGGATGAGCTGCTTCAGCTACCGGGGGTGGCCCGCAAAACCGCTAATGTGGTCTTGGCCCATGCCTTTGGCATCAACGCCGGAGTTACCGTCGATACCCATGTCAAGCGTCTCACCAACCGGCTAGGCTTAACTCAGCACGAGGTGCCCACCAAAATCGAGCAAGATCTGATCAAACTGCTGCCCCAGCCCGACTGGGAAAACTGGTCAATTCGGCTGATTTACCACGGACGGGCGGTGTGTGACGCCCGTAAGCCGGCTTGCGATCGCTGCGAACTCAGCGACCTATGTCCATCAGGGCCGAAGCTTTTAAAAGCCACTGCCCAGAAAGCCACTGTCCAGAAAGCCACTGCCCAGAAAGCCACTGCCCAGAAAACAAAGCCGCCGAAATCTTCCCAACGCGCTGCCAAGAACGGCTAGTCCAGTCGGTCAGGCTCAGCTTTATCAAAATCCATTGAAACTGAATGAGCCCTCTCGCCCGCAAGTTTTTTAAGACGTTTCTGGGAAATCAGCTACCCGTTATCCACCAGATCCCCAACCTCTCAATTTTGGACGTTCGGCGATCGCTCAGTCGAGCCGGGGCTCAAAAATATTTTGCTTTACGTGAATCCTTTTAAGCCGCTATAATGGAAAGCCGTGGCTAACGAAACGAAGGATAAAGCAGGCTTCAATGGCTAAGAAAAGCATGGTAGCGCGCCAGCGCAAACGCGAGAAGACAGTGGCTAAGTACGCAGAAAAGCGCAAGGCACTGCTAGAAGCCTTTCAAAAGGCACCCAATCAGGCAGAAAAGCTAGCAATTCATCGCAAGATTCAGCAGCTGCCCCGCAATAGTTCCCCCACGCGTCTGCACAATCGCTGCTGGCTGACAGGGCGTCCCCACGCTTACTATCGCGATTTTGGCCTGTGCCGCAATGCCCTGCGTGATATGGCGCATCAGGGTTTACTTCCGGGCGTTGTTAAGTCTAGCTGGTAGCCCTTTCAAGCCGCTGACTGCGTTTCCACCTGCACGCGCCTATATTCTAAAGTTTAGATTCATAAAGCCTGGCATTTGATCGCTGGTAAGGCCGTTTTAGGTCTTTTTGGCATCACGTGCCAGGTTTTATTTTGGGCCTGTACGGTATTTGCCGAGCGATCGTCATTATCCTTTTTAATAAATAAGATGAGAATCCTCTCTATGTTTGCTACGATTGCCCCTATGACGCTGCTTGTCTCGCTTTCTGACACACGGACTGAATATGGACTATTGGGAGTTTCTTATCCAGCAAGAAGGCGACCAGACATGGTTGCCCCTTGAAACAAAACAGGTAGAAATTCTGGAAGGCCGGTATCGATTAGCCGCGCATACCAGCCATCTCAGCGCGCCTGTTGAGATCCGGGTCAGTCAGCTAATGACCGCTGAGATGCCTCCCCATCGGCGGGTTCGTAAACGCCGTAGTCAAACCAATGAGACTGGCTTGATCATTATTTTCCCGTATATGCAGCTTCAGGCGGGGTATTGGGAAGTTAACTGCTGTACGACAAATGTCATGGACGACATGCTCGGAGGCGGATGGCAGTACAGCGTACAGCTGCAAGTGTTGCCTCGCACCGAAGATGACTGGGATGCCCACTGGCCTGATTCTGAAAAAGTTGCGGCTGAGGCTGATAGCCGCGATCTGAATGCTGCTAGCAGCCACGAACTTAATATAGAAGCCCGCCAGGTAGCAGAATCACTCTCCCAGCAGATGGTCGATGGCTTGTTTCAAGCGGTGGATGCGGGGTTAGAAGCGACCACGGCTAGCCCAGCCGCCGCGAGCGCCGTTGACAGCCGCGTTGTTAGCAGTGCCGAGGCGAATAAGGCTGCCGATAAGACAGCCGCTGATGTAGAGGCCACTGCAGAGGCTCCAGTCTACTATGAGTTACATCTGCAGCAGCAGGCCTATCTGGCCAACCATGGCCAAACCCTTGATCTCAAAGGGAACGTGCTTTCTCCCAAACCAGCAGAGACCGCCCAGCCAGATGCGGGGCATATCGACGGAGACCTCTGGGTACAGCTGAGAGATCCTCAAACAGCCCACGTGGTCTTTGAGACCCGTCATCAGCAGCAGATTTTACCCCACCCCACCCCCTTCACCTTTACGCTGACGCTGCCTGAGTACGTCAAAGATGTCAAAAGTCGCGTCCTGGTGGGGGAGCTGGCGCTGTTTGATCGTCAAGATCCTTATGCGGCTTTGGCATCAGCTACATTCACGATCACTTTGGGGTTAACCCAGCTTTTAGACCAGCTAGCCAATACGGCTAACGGCTTAAAGCAGCTGCCCGAAGACACCTTTGAAGAAGAAGTCTCTGTCTATCCTGGCTCTACCGAGCCATTTGGCTCATCGCCTGAATCTCCGTCTACGCTGATTTCGCCTGATTTGCCGCTAACGCCTCCTAAGGTCAAAGTGCTCGTGCCGTCTTTGGGGATGACCTTACCGCCTCAAATCCGCAAGTCAGAAGACAAAGTAGCCGATCGGTCAAAAGACAAATCATCCCAAGATAAGTCGCTGTCTGGTGTTTCCCCAACCTTACCTAGCTTTCCGACGAAAGAGACGCCTCGTCAAGAGCCGATCTCCAGTACTGCTGAGGCTGCCTCAGATGCATTCACATCAGACGATCTTGATAGCGACCTAGACAGTGACCTTAGCAGTGACCTTGCCAGTAATCTTGACAGCGACTCTGACAGCAACGGTGTCCCTCCCTCTACTACCCTGCCCAACTTAGATATCGAGACAGCGCAAACCGACGGCGAGGTCATAAAGGCCGCATCGGCCTTTATGACCCCCCATAGCGGCCCGCTACAGACGCCTGCGCTGTTTGAAAGTCACGGTATTGACGATGATGATCTAGAAGCTGATCTGGTCGCAGCGGTCTTAGACAAAACAGAATCAGACGCCCCTTTTGATGATGAAGAGGCTGCGATTGATCTTGCCCCCCCTCCTCTGTTTTCAGAAGAGGCGGCAGCGCACGATGGGCAGCCGATGCAAGAAGATCAGCTGACAGCCTCTTTTCAATCACTAAACCTGCAAGATCGCTTTTGGCAAAAATTGACCTCGTTGACCTTTGAAGACCATCAGAAAGCTGCCACCCTTAGAGAAGGTATGCAGGCAGCTGGGGTCAGTGAAACCTCTACCCCCGAACCGGCGACCGATCCATCTACCTCAGAACCTAAGACGACGCTGCCTAAACCTCAAGCTGACCCCAACGCCGATGAGTCCCCAGCCGACTCAGTACCTGCTTTATCGTCAGCCCGACCGCCGCTTCAGGCTCAGGAAGTGGTGATTTATGAAGAAACTGAACCGCTGATGCCCCCCTTGCAGCCGCCGGTACAGCCCGCCTCCCTGTCGCTCAATCCTCAAGATCTCGCAGAGCTGCCTATTTTACCCACGCCCACCCTGGAAGTTCCCAATCGAGAGCTGACGGCTGGCGAAATGATCTCTATCGGCATTCGGCTGGTGCCCGGCAGTAATCGCCCCTACATCAAGGTCTGGATGAATGATTTGCAAACGCGCACTCTGGTTGAGGAACCTCGCTTGCTCATGCATCTGACCCCTAACGATCGCGGTGAACTTGAAACCTATCTGCGGGTCAAGGTTCCACGGGGCTGTTTAGAAATCCAAATTGCTGCGATCGCAGTCGACATGACCACGCTTCAAGAAAGCCGCAAGAGCGTTGCCAACCGGCGGGTGGTGCCTGCGAACCTACCCAGCCTTTCTTGGGATGAGTTTGATGTCTAAATTTCGCAAAATTTGTATACAAATGCTGTGCGGTACCCCAATTCACAGTAGGCTTATGTAATTAAGTCTTAACCTTGTTGGGACAGCTAACTTTGATCTGGAGCGCTAGAAACTGATATGGATACATCGCTTTTACCACAGGTTATGGTACCCATCGTTGCCATCCATGCCTTTGCTTTTATGATTGCTATGTTCCTCTATGTGGAGCAAGAAGAAACCACTAGCTGAGAAATCACCTTTAAACCACACCCGGTAAACCGCATCCAGTAAACCATATCCAGTTTGAGAACTTGAGTTTTTACCGTAGATAAAACTATAGGTCTGGATGCGGCCAAGGTTTATAGCCAAGATTCATAAAGGTTTTAATCCGGCCCTACGTAGACATTCAACGTGGGTACCTGAGAAAAAGGGTGTGAGAAAAAAGGGGTCTAGAAAGAAGGGTTCGACAAGACTGTCGAACCCTTCTTTCTTAGGGCAATTTTTATCAGCTGAGAATCAACTAAACGGCAGAGCCAACACCCGCGTAGGCACCGTAAAAGAAGAGCCCAACCACAACCAGGATGCCAGTCCCAGCTACAGTAGCCACAATCCATAAGGGAATTCGGCCGTTTTGAAACATTGATTTATCTCCTACTCATCGATTTTTATCTAACAAAAGCTATCGGCCAAACATATCCAGCAAAAACCAGCCGGATTGACCAACAGTACAGCTTAAACAGCACCCAGGTTTAAAGTTTGAAGCTTGCCAATAGGCGAACGGCCTGGCGCTTGCCTAAGAACAAATCTATGAGCCTGGATGGCAGCAAGGTTTAGTTAAAGAAGTAGCTAGAAAACAGCAGACCCAGCACAAAAATCAGCAACAGCCCCAAAAATAGAGAGGTGCGATTCAGTTCGACGGATTGCTTATTCGGGTTTGGGGTTTTATCCACGGTATTCTCCTAGCGTTGAATAAATTGCATAGCAGCGATCGCCCCCAAAAAGAAAACGGAGGGAACCGCTAGAGCATGTACAGACAGCCAGCGCACCGTAAAAATAGGGTAAACAATCGGCTCATTTGGGTTTTGACTGGTCATAGGGTGACTCCAAATTCAAATCACATTACGAAAAATTTAGACTGACCACATCTGGTTCGAAACTTCAAAAATCTGCCAAAGGCAGACGACTCAAGTCATGCCTAAGCACACGAAAATGCTGAACGGGCACTGAATGTGGTCAAAGCTTAAAGCGACTATTTAGCCAAAAATTCGTCGATCTGCTGTTTCGCCTCAAAGCGCTCCTGCAAGATCGGTGTGGTCGCTTGATTGTTTGGAAAATACTCATTGGGGCGAGGGGTGCCAAAGGCATCGTAGGCTAGCCCCGTTGACACAAATAGCCAGCCTGCAATAAACAAAGCCGGAATCGTGATGCTATGGATAATCCAGTAGCGAATACTGGTGATGATATCGGAAAAAGGTCGTTCTCCAGTTGTACCTGCCATGCGGTCTCCTCTTTTTTACAGCAAATTAAGCTTTAACTTCCATCATAGGGAACAGGGGATATCCCTAACAAGCAAACAGTTGGTAAACCTGACCAACTCTTCTGATCCAGGTCTCTCGGCTAAGATCAGCGGGGGCTTCTGTTAACCCCCCGTCTAACCCTCAAAGAGACCCCAACATCAGGCAATGGGCTGGTTAGCAGCCCCGCCGGTATAGCGCAGCAAGTATCCCCGCTGCCCTAGAATAAAGCCTTGATTTTCGTCTAAAAACTTCACCCGATATAGGTTTGTCGGAACGTCTGAGATCGCCTCGTCTTTAAGCCAAGTTTCACCGCCATCAAAGCTGGCAATCAAGTTACCGCTGCCCCCCGTCACCCAAAGCTCATCAGGGGTGCGATAGGCGAGATCGAGCAGCCCCCAGCTTGTAGAGACCTCTGGGTTGAGAGGCTCACTCCAGGCTTCGTAGTCGCTTGCCGACTCGCCAAACTGCATCTGCCCCCCTCGTGCGAGTAGCCAAAGCGTACCGTCTTTAGCAAACCCCATATTTTGTAGGCGCTTTGAGTTTTCACGGTTGTGGGGTTGCCAGGTGCGCTGACCAGGCACCCAGGTAGAGTAAAAGTTGCCTCGAGAAGAGACGGCAACATAGCGCCCGTCGTCATTGCGAAGCATATTGCGAACCACCCCAACGGCGGCTTCTACCATCGCCTTCCAATTGCGCCCGCCGTCTTCAGTCAGATAGATTGCGCCAACGTCGGTGGCCAGCTCCGCAGTGTTGCGGCCCAAAGCGGTCACCATAAAAGGAGACCCTGGCAGCTGGGCACTCAGCGGGATGTTAGACCACGACTGGCCCCCGTCAGCTGTGTGCAGCAAGACATTGGGTAGACCTGCGACCCAGCCGTCACTGCCGCTAAAGCTAATCGAGGTAAAGGTGTACTTTTGGTCGTCTACATCCAGGGTGCGAGGCTCCCAAGAGCGGCCCCCGTCGAAGGTCTCTAAGAGAGTATTTTGGCTGCCAACAAGCCAGCCGTGATCGGAGTCGATCATGGCAATATCGGACAGCGCCGCGTCTGAGTCTAGCGCGATCACCTCCCAAGGATTGTTCTCCAGCGGGGGCAAAAAGACGCCACTGCAGCTCGCTGCAAAAATTGCGATCGCAATTAGAACCACAATTTTTCTTAAAGGGGCTAAAACCGTTCCCATGACTATATCCATCTAGGCTGAATCAAAACAAACATTGAAAGAGGTATCAAAAAGGGTTGGGACAAGACCAAGAGCCACCAGACCGCTAGCGCAAACCATAGAGGCTCAAGAAGAACAAGAACGCTATCCCCAGGGCCCCAAAAATCAAGATATTCTTTTGGCCCGGTGTCAGGACATTGACGCCCAGACCGTAGCCCAAATTTTCTTTAAAGCCAGAGGGAGACCCCTTTGGGCCAACGTTGCTGAACTGGGTTTTGCGAGCCCCGCAGACCGGACAGCGCCAGTCAGCCCCCAAATCATCAAAGGCAATACCCGCCGCTACGTTGCCTTGACTATCTCCCTTCGCGGGCTCATAGACATAGCCACAGGCGCGGCACTCGTAACGATCCATTTCTTCGGGGGTGAGCGGCTCGACCGCTGCTTCAGCATCAGCAGACTGAGGAACAGCCGGATCGTCGGATAGCGGCTGTCCAAGGTCGACTTTAGAAGTCTCTGACTCGGGATTCATGGGATTTAAAGGATGCGATCTGCGAAAGGCGGTCTGGGGAAAGGCGGTCTGGGGAAAGGCGGTCTGGGGCACGCCAACCTAGAGTGTCTGTCAGGTCAATCGTGGGTAAGAGACACAGCTCAATAGAATCAATTATGAATCTATACCCAATCGCCCTGTTAGAAGCTCATCAAGACTTGATAACTTCTATTAGAATAGTAATACGCGTGTAAACAATTATTACATACACCGTCCCCCTTTCTCATTTTGATGAGCTTGCTCTCTGGGGTAGGATTAGCCTGGCAAGGACATTACAATAAATCAAGTAGGTTAAGGTCTAACGTGTTTGTTTTAAGCGGCTACGAGTATCTTTTAGTCTTTTTGTTAATCTGTGGTTTGATTCCTGTTGCGGCGCTTACCGCCTCTAAGCTTTTGAGACCAGTAGGCACAGGTGCTGCCCGACGCACGACCTATGAGTCTGGCATGGAGCCCATCGGGGGGGCCTGGATCCAATTCAACATTCGATATTACATGTTTGCCTTGGTCTTCGTGATTTTTGACGTAGAGACCGTTTTTTTATACCCGTGGGCAGTCGCTTTTAGCAGGCTGGGTCTATTAGCGTTTGTAGAAGCGCTGGTCTTTATTGGAATTTTGGTTGTTGGTCTAGTCTACGCTTGGCGTAAAGGAGCATTGGAATGGTCATGAAACCCTCTAGTCCGCTTTCTGGCCACCCCTCGGGCCTGCAGATTGAAAGCGACGAGCGACTGATGAATCCGACGGCTCCGCCGACCGTCACCCAGGATTTGTCAGAGAATATTGTCCTGACGACCGTGGATGACCTCTACAACTGGACCCGCTTATCTAGCCTGTTTCCACTGTTGTACGGCACGGCTTGCTGCTTCATTGAGTTTGCCGCACTGCTGGGCTCTCGTTTTGATTTTGATCGCTTTGGTTTGGCCCCTCGCTCTAGCCCCCGTCAGGCTGACCTGCTGATTACAGCGGGCACCATCACCATGAAAATGGCCCCTGCCCTGGTGCGACTCTACGAGCAGATGCCCGAGCCTAAGTATGTGATCGCTATGGGGGCCTGCACGATCACCGGGGGGATGTTCAGTGTTGATTCGCCGTCAGCGGTGCGGGGCGTCGATAAGCTGATCCCGGTAGACGTATACATTCCTGGCTGCCCGCCTAGGCCTGAGGCTATCTTCGACGCTGTGATCAAGCTGCGCAAGAAGATTGCCAATGAGTCTATGCAAGAGCGCGGCGCGCTGCAGCAGGTTCATCGCTACTACACCCGCGCCCACAAGATGAAGGCTGTCTCGCCTATTTTGACTGGCAAGTATCTCAACTCTGGCACCTGGGAAGCTCCGCCTAAGGAGCTGACTGAAGCTATGGGGATGCCCGTGAGCGCATCGTTAGGTGAGGCTGAACGCATGGCTACAGAGGAGGTTAGCAATGGCTGAAGAAGACGTTAAATCATCCGCAAATGACGCCGATGCAAGTGACGCTGGCGACGGCGCGATTGTCGAAGCTGGCCCGGTCTCTAGCTGGCTTAGCGAGCAAGGGTTTAGCCACGAAATTATGGAGCCCGACCATCTAGGTTTGGAGGTGCTCAAGGTTGACGCTGCCTTTTTGATTCCGTTCTGCACAGCGCTTTACGCTTATGGCTTCAACTATTTGCAGTGCCAGGGGGCCTACGATGCAGGGCCAGGTCAGCCGCTGGTAAGCTTTTACCACTTGATCAAAGTGAGTGATGATGCAGATCAGCCCGCAGAGCTTCGGATCAAGGTCTTTTTACCCCGCGATAATCCTAGAATCCCCTCAGTTTATTGGATTTGGAAGTCCGCCGACTGGCAAGAGCGAGAAAGCTATGACATGTACGGCATCTTTTACGAAGGACACCCCAATCTTAAGCGTCTGCTTATGCCCGAAGACTGGGTAGGCTGGCCCCTGAGAAAAGACTATATCTCGCCCGATTTTTACGAATTGCAAGATGCTTATTAGGGAACGGGGGCTGGTCGGTCTGACTTGGGCATGGTCGCTGGTCGGCCTTACTGGTCAGATTTGTATACTTTTGTTGCGTTTTGAAGCGAAATCTGAGCCGATCTTTGTTTTGACTTAACAAAATTGTTGCAATTAGGGCGGGGGGATTTGTTCTATGAGAATATTAGACCGACATAATTAAAGTTAGCCGTATCAGGGCTGTCCAACTTTTAAGTAACCCAAAAAGGACATTCTCATGACAAATGCAGCTAAAAGCGTCGCGATTCCCATTATCGACGCTAGCGTTGATCCACAGGTAGGGCATATTGCTACCCCAATTAGTGCTTCTGCCGTTACTAGAACTTTTATCAACAATTTACCGGCCTATCGCAAGGGTCTGTCGCCTTTTAGCCGAGGGCTCGAAATCGGGGTTGCCCATGGCTATTGGTTTTATGGTCCGTTTGCGCTGCTAGGGCCGTTGCGAAATAGCGATGTCTCTGGTGTGGCGGGTGTCTTAGCCGCTGTTAGCTTTGTCTTTATCCTGACCGTGGCAATGTCGATCTATGCTGCGACCTCTCCCGATGCGCCGACGGCTACGGTGACAACGCCTAATCCGCCTGCTGAGCTGGCCACGCAAGAAGGGTGGAGCAACCTGGCGAGCGGTTTCTTGATTGGTGGTTGCAGCGGGGCGTTTTTCGCCTACTTGCTCAACCAAACCCCTGTCATCACTGACTTTTTCTTACACTAGCGTCTGGCTAGCGATGACAACCTGACAAATTCATAGAACGTGTAACAAAGCACTCTCATCGTAGGGTGCTTTTTCTTTACCACTGTGGACCTATTTGATCACCATCGACAAACCCAGATTGAGCGAGAAGCGCCGCTAGCGGCGCGGATGCGGCCTCAAACGCTGGATGACTATGTAGGCCAAGCGGGTATCTTGGGGCCGGGCAGGCTGCTGCGTCGAGCGATTCAGGCCGATCAGCTATCGTCTTTGATTTTTTATGGCCCGCCGGGGACGGGTAAAACAACCCTGGCGCGGGTGATTGCCAATACGACAAAAGCGCACTTTATCTCGATCAATGCGGTGCTGGCTGGGGTTAAAGAGATTCGCAGCGCGATCGCAACCGCCCAAGACCAGCGAGGCCAGTTTCAACAGCGCACTATCCTGTTTGTTGATGAAGTCCACCGGTTTAATAAAGCCCAGCAAGATGCCCTGCTGCCCTGGGTTGAAAATGGCACCGTTATCTTGATCGGGGCCACCACCGAAAACCCTTACTTTGAGGTCAATAAAGCACTGGTCAGCCGATCTCGAGTGTTCCAGCTTAAACCGCTGACAGACTCAGATTTACGCACTATTATCGACCATACTCTGAGCGATACCCAGCGCGGCTATGGCAGTCTCTCGGTGCAGCTAGACGCAGCTGCCGTGGATCATCTAGTAAATGTAGCCAACGGCGACGCCCGCGCCTTGCTCAATGCTCTAGAGCTGGCGATTGAAACCACCCCACCCGATGAGACCGAGACCGTTCGCATCACCCTGGCCGTGGTCGAAGAGTCTATCCAACAGCGGGCGGTGCTTTATGACAAAGAGGGGGATGCCCACTTTGACACGATCAGCGCTTTTATTAAAAGCATGCGCGGCTCTGACCCTGATGCCACCCTCTACTGGCTGGCCCGCATGGTCTACGCCGGCGAAGATCCGCGTTTTATTTTTCGACGCATGCTGATTTTAGCGGGTGAAGATGTGGGCATGGCCGACCCCCAGGCCGTGGTTGTGGTTAACAGCTGTGCCCAAACCTTTGATCGGGTCGGCATGCCCGAGGGGCGCTATCCCCTGGCTCAGGCAGCGCTCTATCTGGCAACGTGCCCTAAATCTAATAGCGTCATGGGCTTTTTTGACGCCCTCGCCGCTGTCGAAAAAGAGCGGGAGGCGGAGGTGCCCAACCCGATGAAAGACGCCAATCGAGATAGCAAAAGCTTTGGCCACGGTAGAGGCTATCTTTACCCCCATGCCTACCGCGATCACTGGGTCGAGCAGCAGTATTTACCCGGTAGCTTACAGGGCCAGGTGTTTTATCAA
>JBCBZL010000125.1:0-12698 GCA_039815385.1 Cyanobacteria bacterium P01_A01_bin.114
CCTGTAGCTGACTTTTGCTGAGGGCATTTTGGACTGCGGCCTGCTGGTCGCGGTGGGTGATCCAACGGTGGTAGGTACGGTTATGAACCTGTACCGAGTGGCCCATCATCCGGGCTGCCACCGTATCGGGAATGCCAAATAAAATGGTGCGCACTGCCCAGGCATGGCGCAAATCATAGGGCGAAAACGGAATCCCGTAGCGCCGAAACTGGGTGGTCACCTGCTGGCCAATTCTTTGCAGGGTGGTTTTACTGAGATCGGTTTGGATGGGGGGCAACTTGAGCGATCGCAACCTAAACCGGTCCACCCACTCAGGATAAAATGGCCACACCTCATGGCTACCGGTTTTAGTGGTTTCTAACACCTCGATCACCCCGTCAGCTGAGGACCTTATTTCGCAAAAAAACACCTCGTGGTTGCGCAGCCCGTAGGTCGCCATCATGGCGTAAACAAACTGCCACTGCGGATTTTTAATCGTTTCGTATACCTCGACGATTTGCGCATCGGCGGGCAAATCGCGCACCTGGGTTTGGCTGTTGCCGTAGCCGCCCCAAAAAGATTTCAGATCGGTCGGCAGCTCAATTTGCAAAAAGCCAGCCAGTGCGGCCAGGGCTGTACAGCAGACCTGACGACTGCGAGAGTTAGCAGGGGTGCTTTGGACGGTCGCGTAAATCAGCTCCGGCAGGCTGAACTGGGAATGCCGTTCGGCTGCACTTTGGAGCTTACGCAGGTAGGGCGCATACGATTTTTCCCAGGTGGTCTTGAGCGAAGCTGGCTTAGCCGTGGCGCTGCGCTCGACAAAAAAGTGGGTTTCAAACTGCTGGATTTGCTCAGCCAGGCTAGCCCCACTCAGCTTAAGCCCAGCAGCAGGCCCCAGGTACTGCCGCCAGTCATAGGTCTTTTGAATCAGCTGGGCCGCAATTACCTTGGCGTCTTGCTCAATCTGCTTGAGCCCGGCCTTGGTGGCAGGCAACCCCAGCGGAATCCGCTGCTGATAGGGTTTGAGCCTGGTGCTGCCCGGTCGAGGCGGTAGCGTGCCGCGCAGATTTAGTTTTTCGCCCCGGCGCTCAATTTTGAGCCCTAACTGGGCTGCTTTGAGGCGCTGGTTAACTTTCTCAAGCTGCGCGTCTAGAGAATGGGGGATCGCTTTGGTCAAATCTGATATCCCTTAACGGAGGTTAGTTGTTACGATAAGCAAAGATGATTAAAATTTAGCTACAAGGATACAAAGTTTGCTATGGGTCGCACTGGGGTTTTACTGCTGAATCTGGGGGGTCCCGAGCAGCTAGAGGACGTTCGTCCGTTTTTGTTCAACCTTTTTGCCGATCCTGAAATTATTCGGTTACCGTTTCCATGGCTACAAAAGCCGCTGGCCTGGTTGATTTCTAACAGTCGGGCTGAAAAATCTCAGGAAAATTATAAGCAAATCGGGGGGGGGTCTCCCCTACGCCGCATCACTGAGGAACAGGCAGAAGCCCTCAAGGGGCAGCTGCAGACTCATGGATATGATGCCAAGGTGTACATCGGGATGCGGTATTGGTACCCCTTTACCGAAGAAGCCGTCGCGCAAATCAAAAATGACGGCGTAGAAGATTTGGTGATTTTACCGCTTTATCCTCAGTTTTCGATTAGCACCAGCGGGTCTAGCTTTAGACTGCTTGAGCAGCTTTGGTTAGAAGACCCGTCCCTCAACCGCATCAATTACACCGTTATCCCTTCTTGGTACAACCGTGACGGCTACGTTAGGGCGATGGCCAATCTGATTGCCCAAGAAATCGATAAGCTGCCTGATCCAGAGTCGGCCCATGTTTTCTTTAGCGCCCACGGGGTGCCTGTCAGCTATGTCGAAGAAGCGGGCGATCCTTACCAGCGCGAGATTGAGCAATGTACCAAGCTGATTATGAAGCAGCTCAATCGCCCCAACGACTATACCCTGGCTTACCAAAGCCGAGTGGGGCCGGTGGAGTGGTTACAGCCTTATACGGAGGATGCGATCGCAGAGCTCGGCGCAAGCGGCGTCAGCGATCTGGTGGTTGTCCCGATCAGCTTTGTCTCTGAGCACATTGAGACCCTGCAAGAGATCGACATTGAGTATCGCGAGCTGGCCGAAGAAGCCGGTATTGAAGGCTTTCACCGGGTGCCTGCCCTGAATACCGACCCCACTTTTATCACCGACATGAGTGATATGGTCACAGAAGCCTTACAAGCCCCGCGCAAGCTATTTTCAGACGTGGTGCAGCCTGACAAAAAGGTGCGCATTTATCCCCAAGACAAGTCTGCCTGGGGCCTCACCCCCTTTGCCGAAGTCTGGAACGGTCGCCTGGCCATGGTGGGCTTTTTGGCGCTACTGCTAGAGTTGGTCAGCGGACATGGGCCACTGCATCTGGTGGGGCTTTTGTAGGGCCATGTAAAGGCGTAAAATTTTACGCCTCTAGCTGGCTAGCTCAATAGACATCTTTCCCACCGCTGGGGCGTCCTTACCGATACTTCCACTGTCGCCAGGCCGTCGAGGCGCGTAGCGATATCCACAGCAGCATGAGGGCAATCAGCCCGCCTTGGCTAGGGGCATCAAACGCAAAAAAGACCAGACAAATACAGAGCGAATCTTCTAGAAAGATGGCCCAAATGGGCGGGCTGTTGAGACGATAGAGCCACCCCACCTGCACCAGCTGAATCACCAGGGCTAACAGCCCCCCGACCAGCGCCACCAGAACAATTAGCCAGCTATTGCCGAGGTTGGTAAAGCGCGCGATCGCAATGCCCGCCATCGTCCCGACAAACGGGCTAAAGAATAGCTCAGCGCTCTGTAAAAAGCGACGGCTGGTTCGATCTTTAGAGATAACTAACTCTAACAGCGACCAGGTCACCAGAATACTGACCACCACAGTTTGAGGAATCTGCGCCAGAATAGGAACGTTTGACCATAAACTTTCCCCAGACAGCAAACCAATGAGCAATAGGGGCAGGGCTATCCGCAGCCCGGTCGCCGCCGAGATCGAAAGCACCGCCAGTAGTTCGGTAATAATCACCTGAGCGCTCTGATAGAAGGGTTTCGATAAAAAAGCTAGGCAGATGTCTTGAGAAAGTTGGTAGATATGTTCAGGGCGGGGTTAGAAACTTTGAAGTGGAAAAATGAACCCCGTTTAATTGCCCAGTCAATGGCTTAGTCTGGTCGCTTTGGCCCCCCGTTCGGTCGCTCAGACCAGATTTTGTTTAGGTTGCCCACATTAGTCAGCGATGCTGTCAGTAATCGATGCCAACCCAACCGTCTCCCCAATCGTCTATTATTGCTGAGTTAAAAGCCCAGATCACCCTCTTAGCAGGGGTCGTTATGCTCCTGTGGTCTATTGAAATTATCGACTGGTTGGGGTTTCAAGGCAGTCTCGATCGATACGGAATTCTGCCGCGTCAGCTCATCGGCCTCAGGGGCATTCTATTTGCCCCCTTTTTACATGGTAACTTTGAGCATCTGATCGCCAATACTCTACCCCTGATCACCCTCAGCTGGTTGGTGATGGTGCGCGAGATCAGCGACTGGGTTTGGGTAACCCTCATCGCTGCTATAACAGCAGGTTTAGGGACCTGGCTGGTGGGGGCTGGCACATCGGTCCACATTGGGGCCAGTGGCATCATTTTTGGCTATGTCGGGTTCTTGCTAATGCGGGGCTACTTTGAGCGCAGTCTAGCTGCCATCGCCTTTTCACTACTGGCTATTTTCTTTTACGGCGGCATTCTCTCAGGGATACTCCCTAACCAGCCCGGCATTTCCTGGGAGGGTCACTTGTTTGGCCTGGTTGGCGGTGTGATCGCGGCTCGACTGCTTGCAAAACCCGCCGCTAAGTCAGCCACTAAGTCATTTAAACCCTGACCCCATCCAGACTTGTAGCTTGCCCCGTCGAAAAAATTCGAGCAACCCGATATAGCTTAAGCCGCTTGGCTGAGCGCCCCTGAGAGGTAAGCCGCCGCCGATTCTACAGCTGCGATCGCATTTTCATAGAGCATGCGGGTCGGCCCTAGCACGCCCACGCTCCCTAGGGAAGACCGCCCGTTGGTATAGGGCGATGAAATTAGCGCGCAGGTCTGCATCGGCTTGAGCGGATTTTCAGACCCGATCCAGATTTTGAGCTGACTATTGGGGTCGCCTTGAAAAATCAGCGGCCACAGCTGCTCTTTACCATCTTCTAGTAGCGAAACCAGATTGCGAATCTGCTGCCGCTCCGCAAACTCGGGCTGACTCAGCGCATCGGCTAGCCCGCTGATCAGAATCTGGGTTTGGCCGCCCTGGGTGCGTCGGGCCAAATCTTCCATCGCAGTTTGCAGCGTCTCTGTATATTGCTGAAACGCCTGATCGAGGTCTTGCCAATTGAGCTGTGCGATCGCGCTGAGCGGCTTGCCACACAGCTGAGCCGTTAAAAAATTTGACAAAATCTGCAACTCTCGCGCCAGGGCTCCCTCTGAAACGGAGGCATTGTTAGCCGCGCCAACGGTCTGTGGCAGCTGTACCACGATGGACTCTGTGTTGTAAGAATCGAGCAGCACCACCAGCAAAATCTGATCGCCTGCCACCGACACTAGCTGCAGATGACGCAGTTTTGCGGCCTCTGCCGTCGGCAGCGTCACCAGGGCAATGTAGCCACTTAGGGCAGCCAGCACCTGAGCTGATTCTCTCAAAAGCCCTTCCACACTGCGGCTTTCCCAGTCTAAGCGACTATTCAAAGTCCGATCAATTTGGCGCGCAATCGGCTTTGACGGCTCGATCAGCTCGTCCACATAGATACGATAGCCAGAGTCAGAGGGCACCCGCCCCGCAGACGTATGGGGCTGAAACAACAGGCCAGAGCGTTCTAACATACCCATGACGCTGCGCACAGTGGCCGAACTTATCTTGAGGCCGTAAGACTCGACCAAGGCTTTAGACCCTACCGGTTCTGCCGTATCAACATAGTGGCGAACCGTCGCCCAAAGAACCTTTTGCTGACGTGCGCTAAGCCTGACCGATTTCTCCATGAACTAAGCCGGTGCCAACCAAAGATAACGGCACGCCAACGGCATAACACACACTGGCAATACCCGAGTTTCAAATTACCTTAACAGATACTTACGATTTACGGCTGAGCATCTGCCCCTCTGGAACCAGAAAAGGACTGATTAAAAAGCTTTTAAGATATTTAAGTTTTGGTTAAGGCATTTGAGATACTTCCCTACCTTTGGAACCCTGCCTCCCCGTTAAACCTCATGCTTCAAACCTCACACTTCAAACCTCATAGGCGTATTGAGATTGAAGTATTGAGACAGTGCTCTTCTCAGTCAGGTAGATCGGCTGGGTTATAGATATCTATGGATATCTACAGAAATAGAAATCTATACAAACATCGGTCTGCTTGTATACCGAATTAGGGGAATGCCGACAATTCCTGGTAAATTCAGAAAGTCCGCGATCAATAAAAGTACTTTATCAAAGGATCCGTGCGATACCTTACTAAGTGATACCTTGCTGGCTAATTCAGGCGTCTGTCCTGAACTTGTCCCGGGGGCAGGAATAGGGGTTAGGGTTCAGGCCTAGCTTTTACCACCTGCTATCTAAAATACCTTGCTGAATTCTATATTCTGGGGATCATTATTCTGGGGATCATTCTCCGCCTAAGGTTAGAACCTCTTCATTGCAGAGCTCAGTGGTTTATTGAATAGGCTTTTTACGGCTCACCATTATGTCCGATCTTCCGTTCACCCTGGACCAGCTGCGTATTCTCAAAGCAATCGCGGCAGAAGGCAGTTTCAAACGAGCTGCGGATAGTCTATACGTTTCTCAGCCAGCGGTCAGTCTGCAAGTGCAGAACCTAGAACGTCAGCTGGATGTCCCTCTATTTGACCGGGGCGGACGGCGGGCTCAGCTCACAGAAGCGGGGCACTTACTCCTTGAATATGGCGATCGTATCTTAAGCCTCTGCCAGGAAACCTGTCGAGCCATTGAAGATTTGCAAAACCTCCAGGGCGGTACCCTGATCGTCGGGGCTAGCCAGACCACTGGCACCTACCTGCTGCCTCGAATGATCGGTCTGTTTCGCCAGCGCTATCCTGAGGTCGCCGTCCAGCTGCATGTTCACTCAACCCGACGCACCTCTTGGAGTGTCGCCAACGGGCAGATTGACCTGGCGATTATTGGCGGGGAAGTGCCCCCCGAACTGCAAGAGTCTCTTGAGATTATCCCCTATGCAGAAGATGAGCTGGCGCTAATCATGCCGGTTTTTCACCCCCTCGCCAATAACGAAGCGATCAATCGCGAAGACCTTTACAAGCTTAAATTTATTTCCCTAGATTCCCAGTCCACCATTCGCAAGGTGATTGATCAGGTGCTGACGAGGGGCGGCATCGAAACGCGGCGGCTGCGCATCGAGATGGAACTTAACTCTATTGAGGCAATCAAAAACGCGGTGCAGTCGGGGTTAGGGGTCGCTTTTGTTTCGGTGTCTGCGATCGAGAAAGAGCTGCAAATGGGCGTATTGCATCGGGCAAAAATTGACTCGGTGGTGGTTAAGCGAATGCTATCGGTGATTTTTAACCCCAATCGATATCGCTCTACCGCTGCAGAGTCGTTTACGCGAGAAATCTTGCCTCAATTCACCAATCGGGAAATACAATTAAGTAAAGAAAATCGCCGCAAGAATGGCACCTCTAGTGAGCGTGTTGCGGCCAGCAAGCCATCATCTAAGGAATCTTCTTCAGCTGAGCTGAGCACTTAACCCGCGCCGCACCTATGCAACTGTATTGCACTCGCCCAAGCTGCCCGCGCCCCCTCAACCACTGTGCAGATTTGGATGACCGTGCCAAGCTGAGAGCCGCCAAGCAAAAGTACTGCACGTCCTGCGGCATGCCGCTCATCCTGCGGGGACGGTATTTGCCTGAAAAGCTTTTGGGTCAGGGCGGGTTTGGCACAGCTTTTTACGCGCGAGATCGCGATACTCCCACCCTGCGCCCCTGCGTGGTCAAGCTCTTTCAACCCCCGGCCAACCTCACAGCAGACCAGCTGCAGGTGGCCCAAACCCTGTTTAACCGAGAAGCCGAAGTTCTTGAAAACCTGGGCAATCAGCATCCTCGCATTCCAGATCTGTATGCCTTTTTTCCGCTGGTGTTGCCCAGCCGCCAAACCGCAGGCATCGAAGAATTTTTCTACCTGGTTCAAGAATTTATCGAGGGTGAAAACCTAGAGCAAATTTTAGAGCGTCGAGGCCCGCTCCCAGAAAAAACCGTCAAGGCAATCCTGGCTTCGCTGCTAGAAGTGTTGGCATTTGTCCACGACCACAGCCACATTCATCGCGATATCAAACCGTCAAATATCATGCACGGCAGCAACGGCGAGCTGTACCTGCTTGATTTTGGGGCAGTCAAACAAGTCACGGGGGCGACAGGCGGGCAGTCTACCGGTATTTACACCACCGGCTATGCGCCGCCAGAGCTGATGCGAGGAGGTGAGGTCAGACCCTCGTCTGATCTGTACTCCCTGGCAGTGACCTGTATTGTCTTACTGACCAACAAACCCCCGGCTGAGCTTTTTGATAGCGATCGCAACTGCTGGCAGTGGCAGTCACAGAGACCCCTTAAGGATCAGGCATTCGCCGATATTCTCAACCGCATGCTGCAAGACAGCCCCAATCAGCGCTATCGGTCTACACAGGACGTGTTAGCGGCACTCAAGCAGGGGCTGAAGCGGGGCTCCTCGCCAACGGGCCAGGGGGCAAGCCCGACGGGCCAAGCAGCCGGCCAAACCGCCAGCCTCTCTTCTAGCCCCAATACCGCACTGCAGGGTGGAGGGCATTCTCCACCGGTAGCCCCAGTTCCTCAGCCCTTGTCGCCTAGCCAGCCACCGCTCGCACCGCCCTCAAAACCAACATCCCCCCCTTCGAAATCCCCGCTATCCACTGCCCGCCCGCCAATCTGGCTGAGGCCCCTGCCTGAATTTTTAGGCGGGGCTGCCTTTACCGGATTTGAAGCTAGTCTGCTGGCGATCGCAACGGCAAGTTTCTTAGGAACCACGTGGCTAGGAAGCGGGCTCTGGCTAGCCTTGATCGGGGGGCTGATTGTGCTTCAGAGTAAACGGATTTTAGAGCGCATTGATCTAGTTTTAGTCGCGGGGGGGACGCTGGTAGCGGTGCTGTTCTTGTCCCCTTTACGCAGCAGCCTATTGACCCTGACTACCGGCAGTCCGCTGCTGGGGGTAGTTGCGATCGCAACCCTGGCGGCGTTAGGGTTGGTTGCGATCGCGCTATTGTTTCGCTTAATCTATCGACTGCTCTCCCAGTTTTTATAATTCAGTTCTTATCAGTTCTTATAATTCCAGTTCTTATAATTTGTGTATTCCCCAACAGCCTCAAGCCGTAGCCTCAAGGCTGTATCCCTAGAATTTATCTCCTTTAGAAACTATCTCCGCGAGTATCCCTGTATCGTTTGCCCAGCGCAACCGCATCCCATGAGTCAGTCTAAAAATGAAATTCCAGCACTGGTGGCCGCGTTAGGCATTACCGTAGCCCTAATTGGGGGGGCCGCCTGGTGGCTCAAAGACAGCCCCATTTTGAAGGGATTATCACCCCAAACAGCAGGTACGCCCGCCTCAGGCCCACCAACTACTTCACAGCCGACTGGCAGCACACCCGCCAATCCCCCCAGCACGGGGCAGCCAAATCTGAGCACGTTCGCAGAGGTGTCTGATATCCCATCAGGTCAGTTTGAGTACGGCGGCAGCACCACCTGGGCTCCAGTCAGGGGCGCGGTTGATCCGATCATTCAGCAGGCCTTGCCCAATTTCAAACTGAGCTATAAAGACACCCCTGCCCAGGTACCTGGCTCCAGCCTGGGTATTCAAATGCTGATCGACGGTGAGCTTGATTTTGCCCAGTCGTCACGCCCCCTGAGCGAGGGTGAAAAACAACAGGCACAGCAGCAAGGGCTCACCTTAAAAGAACTACCCGTGGCAATTGAGGCAGTTGCGATCGCCACTCACCCCAACCTTTCGCTCCCTGGCTTGACCCTGGCCCAGCTCAAAGATATCTACACGGGCCAACTCACCAACTGGAGTCAGGTTGACGGCCCTGACCTGGCTATCGTTCCCGCCACCCGCAGCGATGTCGGCGGTACAGTACAGTTTTTTCAGGCCGAGGTTCTAGACGGTCAGGCCTTTACCTCTGCGGTTCAGCGGCTCCCAACGACCACCGCCGCCTTAAGGTTTGTAGGCGATACCCCTGGGGCAGTTTACTTTGCCTCTGCCCCCGAAGTCGTTGGCCAATGCACGGTTGCCCCCATCTCCATTGGCCCGTCGTTACAGCAGCTCACGCCTCCGTATCAGGCTCCCTACGTACCGCCTCAAGACTGCCCAACGCGGCGCAACCAGCTAAATCTCAATGCCTTTCGAGATAATACCTATCCGCTGACGCGCCCCCTATATGTTGTCAGCAGCAGCCATCCTCAATCAGAACAGGCAGGCCGTGCCTACGTCCAGCTTTTACAAACCCAACAAGGCCAGCAACTTCTCCAACAGGCAGGATTTGTCCCCATGCCTTAGCGCTATAGGCCTTGACTCTATATAAAGGTACATAAAGGTACTCAATCAAACTAGCGTCCTGCTCCAGAATCAGAACAGAACGCTAGGCCAAGACTTTTATAAAACCAATAAGTAAGCAGGTTGTAAGCAGGTTTTACCCCTGCTGCTTACGTAAACCATCCTTATGAGGTAAACAGATTAGATTTTCACTATGACTTTGAATTAACCCGCGCTGGCGCAGCTTACCCATCAACCGGGTCACGGTTACCCGAGTTGAGCCAATCGCGCTCCCAATCTGAGCATGGGTCAACGGAAAGGGTAAATAGTAGCCGCTCTCACAGGGCTCACCATATTCATCAATCAGCAGGGTCAAAAACCCTAACAGGCGATCAATCGTTCGCCGCTGCCCAAGGGTGCTAAGCCACAGCAGCTTACGCTGGTGCTGCCCTCGAAACGCATCCAAGACCTCCCGACGAAAATGGGGCCAGGTATCTAGATCGTTCCAATAGAGCCAGATAATAGTGGTCTGGTCAACATGGGCAAAACTCTGCAAAGAGAACGGCGACTGAGCCACAATTTCAAACGGCTGACCTGCGCCGACAAAGCCTAAGAAAGCTTCTTCGGCAGCCACGAGGGGCACCCGCGCAGACGCTCCATTTTGCTTAAGGGTCGCGCTAACCTGGGCATTGCCCACCAAGCGAACCGCCCCCCGCTGCACTAAATAAAGCAGACCCGGTCGGGTAGGAATCTTTTCATCTTTATTAAACGTTCGACAACGGTAGTGCTCCTGCGCCCAGTCTGAGATGCGCTGCCACACCAAAAAAGGCCGAGTGTCATCCGCTGGGAGAGATGAAGACATATTGGAAACACTTGGGGTTGGTTTGATTACAGATAATGTCATCTAACTTAAGGTCGGGTCATAGATTTCCTTGAGATAAGCAAACTGGTAGCGCCCAAGCCCCCATTGACATGGGAATGCCCGGCACTCGATACTCCCTGACAGTACGGTGGGGCGATAAATAGTGTCCGCGTACGACTGAAAAGCCAAACCAGAAAGATAGGCAAGCTGTCAACCGTAAAATCACTATTCGATAAATGCAACAAATGTTGCCAGTAGGTTAATACATATCTCTGATCTTTTCTCAGCTAAATTGGCTTCTTTATGCGTCCTTCAGCATTTTTTAAAGGAGAAAGAACAAAACCTAATACAGGGCTTCAGCAGTTTAACTGAGCACACCTATAAAACGGACTCAAGAGCCTAGATAAATATGACACATTTTTCGTTGAAACGAACACTGGCTGAGTATTTAAATCAGGCGATATCCCCTAAAAATCACGCTGTTGATGGTAACTTCACTGATTTTTCACATGAATACCCCCCACAGCCAGACTTCCTGTCAAGGATCGGTAAAAATTTATCGGCTTGCCATCAGGATATTCCCCTAAAAAAAATCAACTATCCGGAAAATATCGTTTACGTCTCCGCAGTTGCTCGGAAATTGGCCTCCGAAATGCAGCTATCGGCAGACAAAATTGCGGAGTCTCTGCTGAGTATCATTAGGTTCACCCAGGCAAAGATGTCCACAAAAACGTACACTCCTGACGGTTTCAGCCCTGCTCAGCTTATTTCGACCGTCAAGGTGACTCAGCAACCCTCAGGCTGGCTTCAATTTTCCCTTTCAGCGCCAGGGCTCAGCCTGTGGCTGCAGCATATTAATCAGCAAGGACGCAGGGATGAGCTATTCTCCCAAACCAGGCTAACTTTATCGTCTTCCCTACAAGCAGACACGTTAGGTTGGCAGGTTCAACTGGCGTACAGCCGCTGTTGCACTTTGCTAAAGCTCGCAGAGAGACATCAAACCCTTCAGTTTTGTCGACCCCCAGCTGCCGCCGATCGCTATCAGCTAGCCGGAGCTGATCTATTTAGCCCCCGACTCAACACAGGGCTAGCCCTGGCCAGCTCTGGCACCCGGCAGCTCATTCACAGTCTGATTGACGCCACCGATCGATGGGCAGCTAACCAGGAAGATCGATCAGACCTCCGATCAGGAGACCGTTTGCTCAAACTCGCCGCAACGGTCGCCAAAGCGTTTGAACAGTTTGATCAAGCCACCCCTCTCTGGAGCCTCAGCCTCGCCCAGCGCCGACTATGTTTGGGGCTGGTGCGATCTGTCCAGGTAATCTTGCAACGGCTAGCCTTCGGCCCCTTGGGGCCCCTTACGGAGCAATTGTGAACACAAGTGAGTATCAAAAAGGAGGGTAGGGGGTGACAAAATCACAGATATGGGTTAACGTATGAATGTGTGTGAGGAGCGAACCAGTAAGGGCACCGAGACGAAACACGGCCAGTCGTCGGTGCCCTTTCTGATTTTAAATTTTTCGCACGATCGTTTTTGCAGCTGCCTCAAGCCCTTCGGGCATATTCCAAAAGCGACGGCCTTGCGCAAACCTAAGTTTTTCTCTGCCATTAATTCCATCACTCGTCAGTTATTCCGGGCTTGTCTTAAGTGGGGTCCTGTCACCTTTAGGGTCTCCAACTCAACAGGGATGCATTCTCAAAGCCGATCGGCAAGTTCCGTGGTAGCCTGTGGGCTATGAATGAGGGAGAGCGCCAGCGGCAGGTGAGCTATCGCCTGCTTTTAATGACACTGTGGACAACCCTGCTGGTCTTAGCCATTGAGACAACCGCTGGCTGGGTCAACCATTCTTTATGCTTATTGGCAGAAGCTCTGCACACCCTGATTGATGTCTTTAGCATTCTATTGGGGCTGGTGGCCGTAGCCTCGCCTCGACGGGCCCTAGGCCGAGAAATTTGGGGCCACGGACGGGGGGAAGCAGGCGGTGCCCTACTACTGTCGGCCCTTTTAGGCTTCGCCGGGCTAAACCTTTTGATCATTGCAGTCCAGCAGTTTGAAGGATCGCTCCAGGGTGAGGGAGCCTCCTTTCAAGTGGCGATTACCCTGCCGCTGATTCAACTGATGGCAGCCATGGTGGCGATCACCCTGACCCTGTCTTTGGTAACCGCCTATCAGGGACGTTTTTTGGGTAGTTTGGCTTTAAAGCTCAATACCCAACATATGTTACGAGACGTTTGGCTCAGCATTTTGGTCCTGCTGGGGTTAGTGGGTATCTGGCGCGGCTACCGCTGGATCGACCCGCTGTTTGC
>JBCBZL010000199.1:0-9447 GCA_039815385.1 Cyanobacteria bacterium P01_A01_bin.114
ACCTCTGGTGTACCTGTTATCGTGCCAACGGTAAACGCAGGGTAGCCAAGTGCGGAGCGGATAACCGCTGAAAGCATCTAAGTGGGAAGCCCACCTCAAGATGAGTGCTCTCATGGGGTAACCCAGTAAGGTCACGGGAAGACGACCCGTTGATAGGTTCTAAGTGGAAGTGCAGCAATGTATGAAGCTGAGGAATACTAACAGACCGAGGGCTTGTCCTCCAACCTCTACATCGCTGGTTACATCAGCTACATCAACTATTCGACTTCATCTATGCAGTCCTCAGGGCTCTTATTCAAAAGCTCAACACCATTTCTGGTGCCAATGGCGGTATGGACCCACACTGACCCATCCCGAACTCAGATGTGAAACGTACCTGCGGCGAAGATAGTGAGGGGGTTGCCCCTTGTCAAAATAGCTCGGTGCCAGTTTATCTTTCAACCCAAAAGCGCGCCCTCCACACATGGAAGGCGCGCTTTTGGGTTAATCAGCAGCAGCCACCCCCATCGTAAAACCAGGTGGAAGGGGTGATTGTAATTGTGCGGGGAAATTGTTTGGACAATTTGGCTGCGGTTTTATCGCACACTGCCAAGGGCAGGCCTCGCTGCATAATGTGGCCAGCGTTGTCGTCAAGATGATCGTTGGAGCCAGCGTAGATGGCTGTTTTGCCTGTAAAAATACAGGCTCCGTCAGCGGGGATGGGGGTCTTAAATGAGACTGAGTCTAAGCTCTCTAGCAGTAGCGCTCGATCGAGGTTGTAGGTCGCTGAATCTAACAGCCGGTAAGGTCGTCGGGCTCGGATCTCGATCTGACCAAAGCCGGTATCAATTAATGCCTGAGTATAAGCTTCGTAGGTAAGTGCCCCAGATAGACACAGCGCTCGTAGCCGTTCGTCTTGCTGGAGATGTTGGGGAATCGGTCGGGTGGCGATAGGGTCGCTCATGATTAGACGCCCTCCTGGTTTGAGGACTCGATAGGCTTCTTTGAGGGCAAGGCTAAGGTCGGCGGGTTCAAAAATGTTAAATAGACAGTTTTGGGCCATGACATCCACAGAGTTGTCTGGCAGTGGCAAGGTAAATGCATCGCCCTCGCGGATATCAACGAAGCTAGGATCAAACCAATCGTTTTCCTGGGCTGCAATCTGTAAGTTTCTCTGGGCTGCTGCCCGCATGGTTTCGACAGGGTCGACGGCAATTACGGCCTCTGGTTGCCGCGAAAAATAGGAAAATTGCAAAGCTTCGAGACCACCTCCGACACCAACGTAGAGAACCTTAGGGTTTTTTGATAGCTCGGCGGGATGTACTGTGGTGCCGCAGCCGTAATTCATGTCTTGCATGGGCTGAGGGATTTTTAACCCTGGTAGCTGCAAGGGGGTACTCTGCACGCAGCAGAGGCCTATCATTGGATCTTCAGCAACATCGCTGTAAAATTTTGCGGTGGTTTCGAGATAGCTCATTTAGTTCTCCTGAGAAGGTTCCTGTCGCTGATTGTAGACTTCGTGGTCTCTGTGGGGGCTGTCTCGTAGTCAACCCAGGTGCACTGTCAGCATTATTAGCGCTGAAGTCTCTGAAAACCACCTGATAAGTTGTTGAATGCTGGCGAAGTTACATTTTGGAGAAACTGGTGCGGCGTTAAAACTCTCCCCACCTCTCCGCATTAGTCTTATCCATACGTCTAGGGGGGACAGGCCACTGGAAAGGATGTCAAAATAGCTTTTTCCTATGGTTAGGTGAATACATCTAAATAAATCAATAGATATCTCGGGTGATGGATGTCGAAAGGGCTAAAAACTCGATAAAGTAAAAGAATGTAACGTTTCTGAGACAACCACTCGAGGTTTTATGCGCGTAATCCTAATGACTGGTAAGGGTGGTGTAGGTAAAACGTCTGTAGCCGCTGCAACGGGCTTACGCTGTGCCGAGTTGGGATATAAAACTCTGGTGCTGAGCACAGATCCGGCTCACTCTTTGGCAGATAGTTTTGATATGGAGCTGTCCCACGATCCGCGAGAGGTGAAGGCTAATCTGTGGGGGGCTGAGCTAGATGCTCTACGGGAGCTAGAGGGCAACTGGGGCGCGGTCAAACGCTACATTACTCAGGTATTGCAGGCGCGGGGGCTGGAAGGGGTGGAGGCTGAAGAGCTAGCGATCTTACCTGGTATGGATGAGATTTTTAGCCTGGTGCGGATGAAGCGTCATTATGACGAAGAAGAGTACGACGTTTTGATTATTGATTCGGCTCCGACGGGGACAGCGCTAAGATTGCTGAGTTTACCTGAGGTGGCTGGATGGTATATGCGGCGTCTCTACAAACCTTTTCAAGCTGTCTCAGCTGCTCTGCGTCCGCTGGTTGAGCCGATATTTCGTCCAGTGGCGGGGTTCTCGCTGCCGACTCCAGAGGTGATGGATGCGCCCTATGAGTTTTATGAGCAACTAGAGGCGCTTGAAAAGGTGCTGACGGATGCATCTACCACGTCAGTTCGACTGGTGACCAATCCAGAGAAAATGGTGATTAAGGAGTCGCTTCGGGCCCATGCGTATTTGAGTCTTTATAACGTGGGCACTGATATGGTGGTGGCTAATCGGATTATTCCTGACAGTGTTTCGGATCCGTTCTTTAAGCGATGGAAAGATCAGCAGCAGCAGTACCGCCAAGAAATTCATGAAAATTTTCATCCTCTGCCGGTGAAAGAGGTGCCTCTATTTTCTGAAGAGATGTGTGGATTAGCGGCGCTAGAGCGGTTGAAGGAAACGCTTTACGGGGATGAAGACCCTACTCAGGTTTATTACAAAGAAACCACGCTGCGGGTAGTACAAGATGATGATGCTTATAGCTTAGAAGTTTATCTGCCAGGGATTCCCAAAGATCAGGTAGAGCTGAGTAAAACAGCCGATGAGTTAAATATTCGAATCGGTAATCATCGGCGTAATTTGGTGTTACCCCAAGCGTTAGCTGCGCTACAGCCTGCTGGAGCAAAGATGGAGGATGACTATCTCAAGATTCGGTTTGCAGCTGCTTAGCGCGATCGCACCTACCCTGACTCTTGGGGGCAAGGCGTAGGCTTAAAGCACTGAGTTGAAAAGCTCTTCCAGAACGTATGCTAACGCCAAAGCTGCTTCACCACATCCCACCGCGAACAATTCCAATAGTCAATATGGGAGATAATTAACCCCGTTGGACTCATTGTGAGTTCACTCCAGCCTGCGATCGCAATCCTCGGTCGCCAAGGCACAGGCGCGGTAAAGTGCAGTGTCCATTCAGTTTTAACGATGTTTGGCTGGGGCTGGGTGATGTTGTGTAGCTCAAGGTCGGGCTCGATAAACCACGTCTCGATGAATCCAATCATTTTGCGATAGCGGGCTACGCCCCGAAATTCGTTGAGAGGATCTTTGAAGTAAACATCCTCTGCGTAGAGATGAAAGCTTTGATCTTGAGGAAAGGTTTGATAGTCGGCTTTGATCTGCGAGGCAATGTCCATTAGCGCTCATCTCCGGGTGGGTCAACATTGACCTCAGGCCAGAGGCGTTCTAGCTGATATCGCCAGGCGGAGAGGGCAGCTTGTTGATAGCTGCCGGTTTGCAGATCGCCCATCATCCCCTCTGCATAAAAGCGATCGACGGTTTGCATGGTGGCTTCTAAAGATTGATTTTGCAGCTTAGCGGCTTTGATGATTTGTCTGAGCTGAGCTTCGACCAGTTGATTAAAAAAGGGTTCAAGCCCTTCCTGTTTCATTGTCAGAAGGCGGTCGATAGCGTCTTCGAACTGAGGGATGGAGAGCGTCGAAAGATCGTGGTGAAAAACGCTCCATAGGACGTTTTGATGGAAGGCGTAGCGGGCTTGCTGCGTCTGGTCAAAGTTGGCAGCTAAGAGTTGGCTCGCAAAGGGTTGAGCCTCTTGGATAGGGACAATTGGGATCAATAATCTTAGCCAGCTGCTGTCTGTCGAGAGTAAAACTAACAGCCGAAAATTGTCTGTCTCAACCTGCCAAGCATCGGGGGGATTAATTTGACAGCGATCGGTATAGCGCTGTTGCAAACATGCTGAAATATCGTCTGGCGTCATAGGGTCATAGGTTTAGAAATAGCAGAAGTACGGAGCTCTGCGCCGAGCCTGGCAAGCTGGGTTGCATCACTTAGACTATAGCGAGTTTTGTAGGCCAGAAAAATCAGAAAAAAGGGAGATGCAGCTACCTGCGCCTCCCCGATTTTCAACTAGTTTGATCAATGGATTGATGGCCTAGAGATTGATGGCCTGGCAGCTCAGCTATCGGGGGTCTAGCCCCCGGTGCTTCTTCAGCTGTCTAATTGAGCCACTCTAGAACGGCTTCCTCTTTGGTGTTGGTATGACGGGAGGGGGTCTCACGCTCAAACTTCATCTGAATCGAGCGAGTTTGCTCACCATCTGCGGCCACAGCTTTGATCGGGTAGTCAATCAGCCCATCCTGGAAGGACATTTGGAATCGGAAGGTGCCATCTGGGTTGAGCTTGATGGGCTTGCCGCCAATCGTCACGGTGGCGTCGGGCTCAGTTGCGCCGTAGACAATCAGCTCGGCATCAGCGACTAGCCAGAACTGACGCGGACGAACCGGTGGCGCAGATGCGGAGAAGCCGACCCCAGACATGTTGAGACCAGAGGCGGTGGGGAGGGCCCACATGCCCATCCCTGATGGGAACACAAACGAGCTGACGGCTTGTTCGGGCACCTGGTGCATAGAGCCAAACAAGGAGCCTGCGACGCGCTGCGCTTCCATAGACTGAGCTTTGGAGAAGATTTCGTCGTAGATGGCGCTATCTGTGCCACCTGCGGCTGCGGCCTTTTTGCTGGGGGGAACCAGAGTCATAAAGGTCTTGCCGCGCAGATCTTCACTCCAGCTGAGAGTCATGAAGTGATCTTCGATCCAGTCAGAGGGATAGACGGGGGGCACATGAACCGGCGCAGATCGAGCCAGGGTAAGCCAGCGACCGTCGGCGCAAACGTAGCCAATCTCGACAGCGTAGTCGCGATCGCTAACCGGCACTGGCATGTACCATTCGCGCGCGAGCTCGTCACACTCGTACTGCTGAAGGCTGTGGGGGCTTTGATAGTTGAAATCGATATCAGTGACATCGTAGAAACGCAGTGCGAGACGGCTACCGCCCTGACGGCGTAACTCCTCCTTATGCTCGTTGGGCACATCCCAGTAGGCGTAGGTCCACTGTGGGTCGCGAGGCATGAGGACGATGCGGCTTTCACCATAGCCGCTGGGCAAGTCTCCCAACCCTTCGTCCACGGTGGCAAGCTCTTGCATCACTGGGGTTGCAAACTTTGAGGCTTCTACTTCAACTTGTCCTTCAATCTCGTCCACCGTTGAGACCGTTGAATCCAAAGCAACTGACTGGCTTGAGGTATGCCCTGTAGAAGCCTGCGCCTTGCGGATGGCATCAATCAGCTCCACTTTGCGCATGCGGCTGTAGCGGGAGACAGCATACTCACTGGCCACCCGTCGTAGCTGGCGTAGTGTTAAGTCTTCAAGGGGAATACGGGAACCGTTGGTCATGGTGAACTGCCTCCTGCTGTAAAAAGAACGTTTTAAATCCGGAATGTATGTCGGGTATTTCAAACTTGGGGATCAAGTTTATGAAAATATATTGACAAAAAAGGGTGCTGGGATCAAGTCGATTAGCCAGAATAATGGACGTAAAATGCCTTGTATATCAAAGCTTCATTGAAAAAAAGGGAGTTTTGGGGATCTAAATGTCATAAAAACATGACTTTAAGAGTTGGTTCGGGATCAGCTTTGTCAAATAACCATGACATTGGCTTCGAGCCTTTGGATAACTGGAGGAGGGCCTACCTGACCAGCAGCACTTGATGGAGCTACAGAGACGATAATGCTTTAGTCAGCTGAGGTCAGAGATGTGGAATGATAGGGCTGATGAATCGCGATCGCACTATGTCTATCGACGAGAAGGCCGAGTCAGTTCAAGTTGACACCCCAGTACCCAAGGGGAGTCGACTGATCGGTAAGGTGCTGCCCATGGCTGTGCGGCTGTGGTTAAACACCCAGGTTGAGCATATTGAGGGGCTGGTGTTTCAGCTAGATGGAACCGATCGGCAAATCCTCTCGGGGCATATTCCGGGTGTTGCACTGGCGGCAAAGCAGGCGATTTATCAAGGTATCTACCTTAGTCAGATCAGGCTGTCTGCTCAAGAGGTACGCATCAATTTGGGTCAGGTGATTCGAGGGAAGCCGCTACAGCTGCTAAGGTCTTTCTTGCTGTCTGGAGAAGTCAAGCTCACTGAGGCTGATCTGAACGCATCTTTGAAGTCAGAGCTGCTTAGTGAAGGCATGTGTACGTTTTGGCAGACATTGCTGGCAATGTCTGCGGTGGATCAAGAGCTGAGTGAGTTTTATCATCGGTCGGCCCAAACTATCCAGCTGACTCAGTGCCAGTCCACAGTCTGCATCGGAGAGCGGGCATTGACATTGAGCTTATTGCCGGGTCGGCCTGTCAGTTCTATAAATCCCTTGGAAATAAATCCCTTAGATAGATCATCTGACAGCCCACCGATGGGGCAGCCGATGGAGCAGCCGATTATCTTGAAAGCCGGTCTCAGTGTTGAATCGGGTCGGTTATTGCAGTTGCATCATCCTCAGTGGCTAACGCAGTCAGGGCAGGCCACGGGGTATTTAAGTCAAGCCTTGGCTGGTTTTCAGTGGGATTTGGGGTCTGCAACGCGCTTACAAACGCTGGCGATAGAAACTGGGCTCCTCCGGTGTGAGGGGGCTGTTGTGGTGAACCCGTAATTTGCGGGTCACCAATTTGCGGATCATCCATTTGGAGTGGCGCTTATCAGAGCTCAACTTCCTGGCAGGTTTGGTAGCAGCAGGGTAACAAAGTAATACACCAAAGGAGCGGTAAAGACGTAGCTATCGGTGCGATCAAGAATACCGCCGTGGCCAGGAATCAGCTGGCCTGAATCTTTGACACCCGCATCGCGCTTCATCAGGGATTCGATCAGATCGCCCAGCAGGCTTGAGATACCAATAATGGCCCCCAGGGTAAGACCTGTAATCCACCAAATGGGCCATTGGAGTAGCCGAGCGCCTATCATTCCAACGATCAGGCTGGCCCCGATTCCGAATAAGGCTCCTTCGACGGTTTTTTTGGGGCTGATATTGGTGAGGGGCGTACGACCAAAGGTGCGACCACAGGCGTAGGCCCCAATATCAGCTGCCCAGATGCAGACAAAGGCGAGCAGCGTTGTGGTCAGGCCCTGGGGAAGCTGGGTAAGGTGCCAGGTGGTTGGCCAGTAGGCTCCTAAAGGGAGATTGATAACCTCGCCAAGGTCGCGCAGGCGGATCCAATAGCTGGGGAGGTAGCCGCCGTAAAAAAGCCCCAAAATGGAAGCAGCGACATCTGCAATGGTGGCGAACTTGGGCTGAAATAAGAGGTAGAAGCAGATAAACGTGCCCGCTAAAGATAAAATCGGTTCGGCGGCAGGGGGGGCAATATGGGCCACAATCAGCAAAACTTGGCTGACTAACAAGGTGGTTTTAGCGGCGGGGTTGATGCCTTTTGCCCTGGCTAACTCAAAGATCTCACGCTGGCCTAGGTAAACGATGATGCCAAAGCCGATCGTAAAATACCATCCGCCCAGCAAAATCATCATGAGGGCAATTGCGATCGCAACGGCACCACTTACAATGCGAACCCAGGTCATAAACTTATCCAGCGGATCCCGCTTCAATCAAAAATACGTATCCCTTTAGCATAGACGTTTCTTTTGGTGAAAACGCTGATGGGGCTAGGACAAAGCGCAAGCTTCAGCTAGAGCCAATCTGGGATGACTGTGCCATTAATGGACTATGTTCGCGCCAGATTGCTGCCAAATTGATGAATAAATCTGATCTATTTTGGAACCCCCTACAACGGCTAGGTTCCTTCAAAGTGCCTTTGTTGCTGAATCTTGTGGTGTTGCTGCCCTATCTGCTACTGACCCTTTATATCAAGCTGACGACGCTGCTGCATCAATACAACGGAGGAATCCTGAGCCGTCGTTTAGGGATTGAGCTGCTGACCACCCTCTTTAGTGAGCCTGTGCCCGCTGTGCCTTATATGGGGCTATTTACAGAAGCCACTGAGATAGTTTGGTGTGTGCCTGTGAGTATCTGCCTTTTTAGTCTGAGTCTACCGATGGTGCCGTTGGGCAAGCGGCGGTTTTTGTTTGCCTGTGCTGGCTTGATGACCCTGCTGCTGTTAGACGATATTTTTCGGGTGACCCTGCTGCTACGGATTCTACTGGGGGTGCCCAAAACGATTGGCTATTTAATCTATGGGGGCATCGGGGCTACCATTGCCGTCAAATTTTGGCGGCAAATTTCCGGGGGACCGTACATTTTCTTGATTGCATCGGGCCTCCTGTTGGGTATCTCAGGTAGCGTGGAATTCTTGCCTATTCCAGGGATTGGCACCCCAATCATGCTGGAAGATGGCTTCAAACTCTTAGGTTTGTTGAATATCACAATCTATTTTTGGCGAATATGTCGCGGGGCGATTATGCGATCTGCTTCGCCACCGTTGACTTTATGACAGGAGTGCCCACAAAAAGGCTCATAAAAAGGGAGATGTGGAAGAAGTTGTCATTGGGAACGACAGCGATTGAGATATTATGAGGACACCTGTGTTTGGAGATGTCTGATGCTGACCCTAAAGATTGTTGTGTACCTCACGGTCGCATTTTTTGTAGGCCTGTTCATTTTTGGCTTTTTGAGTGGAGATCCGGCCCGTAATCCAGGTCGTCAAGATGTCGACTAAAATCTCAGCTCTTGTTCCCTGAGACTGATAGTTGTTGCGTGTAAGAGTTAGCCTGATCGTCTTGGGCTCTCTTTTTGATGGCCAAGGTTTAGTTTCATATGGCCTTTATTGAGCTGCCTCCTGAACCACCTCGGGTTGAGGTGGTTCAAAATCGTTCTAGTCTTTTTTCTGATAACCTGCTCAGTCAGTCTGAGGCCTCAATTCAGTCTGAGGCCTCAATCATGTTTGAGGCTATTTCTGAGTTACCCATTTTGCCAGGGGCTGACCTCAACGAGTCTCCTAGTGGTGACTCCCCACTAGACGGTGGGGCTGAAGAGGTTCCCCCCGCTCATTCTTCTGAGGGCCCCGTGCCTGCAGACAGCGCAGCTGAAGGCGATGCTTCAGACACCAATACAGACCCCGATTTAGAATCCAGCAGTGACGCTCAGGACGGTCTGACGCAGCCTGGTGAAGCAATGCAGCCTGGTGAAGCAACGCAGGACCTGCCTGACAGCGAGGAGGCTGGCGATAGTTCTAGGGATAGTTTTGATAGTTCTACAGAGGAAAACCCGCCTGCTGCTGAGGCCGTCGAACCGCTCACTGTGGATGATGTCTTTCCAGCCGTGATCCCTCCTGCAGAGGTGATGCCCAGGCAGTCTGAGGCGGGAAT
>JBCBZL010000222.1:0-8442 GCA_039815385.1 Cyanobacteria bacterium P01_A01_bin.114
CGCTCTGAGCTAGCTATCTTAGACGCTAAAAATATCACTGCGCCGCCCCTGGCTCGCTTGAAACTAAAGCACCACGTTCCCTACGGCCTTCACGGCAATTTTACACCGCAGTATTTTGGTCCCCTCGGGTAGGGCCGATTAGCGCCCCTCCTTCCATTCCCCACGACTCAACTCCCCGCCTTGCTGGTATCTTTTTACGCAGCAGGGAACACTGTAGCTAACAAAAAATAATGTATCAAAAATAACTTGTATTACGCAGTGTACAGAAGCTATGTCCGAAGCTATGTCCAAGCCTATTGAAACGTCAACCCTATGCTACCGACTCACGTCTGAAGAGGCGGGTGTCAAGCTTGAGATCTGGGAGCCTGCACAGATTACTGAGTATCGAAAAGCACCCTACCATTTCTTCATTCGCTATCAGCTAGCGTCAGAGGCAGAAGCCCAAATCATTTTGGATCAATACCTGATTGATAATGAGTTCGAGGCTGCTGTATGCCATCACGAATCACAGAAAGTTGCACCGCTGAGGTCAACCATGGCTCGCAGCAAAACCTACGCTGCTTAGATCGTGTGATGATCTTGAGGCAGAGATTAGTTCCCTTCGGCTATCTCTTCAGCCATATCCTCTGCTATGTAGTAGTCACCGATATCCACGTCACCAATCAAAATTTGCTCATATTGCACCGTGCCCTCGACATAAACTGGTGTGTCAAGAACGGGTTCAGACGCGTCCGTTAGGATCCAAATACGTCCTGTTTCATCTTCAAGTTCATAAATCCAACCTTCTAGCAAGGGCACTCGCTGGCGAACAACCCCCTCTAGCTCAACCGTTTGGTTGGGCTTAGGGTCTTGGCGCAAGTCCCCAATTGTCATGGACTTCTTTTCGAATGAACTAGAGGGTAAAGACACCGCCGGTTCCTGTGCGGTGGGGGCTTCAGTTTCGGCAAGGGGCGTGCAGGCCCCCAGCAAACTTAGCATCAGCAGGTTGAGCCAGCAAAATGCGCTGTATTTAGCGAATACAGGCTTAGTAATCACAGACTTGGTAATCACAGTCATAGCGAGTTCTTATCCTAGCGAGGGCCGCAGCAGTAGACATCCGACTCTTGGCCCTACTCAAACAGTCAACCCCGAGTAGACCCTCACGGCACCCAATTGTAGTTTGAGTAACACCCACCCAATCAGGAGGTGATTTAGGTCAGCCCCCTTTGGTAATCTGGTTGTCAGTGTACCCAACCACCATAATGGCCCAAATCCTAAATGGAAAAGCACTTGCTCAAAAGATTCAGGCAGATTTAGCAAACCAGATCCAGGAGCGGCAGACAGCTTACGGACGGTGCCCTGGCTTAGCCGTTGTTATGGTCGGTGATAATCCAGCCAGCGCAGTCTATGTGCGCAATAAAGAGCGTGCCTGTGAACGGGTCGGCATTGCTTCCTTTGGTAAACAGCTCCCGGCCCAGACAACTCAGGCCGATCTTAGTGCTTTGATTCAAACGCTTAATCAGGATGAACAGGTAGATGGCATTTTGATTCAACTGCCGCTGCCCGATCATCTAGACTCGGTGGCATTACTCAATGAAATTGACCCAGCTAAAGACGCCGATGGTTTACATCCGGTCAATCTAGGACGTCTGCTCAGGGGTGAGCAGGGGCTGCGGAGCTGCACACCAGCGGGGGTAATGGCCCTCTTAAAAGCCCATCAGATTGATCCAGCGGGCAAGCATGCGGTGATCTTGGGTCGTAGCATTCTAGTCGGTAAACCGATGGCTATGATGCTACTTGAAGCCAATGCAACGGTTACCATTGCCCACTCTCGCACTGAGACTTTAGAAAAAATAACTCGGCAAGCTGACATCCTGGTCGCTGCGGTGGGGCGATCGCAAATGATTGGGCCTAGCTGGGTCAAGCCAGGTGCAGTCGTGATCGATGTGGGTATTAATCGGGTTGATGTCACCAATACTGGCAAATCTAAGCTGGTGGGCGATGTTGATTTTGAGGGGGTTGAGCCTATCGCCAGCGCGATTACCCCCGTCCCCGGTGGAATTGGTCCTATGACAGTCGCCATGTTGTTGCACAATACTGTATTGAGCTACCGTAAGCGATTCAATTAACGTAGCTGGTCTATCCATTCACGTTCGACTTTGCATTCAGCACCCTGCCCACTCACGTTTAACTCTGATGGTAACTACAGATTCTGCCCCCAATGCAACTGCGTTTGATTTATCGACCTACCTATCGGTCCGTCAAGCTCAGGTAGAGACTGCCTTAGATCAGTCGTTGACGGTTGCCTATCCCGAACAAATCTATGAAGCCATGCGCTATTCGCTGTTGGCGGGGGGCAAACGGCTGAGGCCCATTTTATGTTTGGCAAGCTGTGAGCTAGTGGGGGGCACGATCGAGATGGCAATGCCCACCGCCTGTGCTCTCGAAATGGTACACACCATGTCGCTCATCCACGACGATTTGCCCTCAATGGATAACGATGACTATCGTCGAGGCAAATTAACCAACCACAAGGTTTATGGCGAAGACGTGGCGATTTTGGCAGGAGATGCCCTACTGGCCTATGCCTTTGAGTTTATTGCCCGTGAAACCCAAAATGTACCAGCTGAAAGGGTATTAGCCGTCATCCAGAGATTGGGCAAAGCCTTTGGCACAGAGGGCCTGGTTGGGGGTCAAATCGTTGATTTGGCTTCAGAGGGCCAGCCCGACGTATCGCTAGAGACGCTTAACTTTATTCATATCCACAAGACAGCAGCGCTGCTCGAAGTGGCGGTGGTGTCGGGGGCGATTTTAGCCGGCGCTGACGAAGGCGTGGTCGGCCAGCTCACCCGCTATGCGCAGCGCATCGGGCTAGCCTTTCAAATTGTGGACGACGTTTTAGATATCACGTCTACCCCCGAAGAGCTGGGTAAATCAGTCGGCAAAGATATCGCAGCGAAAAAGGTCACCTACCCCAGCCTATGGGGTATTGATGAATCAAAACGACAGGCTCAGCAGTTGATTCAAGCGGCTAAAGATGAGTTAGTCTCATTGGGTGAGCTGCGGCAGCCGCTGGTTGCGATCGCAGACTTCATCACCGCTCGTACTCACTAGCGTAAGCGCCGCTCAATTGCGCCTTATCTCAATCGCGCCTTATCTCAATCGCGCCTATCTACTAACACCATGGAAAACTTTAGTGACATCTTCCACAACCACGTACTCGTGGTAGCCTTGATCGCCTGTCTGTTCGCCCAAGCGCTCAAAGTTGTGGTTGAGCTTATCCAGCATCACAAACTCAATTTTCGGGTTTTGGTCGAGACCGGCGGCATGCCCAGTGCTCACTCTGCCCTAGTCACGGCCCTGGCTTTTGGCATTGGTCAGACAATTGGCTGGGCCAGCCCGGCCTTTGCCGTCACCTCAGTATTCGCCATTATTGTGATGTATGACGCGGCTGGCGTCCGTCAGGCAGCCGGCAAACAAGCCAAAATTCTCAACCAGATTGTGGACGAGATGTTTAGTGACAAAGAATTTCATGAAGATCGTCTAAAAGAGCTGCTCGGACACACCCCGGTGCAAGTCATTGTTGGCTCTGTCTTAGGAGCCGTAATTGCCTGCCTGGCAGCCCCCGCCTACTAGCAAAGTAAGATTAGCTTGCAAGGTAAAATCCGTTCTACCCTACGGCAGTGTAACCGACGAGACTAGGCGAATCACGCCTTCGCCATCCACTAAAATAGCCGAGTAATTTTCACTGGTCAGCGTCTGTAATAGATCAGCTGCAGCGGTCGAATCAGTCGTCGTCAGTGCTAGCAGATAAGGTTGCTGACGATAAACCGCTAGCCCAACCGACTGCCCCAGGGTTTGCTGCACAGATTCTGCAATCTCAGGCTGCTCACCATAGTCAACCAGTACAACGTAGGTGCTACCCAAAGTTTTAGGATCGTAGGCAGCCTCTGAGTCTGGCACCGCTGCACCAGCAGTCGGCAAAGCCGCCGTCTGCTCTACGGTCGCGCCAGCAGTGGGGGCAGATGCCACGTTCTCAGCCGGCAAAGGCTGGGCAACGGGTTCAGGGGTCTCTGGGTCGGGGGTCTCTGGGTCAGGGGTCTCTGGGTCAGGGGCCTCTGGCTCGGCAGGCGAGCTGGCCGTTTGGGTTGACGCATTGTCGGCAGGTTGGGCCACAACGGTCTCAAACCCTTCGATGTCATTAAGATAGAGAGACCAAGAGTTGACGGCCTCTAGGTTAGTAAACCCCCCGGCACGCACCACGACCTCACCCACGTAGTTGCAGACCACCACCGGATTATCTGCGGGTAAGACCGATAAGGCACGTTCGCGCTCGGCTTCAGTATCCCCCCGTACTAGCAACAGGTACTCACCTGCGGCTGGCGGTGGGCATGCCGGATAACTCTGTGCCCAGCCGGCTTCTAATAGCGGGCCCGAAACTAAGGTCGCCAACCCTGCAATACCAGCGCCAAGCGTTTTTTTGAACAGATGCTTCTCAAACAGATGCTTCATAACCCTTTTGCCACATTAACGAGGAATAGACAAGCCGAGTTGTAGAAAATGAGCTGAGTGATCAGCCAGCCTATGCGACGGACTCCAAAGATGCTAGAGGCTCTGGAATTGTCGCAGACGGAGCCTCAAACTCACCGATAGCCACATACTCTAACCGAAGTTTGAGCCAAGTAATAAATTGCTTATCGGTAGAAATCACCGCCGCCGCTGGCTGCGGACAGCGTGCTTTTTCTGACGAAAACTCAGGGGTCTCTAAAAATGCGGGCTGTTTGACAAACCAAAAGTCCAGCACCTTTTCTTGTGATTGGTAGTGGCGCTGCCGCTCTTTGAGCACCTCTTCAAAAGGCTCTTCTTCTAGTAAGAAGCGCTGGCTGGCAAGTGCGTAGTAGTAAGTGGTCATATTTGGCTAAAAATCGATGGGACCCACAGGAACTTGATTATACTCCCGGTCCATAACGAAGTCATCTTCATCCGCAGTACTTAACACGGCGCTTTCGTCTGACGATGAAACCTCAGCCCCGTTGATCACTACGCCTAGCAGCCTGACATCATCGTTGAGTTCTAGCTCTTCTAACGCAGTTGTTAAGACAGCTTTCTCAGTGACACCCGGTCGGGTGACTAACACCAGACCGTCGGCCTCTGACTCCAGCACCAGGGCGTCATCGCATTTGCTCAGAGACGGGGTGTCTAAAATCACCATGTCAAAACGCCCTCGAGCGTCCTGCAAAAACCGACGCATTTCGCTAGACTCTAGCACCGCAGCCGCCTGCCGCTGAGGCCCCGGGCTAGCAGATACATACAGATTTGCAATCGTGGGCACCATGGTGATGTTTTCGCCAACCTGCCCCCCGTAATACCGTAGCGGCTCAGTCACAATCTGCGGGTCAAATGAGAGATCCAGGGCACGAGCCTTAGATGGTGAACGCAAATCAGCCTCTACCAGTAAGGTTCGTCGACCCGCGCGGGCTGATGCGATCGCAAGGTTATAAGCACTGACGCTTTTACCTTCTTTATCACGGGTGCTCGTGACCAAAACCACCCGTGGCCCAATCGCACTCACCTCAGACGCCCCCACCAAACGCAGTTTGCTCAAGAAGCGCTCGTAGTTTTGATGGTAGGCAGAGTCACCTTGCAGCAAAATTGGAGGGGCCTTGCTAGGCCGCGTTTTGATGTTGGGAATGGTTCCCAGGATAGGAATTTCCTGATCACGCAGCAGACCTTCCAAATCTTCTACTGTACGGATAGTGCCGTCCAAGACATCTAAGAGGAAAATGACCCCTCCACCCACGAGTAGGCCAATTAGGCCACCCGCCAATAGCACCATCACCGGATTGGGAGCTTCTTGCTCAGCCTTGACCGTAAAGGGGGGCTTGGCGACGGTTAAACTACTGACCGTCTCAGCCTCAGCCGCCTCAGCATCAACCCGTTTAGCCAAGATTTGATCATACAGCGCCCGCTTCAAAGCAACCTGCTGCGCCAGCCGCTCTCGCTCTAGCTCTTTGTTGGGCAGAACCTTATACAGCTGCCTATATCGCTGATCAAATGCAGCTAATAAGTTTTGCTGCTGTACCAGCGCTGCTGCTTCTGCCTGCAGTGCAACAAGCTGGTCGGCCAAAGCTGCCCTTGCAGGATCCAGATTACTATCTCTACGAACCTGATCTCCCGATGGGATAGGGGCCCCTTGGCCACCGCCACCAATCACCTCTGAGGCCCGCGTACTCAGTTGCTGAGTGTAAACCGCACGATTTTGAAAAAGCTCAGCAACATCAGGATGACTTTCACGATAGCCTGAGGCCGTCAGCAAATCAATTTGAGATTCGGTTTCGTAAATTTGGGCGCGCAGGCTGGCAATGATCGGGTCTGCACTGAGAGCCGAAGAAGCATACGCCTGATCGGGGGTTAGCCCCAGCTGCTGCTGAATAGTATCCATCTGCCCTCGGATGGCTGCCAGGGCCAGCTCATTTTGACGCGCCTGCTGTTCACCCCCCGAAATAGCATTGAGGACAGACCCAGTTTGAGCTGCTTGAATAGCGGGCCCTTCGATCCGATCGTAGGCCTCTAGCGCCTGCTCTGCCTGGCGTAGCTCACCTTCAACCCCAGGCAAACGCTCATTGAGCGCCTGAATAATATCCTGAAGCTGATTTTTGTTGGTCTGACGACTGAGCTCAATCATCGCCTGAAACAGCAGATTGAGAGTGGCCTCAGCCACCTCCGGATCATCTGAAATAAACCGAACAACGGCTCGCTGCCCGCCAAAGTCAGTACCTTCTACCCCAATTCTGGTGTTGCTACCAATGGCTTGGGGTGACAGCTCAATGCCCACCTCTGCCAGTTTGGCAGACACTTGCTCCAACAAAATATCAGAGAGCAGCAGTTCTTCAGTAATAATGCCCTGCCCCTGCTGCTGAACCTCAGTCCCCGTTGCCGTAAATGCAACCAGTGGAGAGTTATCAACTAACACAACCTCAGAGTAGTATTCAGACGGCGGTGGGGGTTGAAAAGCAACCACGCCTGACGCACCCAGAATAGCCAAAAAACTTGCTAAACCAGCCCACTTATATCGATTGAGTGCTAACAGGTATCGCTTGATAAAGGGGGATGCCATGACAGTTCAGATTTGAAAGACTAAAGACTATGGGGGGGCTAAAACGGAGAGGAACGAGCTAAGTCTGAGCACTCATCTACATTAGCAACCGGTGATCGAATCTTACGACGTTTGTCTAAGTTGGTGAAGGTTAATACTTAAGGATAATAAGCATTGGCCAAGATTAAAAACGATCTCTACAAAACAACCGTTAAACAATCGTTAATGAGGCAAATCAATCAAAAACATTGGTATCAAAAACCCCATCAACAAACAGCAAGAACCCTAAAACATCTCGAAAAGGTCGAGTGACCGTATCCAATGCAAAGCTGAGTCGAGAAATAAAGTTACGACCCACAATAATCACATCGTTATCTTGAAGGGGCGGGTTTTGGGTAGGATCGCCCCGAAACGCATCTTTGGCATCAAGCTCCAGCGAAACCGCTTCACCGGTTTCTGGGTCAAAGCGCACCAGTGCCACTGACCCAAGTCTAGCGCGATCGGGGTTAATCCCCATCTGGGTGATGGCGTCTATAAAACTGCTGCCATTCTCGACGTTGAGAGCCCCTAGGTTGCCAGCAGTCCCCCGCCCACCCGCAGCGTAATTAAGGACACGAATAGTAATCTGAGGCTGCGCCAGGGTAGAGCGCGAGATCAGATGGCGATCGTAACCGTCTAGCGTGGCCGGATCTAAGCGCGGAATGGTAATCACATCGCCGTTCTCGAGCCGCAGATCAGGGAGGGCTTGCCCCTCTCTCAGCGGGGTGAACAAATCAACTGTTTCTGAAATAACCTCCCCACTGCGCAACCGACGTTGAACCTGTAATGAGCGCAGATCAGCGCTGCTGCTAGCCCCCCCTGCGATCAGCAAAGCCGTTGAGACCCGAGGCTCAGGTAAGGGATAAAACCCAGGTCGCTCAACTTCACCCAAGATGGTGACTTCTACCCCGCGCTGGGCGGTCAGGGTTAGGGCTACATCAGCTGGCCCTATAGAAGAATACGCCTGAGGACTCAAGGGCTGACAAGAGGGTCGAAAGTCAACTTCTCGAATGTCTACGTATTGCTCGTAAGCACAGCTAATCAAGAACTCAGCCTGTTCTAAGGAGTAGCCCTCGAGCTTGATATCGCCCTGAATAGGCAAAATGATATTCCCTTGAAGATCTAGGGTTGCCTGAAAACTCAGGTCGGGAAAGCGCTGCACGCTGACGAATATGCCGTCCCCTGGCCCCAGGCGATATTGATCAAAGGCTGTCTCAAGATAACCATCGTCCCCCCTAACGGGCCGAGCATTCTCAAGGCCGTTGAAGATAGGGCTCCGAGGACTGGGCTCGATATCCACCTGGGGAAGAATTTCATTAATCTCAGCC
>JBCBZL010000202.1:0-9366 GCA_039815385.1 Cyanobacteria bacterium P01_A01_bin.114
AAGACGACACTCAAAGCCAAGGTCATGGCCGGAAAGATAAAACAGCTGATGCTGCTCATGATGCCAAACCAAATCCAGTTTTTCTTGCGGGGTAACAGCGTCAGGGTTTGGCTGACCAACACCATGAACAGAATCGAACCGACAAATAGCAGAACACTGCCCGTCGCTATTAATGCCTCAGTTCTCGTTTGAATCAGATCTTTGCACAACCATAGCAACCCACCTGTTAAGAGCCCCGTGACCAGCATGAGATTGAGCGAGATCGCAACCACCGGTGAACTGGCCTCGCCGATCAGCAAATCTTTCCACAAAGGGAGTCGCTGGGCAACCTCAGCGTGGCGAAATCTAGCCCAGTCTTTGATGGTTTGCCGCGCCGGGGCTAAAGCCGCCGTCAAAGCGATGCAGTAAACGAAACCGAATAAGGTATACAGGGTCACATGAAGCCCGTGGTCATAATTTTTGACGCTGACCTCGGTTAGGCCCACCACAATTGCCGAAAATATCAGGGTTAGCCCATAGCTATACCGTCGCTTTAATAGTGTAGTGTGAGCATTGCTAAAGCGGCGTTGAATCCCGTGCCCGAGGAGGGCGCACCAGCCTAGCCCATGCACCAGTGTCAAGATTGTATACTCCGTAAAGTTAAGACGGAAAATGCCCAGGGCCATATTGGCACCTGCTTTTGATACGGGCTGCTCAAAAGCAAAGTAAGCCAGACTTGTGAAGGGTGAGAAAAACAAAGACCATAAGAGGGCGTTGGAGTCAGCATTGCGAAACACTTCCCCATAGCTCGTATAGAGGAAGAGAATCCATTGAAAGGTGGTGACGCTCGCGGCCAGCAGCCACGGCAGGAGCCCCAGCAACATTGCATGGGAGATAGAGAGGCTAAATAATAAAGTCAGTGAATAAAAGATCAGGGTTTGGCTGACTAAGGCTATATCAAACCCGACCATGTGGACGATATTATGCCCGGCCCTTAAGCCAATAAACCATTGCAGCGGCAAGACTAAACCGAGGGCTAAATACAGGCAAATAGGAACCCCCAGCAGTTTGCCACCCAAGATACTTAACGATGAGCGCGGGCTCAGCTGCAAGAAGTTTAGCGTGCCTCGGCGTTTTTCTTCTGCCAGGTTACTGGCCAAAAGAAACATTCCCCCGCCCATGAGTGGAAAGACAATGAGCGCGGTTAAGCCAACAAAGACATCGCCGTACCACTTAGACCAGTTGACCAAGTACGCTTGCTTGTCTGGGGTTACATCACAGGTATAGGTATCCGCTAACTCAAAGCAATATCGACTATGTTTATTAGCCGTTGCGATGCGAGGCACGGTTACCTTAAAGCGACCCTGCCCGGCACGATATAAATCCAACTCAACGTCTGTGCCAATCAGCTTCAGGCGCTCGGGAGTCAAGTTAGTTCCTGGAGCCCCTACGACTTTTTCATTAATATCGGTGCTCAGTTCTGAGAGGTTGTAGTCTACGTCGTACGCTTGCGCAGGCCATTTATTTAACGTAATTGGCTGCCCATTAACAGCCACTAGGCGATCGCCGACCTGAATTTTATTGAGCGCGTCGAGACCGTTGGTTTTATCGCCACGAAGCGGTTCCCGTGGATTAACGCTGTCAATCACGAGGCCTGCCGTCAGCAGTTTGTCACGGTTAGGGGTTTCTAGGGGCAAGAAGTCTTGTAGCGGCTGCGGGTCTAGGTTAGACGCGCCGTGCCAGGTCATTGAGGGATAGGTAGATAGGTTTAAATCTTCTAGCTGCACCGACCCTGGCAAAGCCAGGGAAAACCCGATCATCATTGCAATCTGACACAGCAGCGACAGACCAACGGCCACCAATACTGGAAACCGCTTTAGCCGACCTCGCATCTCCCTCAGGAGTTGGGGGTTGAGATCGCCTAGACGATCTAACGGCTTCTGACCCAGGGTTGTAAAAATCTTGGCACCAAACATGGTTATCTCCGGAGATGAGTCAAAACTTAAAACTTAAAACTTAAAACTCAGAACTTAAAACTCAGAACTTAAAACCCATACGAAATCCTGTCTCGCGATACCCGATACCGAAGGGCGTAAAAGTTTACGCCCCTAACGGGCTCAAATTCTGAATCGGGGGTGCTTCATTCGGATTTGGTATCATTCATTCTTAAGTTGGCTGGGTATGACCAATCTTGAAAAAGATTTCTTCTAAACTTTCTTGCACGCAGTGAAATTCATACAGAGGAATCTTGGCGTCTACCAGTGCCCGCAGCAGGTCAGCTGCTTCATCAGGGTTGCCTGAGAACTGAACTTTGACCTGACCCGCTTCCGGCTTTGTCTCAAGTTCTGCGATCGCATCAAATTGCCGCAGCTCTGCTTGCAGATCTGGCAGCGCCCCTCGGGTGGCAATCACAATTTGCTGCTGGCTCAGGCGCTGGTATAGCGTCTCTAAGGGCGCACTTTCGACCAGGTAGCCAAATTCTAAAATGCCGATGGCGGTGCAAAGCTCTGCCAGGTCACTGAGCACATGGGAAGAAATCAAAATCGTCATGCCCACGCTGTGCAGGTTACGAATCACCTGCCGAAACTCTTGACGAGCAATTGGGTCAAGACCAGACACAGGCTCGTCTAACAAAAGAATGGAGGGCGTGTGAATAATGGTGCGAGCCAGCCCCAGCCGCTGTTTCATCCCCCGAGAGAGGCCCGTAATCAGGGTATGGCGTTTATGCCCCAGGTTCACCACGTCTAAGACTTGATGAATACTGCGGGTGCGGTGCTGCCCTTTAAGACCGTAGAGACGAGCAAAGTAATCTAAATAATCCCATACGTTGAGATCTTCATAGAGGGGATAGTCATCGGGTAAATAGCCAATTTGCTGTTTGAGATTGGCCTGGGGACGCTCGTACTGTAATTTTTCGCCCTGTAGAAAAACCTCGCCAACCGTTGGAGACTCGGCCATGGCCAGCAGTCGGATTAGCGTCGTTTTACCGGCTCCGTTGGGCCCGATTAGACCATAAACTGACCCAGACTCAATTTCTAGATCAAGCTCTCGCAAGGCTGTGTAATGATCAAATCGCTTGGTCAGCTGATGTGTCTGAATCGCCAGATTTTTGCCCGTTGAGCCTGTATCAGGATTTATATCAATAGAATGAATATTTGTCGGGCGAGTATTTGTCGGGCGAGTTGAGGCCAGAGGTGGCTTTGCCATAGCAATCTCAGGTAGCGTAAGGTTTCAAACTAGGCAGGTTTCGAAATCTACAGATGCACACGGTAACCCTGGATAGTGACCTTGGATAAACCTAGTCTAGCCATGACCTACAGCTACGCCAGCTCCCTTTTCGGAAAAACTGATTGAAAGAAGGGATAAACCAGCCGATCGGCCAGCCGATTGGCCAGCCGGCCAGCAAAGTTGATGCAAAGTTGACACAGAAGTCACACGGAATCGGTATGCGGAATCGGGGCATCCTGAGTTGAAGCTGCTATAAACACTCACTAGTGCGGTTATGCCAACCCCAAAAAAGGAAAATGCTGGATGTGGATGTGCAAGTATTCCCTTTTCAGTCATCCTGCTTTTTTTAGGGCTGGGCTACTGGGGCTTTCGGCAGCTGGATGATATCAAGATTGCCGAACGTTTGCCCGAGAGCATCCGCCAACATCTCCCCCAGCAGCTACAGCCTGAGACACCTGATGACAAGCCCTCTGTTATCCCTGACGTAACGGCTGCGCTCCCCGCCCCAGTTGAGCCGCCGCCACCCGCTTCCCCTAGCCCGCAACCGTCCCCCGCTCCCCCCGACTCCCCTGCCCCCTCATCTTCCCCTGCTTCTCCTGCTCCTTCATCGCCCCAAACGCCCTGGCAGCAAAAAGAGATCCGTGGCATTTACCTGAGCCGATATCAGGCGACGAATAACGCGAGCGAGCAGATGATTCGCGATCGCGTCCGCTATTACAAGGCGCAGGGCATGAATACGATCATTCATGGCGTCTGGGGCAACGGCTGCACGATGTATGCCAGCAGCGTCATGAAGCAAACGTTTGGTCAAGAAAGCTGCCCTAACCAGTTTCAAGATCAGTGGCTAGACTGGCTGATCGACGAGGCCCACAAGCAGGGCATGCAGGTTCACGCCTATTTTGAGAAGGGGATTAAGCTAGATGAAAACAGCCCCATCTTTGACACAGCCATTGCCAATCGATGGATTGTGCCCGGTGTAGACAAGACCTACCCCAATGTTGATCACTACCTGCTAGATGTTGAGGTTCCAGAAGTTGAGGCTTTCTTTAAGCAGGCCCTGGTTGAGTTTGTTCAAAAGTATCCAGAGATCGATGCAGTACAGTGGGACGACTATCTCGGCTACCATGAAGACCTGCCTGGCAAGGTAAATCGCACCGAGCAGCTGACGGCGTTTGTGAAACAAATGAAAGCAGAGATGAAAGCTGCCAACCCAAACGTTAGTTTTGATCTGTGCCACCACAATCCTTACTGGGGCAAGCGATATTTTGCGGCAGATTGGGACAACTGGAATGTAGATCGGGCGTTTATTCAAGTCTACAACGATGACAATTTTGATGAAGAACTCGCCTATGCTGAACAATATTCAGGGGTGGCGATTACAGAAAACCAGCTGCATCGCTTAGACGCGCTGGTTGACAATCCTAAAATTGAGAGTATTTTGATCTTTCCGGCGACGGGCGATCCAGAGGCGGCAGCGGCCAGCGTGAAAGGCGCGATCAACTGATAAGGGAAAAACGATGCGATTTCTGCATAGTGGCTTTGACTTTGAGCATAAACAACTAGAGTTTGGTATATCTGCTATCTATTTCAGGGATCCGCTTTGACTACCATCAGGACAGTCAGTCCCCAAGGTAGCCTTATGAGTCAAAATGAAGCCAGAGTTCAGGCCATTAGTCAGATCACAAATCGGGAGCTGATGTCGGCCAAAGCGCCTACAAGGCTAGAAGATCTATGGGCGTCGAATGTCTTTGACCTCCCCAAGATGCAGGCGACGCTGCCCAAGCCTGTGTTCAAGTCAATCAAAAAAACGATCGTCACGGGCAACGAGCTCGATCCGTCTGTGGCCGATACCGTTGCCAACGCCATGAAAGACTGGGCCACGTCCAAAGGGGCGCTTTACTATGCCCACGTGTTTTATCCGATGACCAACCTAACCGCCGAAAAGCACGATGGCTTTATCTCAGTTCAGGGAGATGGCAAGGTGATTTCAGAGTTTTCTGGCAAGCTGCTGGTGCAGGGTGAGCCGGATGGGTCTTCGTTTCCCAACGGAGGCATCCGAGGCACCTTTGAAGCGCGGGGGTATACCGCTTGGGATGTAACCAGCCCTGCCTACATCATGGAAACAGACAACGGGGCAACGCTGTGCATCCCGACTGTTTTTGTTTCCTGGACCGGGGAGGCACTCGACAAAAAGGTGCCGCTGTTGCGCTCTATCGCAGCTATGGATAAGGCCGCCAGCAAGGTCTTAAGGCTCTTAGGGCACAAAGAGGTTGCCCGGGTAAACTCTAGCTGTGGTGCAGAGCAAGAGTATTTTTTAATTGATTCTAACTTTGCCAGCCAGCGCCCCGATCTCTTGCTAGCCGGGCGGACCCTGTTTGGCAAAGCGCCTGCTAAAGGCCAAGAGTTTGACGATCACTACTTTGGTGCCATCCCAGAGCGGGTTCAGGTCTTTATGCAGGATGTTGAAGAAACGCTGTACAAGCTGGGCATCCCGGCCAAAACCCGACATAACGAAGTGGCCCCGGGCCAGTTTGAGATTGCCCCGTTTTTTGAAGCGGCGAACGTGGCCAGTGACCACCAGCAGCTGATTATGACGGTTCTAAAACACACCGCTAAAAAGCACGGGTTTACGTGTTTGCTGCATGAAAAACCGTTTGCGGGTATTAACGGATCTGGTAAGCACGTCAACTGGTCTGTGGGTAACTCAACCCAGGGCAACCTGCTCGACCCAGGCGACTCTCCCCATGAAAATGCTCAGTTTCTAGTCTTTTGTGGGGCGGTGATTCGCGGTGTTCATAAGTATGGGCCGCTGATGCGCGCCGCCATTGCGACGGCCAGCAACGATCACAGACTGGGGGCCAACGAAGCGCCGCCTGCGATCATGTCTGTCTATTTAGGGACGCAGCTAGAAGAGGTTTTTGATCAGATTAAAGCGGGCATTGTCACGGGTTCAAAGTCTAAAGGGGTAATGGATCTGGGCATCGATGTGCTGCCGCCGCTGACCAAAGATGCGGGAGATCGCAACCGGACATCGCCCTTTGCCTTCACCGGAAATCGGTTTGAGTTTCGTGCGGTCGGGTCAAATCAGTCGGTGTCAGGCCCCCTGATTGTCTTGAATACGCTACTGGCAGATTCTCTCGAGTGGGTTGGCAATCGACTGGAGAGCGAACTGGCCACGGGGGCAGAGCTCAACGACGCGATTCTCACAGTGCTTAAAGAGGTGATGGAAGAGCACGGTGCCGTGATCTTTGGCGGTAATGGCTACTCTGAAGCGTGGCACAAGATGGCAGTTGAGGAGCGCGGTCTCGCAAATCTGCCCACCACTGCGGATGCGCTGCCGTTTCTCAAAGCAGAATCTGTTGAAGACCTGTTTAAGAAAACCGGGGTGCTGACGCCAGTTGAGCTAGAAAGCCGCTTTGAAGTTTATTCAGAGCAGTACATTCTAGCTATTGAGGTTGAGGCTAAGCTGGTCATCAACATGGCTAAAACCACGATTTATCCGGCGGCTGTGGAGTACTTATCTAAGCTGTCATCCACCATTGCGAGTTTGAGCGGGCTGGGCATCGACTTTGAAAAGGAGAGCGCTCAGAAGGTGGCCGATCTCACCAACGCGATGGTGGCAGCCACGGGCAAGCTGAGTGCCGCTCTGGAGAAGCACGAGTTTGAAACAACAGAAGCGCACATGCAGTACTGTGCAACCACGATTCGTCCTTTAATGGATGAGGTGCGCTCCTACGCAGATGCGCTGGAGGGCGAGGTGGCCGATAGTTTTTGGCCACTGCCGACCTATCAGGAGATGTTGTTTATTAAATAAGGTTCTGCCCTGCCCAGGACGATAAGACAACAGACAAGGTGTTGGGTGCTAGGTGATGGTTTTTTGGAGGCCAAGGGGTGTCGTTGTTGGTAACTAGTGATTTGTTCAAAAACGCCAATCACCAATCACCAATCACCACACCTAGCACCTAGCACCCGCCCTAGAAGCGGGATGTTATTTAATTGCAGATCCGTTATGTCTCTGAATCAAAGCCAATATCTGCCAAAATGCGGTCAATTTTGGCCCGATGGCTGGTTTCCCAATCTTCTAAAGACTGGGCGGTATCGCGATCGGCCCGGTGCTTGGCAATCTCCCAAACCTCTGCCTGCTGGGCGATGGGTACAATGGCAATGCCTTCTTCATCCGCGATCGCAACATCACCAGGGTATACCCAAACTCCACCGCAGATAATCGGTTTATTCAGGGTGCCGGGGCCTTGCTTCTTGCCAGGAATGGGCATCGCCCCCCGTGCAAACACCGGAAACTGATACTCTCTCACCTCGGCCACGTCGCGAATGACGCCGTCTACGATAAACCCGGCAATGCCGCGCTTTTGTGCGATCGCACACACGTTCCCCCCAGAGACGGCATAGTCCACGTCTCCCGCTTGCACCACGATCACAGACCCAGCCGGGGCTCGATAAATCGCCGCGTGCAGCATCAGATTATCGCCCGGTGCGCAGCTCACTGGGTAAGCTGGCCCCGCCAGTCGAGGGATGCGGGGCCACATTTCCCGAATTCCCATATCCATAAACTGCTCCCGCCCCAAGGCGTCAGCATAGGCTGTGGGGGAAATCTCTCCAAATTTTGAATAGTTGCTCATGGTGGAAATTACCTCGAAATTTACCTCACGGCGGACACCAAAGTCGGTTATAGATTAATCAGCCTATCGTAACCTTAAAAAGTTACGAAATAATCTGGTCAGCGCTTGAAATCATAGATATGCTTGTGTTTAAGAAACTTGATATCAGAGAGCTATAACCGCAGTGAGTGACATCCGCTTTTGGAAGCCTGTTTATCAACTCTTTAAGCCCGACGAGCCGCTCACGGATAAGGAACTTCAAAACTTTTATGTACGGCGAGAAGACAGTCCAGTCAACAACTTGGTGAACCTGCTGGCGATGGAGGATACGGCGGCTAAGTTTTTACTAGCTGGTCACCGAGGCGGCGGCAAAACGACTGAACTTAGGCGATTAGAGCAGCAGTGTCTGGCTGACTATACCGTCGTTTGGGTGGATACAGATGCCGCTCTGGATAAATTCACCATTGGTTACGCTGAGGTCGTGGTGCTGATCGGCATGACCATTGTTGAACGATTGGCAGACAGAGGCTGGTATCTCCCTCGCAACCTTGAACAGGGGCTGTTAGAAAGTCTGGCGAAAGTGACCTACCTAGACAAAGTGGCGGGGAGCGGTCAGCTACAGCTTCCTAAACTGTTCGCAGACCTAGGTCTATTATTGAAGGCTGGTTTCCAGCGAGAGGCCACGAAAATACGAGAGGTGCGCCCCGCGCTGAGCGAGATCGTCGCCAAGGTCAATGCGATTATTGCAGCAGCACAACAAGATAAGCCCAAGCTACTCGTGATTGTGGATGGGTTAGATCGCAAGGATTATGGAATTTCATTAGAGATGTTTTCTAGCACTTTGATGACCGATCTAGACTGTCATATTGTGTATGCGATTCCAATTTCCTTGCGCTATTCTCCAGCTTTTCGTCAACCGATGCAAAGCTTCGAGAAATGTTTAGATTTGGCAAATATTCCCGTCTTTAAGTGTGACGAAAATACTCGCCCAACCGATGAGCCTGACTCAGTAGGTCGGCATATTCTAGCTTCAGTGATTCAAAAGCGGTTGGATAAGCTCGGTGATAGCTATCAGGAGCTGTTTACCGCTGATGCACTGGCGCTACTCTGTGAAAAGAGCGGGGGCGTCATGCGCGATTTGGTCAGGCTAGCTCGGACCGCCAGCGAACTGGCCTTACGCAACCAGAAAAGCCAGGTAGATTTGACCCTGGCTGAGGATGCTGTTCGAGAAGAACGCAAGGACTATACGATCGCCGACTATCATTTCCCTGAATTAGACGCGGTACATCAAACCGGGCAACTTACGACTAATGCATTTGACTCGCCCAGAGAAGGCAGTATCGTCATCTGTGACGAGCTTTTGCACTATAAGCTAGTACTGGGATATCAAGATCCTAAGCAGGGTAGGGCAATCGCATCTTAAATTTGGCAGTGTTTAATTGAGCTTGTAGGGTTGATGAACATACCGGTTCTATCTTTACCTGCCAATGAAACTAAAGCCAAAGAGTAGCATTGCCGAGCATTTTGAGTTAGTAGAAGATCC
>JBCBZL010000331.1:0-5230 GCA_039815385.1 Cyanobacteria bacterium P01_A01_bin.114
AGGCTAAAAATTCTTTTCATTTTTTCTTTGTTAGATTAGTCAAAATCTAATACACAGCATTACTTAGAGCCTAACATTTTCGCTGCCCAATATAGCTACGAGATCCCTAGATAACGGGTTCATTTGGAAAAGTGCTCTAGGAGAGAGGGGGTTATCATCCCGCTTCGATACTGCCTAACCGCAATGCCTAACCACACTGCCTAGCTGCCCGCACTTTTTACTAGGGCTTGTCATCAATTAAAGGTTGAAAGCCTGAATATACAAAGCGTCAAGGCCCAAGCGAGTTTAGTTGGGGCGGGCGCTACATGCCTTACGCTACAAGCTTTTCAGGGCTAATTGATGATGTGCCCTAAGACTTAACCGGTATTGAAGGGTTGTGCTCGTAGGCGAGTAAAAACTGATCAAGCTCAGCGAAGGTGCAAGCGTGCGTAACCAAGGGGGCGTCGTACCCCTTCATCATGACCGAATAGCGCTTAAACGTTTGTTCGTCGGCCCCGAGCTTGGTGAGATGTTGATAGGTTGTTTCACCTACTGCGATATCAAGGCCCAGCTGCTTGGTCGTCGTCTCAAACCGAAAGGCCGCATTGACGGTATCCCCCAGGGCCGTATAGTCAGGGCGATCGCCTGTGCCTGTGTTGCCCACCATGGCATAGCCTGTATTCACTCCGGCTCCGACCCTCAATGGGAAAGGGAGCGGATACTTTTGGTGGAGTTCGCTGGTCATTTTGTGAAGTGCATTGATCGCCTTTGCGATTTGCTGCATTTCTTGGGCTTCAATTTCTTGGGTGCCGTGGATCCAAACCGCCATGACGGCATCGCCAATATATTTGTCAACCCAGCTGCCATATTCAGAAATGATCTCACCCGCGTGGCGAAACCAGGTGCCAATCACCTCAGACAGAACTTTTTCATCAATTTGTCGGGTCATGACGGTGAAGTCGCGGATATCAACGACCATCACCGAAATTAACCGTCGCACATGTAGGGTTGCCGTCGCCGTAAAGTCGTGGGAGTCTCCAGACAGGGAATGGCTGGTCGGCTCGGCAGAGGGGCAGAAAAAGCGCAGGTCAGTTTGACCAAAAGTTAGGGCATCACCGTTGTGGAGGGTAACGGGGACGCTGACGCGACGACCATTGACAAAAGAGCCGTTACGGCTGCCCAGGTCGATTAAGTAAAACTCACCTGTTTCCATGCGCTGGAGCATGGCGTGATTTCGGGAGATCCAACGGTCTGGCAAAACAAAATTATTGTCATCGCTACGACCGACCGTCCAGCAATTGCTGCCGATCAATGACAGATGGCGCTGCCCGGAGTCGGTCTTAAGCACCAAATAGGGCCCTGGCTGTGCGTTACTTTCGAAATTCGACACGATTTGTCCCTATCGCCCAAATAAAGCCCTTATTCTAACCTCGGTCATCGTTGGATGCCAGATTCACACGCAGGCTACCTACGTATAAAGCGTACCCTCGTTGACTGACACTGACAGGTAAATGCAGCACCGCTTGTCAAAAACTTTAACAAGCATATTGGGCATCATGCTATCACCTTTAAGGAGTCGCTTTCAGCTAACCGAAGGAAGTGTTTTCCGCTCAACCGGTGGGCCTAAAACGCCGCGTCAGTGTTTGGCCAGGTACCCAAAAGTCGGTTGCCCAGACGACTCCCTGCTCGTTGCCCAGATTACTTCCTAGGCGAGCATAGAGGCAACTAAAAATAAGGCATCTACGACAATCGTACTCAAAACAGCCCCCGAAAATGCCCACCAGTGAGCTTTAGGCGAGGCCATCGGTAAAGTACCGAGGACAATCAAGACAATCAGTAAAATCCCTGCTCGAAAGATAGCCAGTGGATTTTGAATATGACTTAGGGCAGCTTGCAAAACGAGAGAGATGTCGGCAGGCTCAACGCGCATCAACTGACGCCAGTAGGGAATTAACCCGACCCAGTAGAAGTATAGGTCTGTCAGGGCCGTGCCGAGTAAAGAACCTAGATAAAAATAGCTGCCTACTCTAACTTGCTTAAGCGATAAGCAAATCAAGACGATGGGTAGGCCAACCGCCTCTATAGGTAAGTGTATCAACGGCTCCCAGCGAAACCATCCCCAGTAGAGGCTGCCTGCTAACCAGGTCCAGGTAAACCCGATGGCCAGGTCACCCCAAAGCTTAAGGCGTGGCCGCTGCAGCATCTGGAGCCCGCTGAAGAAGAGCAGCCCACTTAGGAGCAAGCTCAACCAGGGCTGCGATCGCACCAGCGGGGCCTGGAAAAATACCGGGACAGAAACTAAAAAAGCAGCCGCAAAAAAGGCAGGTAGTCGAGGTTCGGCAGATGCCAAGAGGTTAAAAGGTGCAGCCACCTTGGTAGCCTCTGGCTTAATGGAAACTGGCTTAACAGGAACTGGAGTCAAGGGCTTAGACAGGCTTAGCAACGGGTTTATGAGAATGATTAACTATTGTTAAGATAACACGCTTTATTATTGGGAGCCCGCCTCTCAAGGCACTACTCTGACTTCGTTAAAGACTTATCTAAATCAAAGTAAGCGGTGACGCCTTATCGGCCCGGTTCCTTAAGGCGAGCTTTAGATGTGGAGTTGTCAAATAGGTCTTTGTGCCTAGGTTTGAGAGCTTATCTGTTGATTTTGGTAGGGCGGTTTAAGGTCGTCGAGTTGGGCAAACCTGTCGCTAGCGACATAAAGTCCGCTTGAATCCCCTAGATTTTTGCGGTTGATCGGTAAAATCGCCAGTAAGACTTTGCTGGATGTTTTGTTTTGTAAATGATGGGGTTAAGGGGAAAGGCGAAGGGTACTAGCGTCAGCCATGCCTTGTCTAGGGCGAAGGGCGAAGGGCGAAGGGCGAAGAGATTCTATGACCGTTGCCGTTCAGCAAAGCTTGTGGTGCAGCCCATCACCTGATGCCTGACACCTAACATTTAACTCCCAAAACCTAATACCTAAAACCGTTTGGAACTTTTATGTTTGACTTTATAACGCTCATCTCGCCGCTGCTAGCGGCAGATACCGCTGCTGCCAATATCAATCTGGTGCAGGCGATTGTGATTGGTATTGTGCAAGGGCTGACGGAGTTTTTGCCGATCAGCAGTACTGCCCATGTCAAGGTGGTGCCAGTGGCGCTGGGGTGGGGTGACCCTGGCGTGTCGTTTACGGCTGCGATTCAGCTGGGCAGTGTGGCAGCTATTCTCTGGTATTTCTGGAAAGATATTAAGTCAGTGACTGTCAATGCTATTCGGGCGGGTGCTAAGGGCCAATATCGCTCTCCTGATTTTCGGCTCGGGTTGGGAATTGTGCTCGGGACGATTCCCATCGTGGTGTGTGGCTTGGCAATTAAGCTGTTTGTGCCCAATTACGATACGTCGATTGTGCGGTCTACGGTTGCGATCGCAATTACATCCATTGTGATGGCCATTTTGCTGGGCATTGCCGAGTTTGTCGGGCAGCGCCAGCGGGGGTTTGAGCGGCTGGGCATGGGCGATGGAATTGGGGTGGGTTTGGCCCAGGCACTGGCACTGGTCCCTGGGGTGTCTCGTTCCGGCTCAACTTTAACAGCGGGTCTCTTTATGGGCCTAGAGCGTGATACGGCAGCGCGATTTTCTTTTTTGTTGGGGATGCCAGCGATTTTGATTTCCGGCTTGGTAGAGCTCAAAGGGCTTTTAGAAACCGGCCTTGGCAGTAACCTTGTACCCCTGATCGGTGGATTGATTGCCGCCGTGATTTCGTCTTATATGGCGATTGCCTGGCTAATTCAGTTTCTCAGACGCCACAGCACCTGGGCATTTGTCTGGTACCGCTTGGCCTTCGGTCTAGCAATTTTGGCGGGGGTGGCCACGCATTCGCTGCAAAATGTTTAATGATGGGAGATGGATATCGTTTTAGCCTTTTCATGTGATGGCCGCGCGTAGTCAGTCAATTCGTCCAGCCAAGATTACTCAGGTGTTTCCCGACTCAATTGCTGAAGAAATTGGCTTTGAGGTTGGCGATCAGGTCGTTGCTATCAACGGTCAGCAACCCAGAGATTTAATCGACTATCGTTTTCTGTGTGCCGATGAGGTGCTTGACCTAGAGGTGGTTGACGCTCAGGGCAACCCGCACCAGATCGAAATTGAAAAAGACGTTGACGAAGATCTGGGTCTGGAGTTTGAGAGTGCTTTATTTGACGGGCTCTTGCAGTGCAACAATCGCTGTCCGTTTTGTTTTATTGATCAGCAACCGCCGGGTAAGCGCGACACGCTCTATCTTAAAGACGATGACTATCGCCTGAGTTTTCTCTACGGCAGCTATTTGACGCTGACCAATCTGCCCCCTGCCGAGTGGGAGCGTATTGCTCAGATGCGGCTGTCGCCGCTGTACGTATCGGTCCATGCGACGGAGCCAGCGGTGCGCAGCCGTCTGCTTAAGAATGCGCGGGCAGGGCTACTGCTTGAGCAGTTGAAATGGTTTCAATCCCATCGACTGCAAATTCATGCTCAGGTGGTGGTGTGCCCCGGTATCAACGATGGCCCTCACCTAGAGCAAACCTTGAGGGATCTGGCCTCATTTCATTCGGGGGAGGTGCCTGCGGTGATTTCAGCTGCGGTGGTGCCAGTGGGGTTGACTCGGTTTCGCCCCGATCAAGATGAGTTAACGCCAGTGGCCCCCGATAAAGCCTGTGAAGTCATCGCCCAGGTGCAGGCACTACAAACCGAGTTTCAGTCTACGCTTGACAGTACTTTTGCCTGGCTGGCTGACGAGTGGTTTTTAATCGGTCGGCAACCCTTGCCGCCTGAGAGCCACTATGAGGCCTATCCCCAGATTGGCAATGGGGTGGGTTCGATTCGCTTATTTCTAAAGCAGTTTGAAACATTAGCCACCCAGCTACCGACCCAGGTTGCCCCCCCTCGCCGACTGACTTGGGTTGTGGGGAACGCGGTTGAGAGAGCGTTTGAGCCCATCTTGACCCGCCTCAATCTGATTGAGGGGCTTACGGTCGAGCTAGCTGCCCTAAGCAGCCAATACTGGGGGCAGGCGATTACTGTCACAGGCTTGCTGACTGGCCAAGATATCGATGAAAGTTTAAAGGGCCGTGATTTGGGTGCGGGGATTGTCTTACCGGCTTTGATGCTTAAAAAGTCAGATAGTCAGACGTTAGAAGACACTTACTTTTTAGATGATATGAGCGTTGCTGAACTGAGTCGCCGACTTAACTGCCCTGTCTGGCCGGTTGATGACATCAATGCGCTAATC
>JBCBZL010000161.1:0-10817 GCA_039815385.1 Cyanobacteria bacterium P01_A01_bin.114
GAAGCACTGGCTTACTCTAACTGTGTCAATGAAATCCTGCCGATTCGCACAGTCCTTTGTCAGAGCACTAAACTAGGATATGACCCCAACCATTCAGGGTTCGAAGCACTGCGTGAGGCTCAGCTACCTAACCCTCGCTTCTAACCCCGGCTTCTCAGAATCCTGAAATGCGTTAACATAAGTTAATAATCATCCCATTTGACTTTAGGGGATCATGGTGGCATCAAGCCCAAACTTGTTTAGGAGGCTTACCCCCGGTGAATAAGCGCTGGAGAAACGCAGGACTATATGTATTACTTGCTGTTGTGGTGATTGCACTCGCAACAGCCTTTTTTGATCAGCCGCGACAGGAAACTGATTCGTGGCGATATAGCCGCTTCATTGATGAAGTGCAGCAAGGGCGAATCGAACGCGTAGATATCAGCGCCGATCGCTCCCAAGCCAGATTTTCCAACCCTGAGGGGACTGGCAAAGTCATCGTTAACCTCCCCGGTGACCCTGGGCTGGTTAACATCTTGACGTCAAACGATGTTGAAATCGCGGTCAAACGTCAGAACGACGACAGCATGTGGGTACGGGTGTTAAGTACCCTGCTGATTCCGGTTTTACTGCTGGTGGTGCTGTTTTTTGTGCTGCGTCGTGCCCAGAGTGGCCCCGGCAGTCAGGCCATGAACTTTGGCAAATCCAAGGCTCGGGTCCAAATGGAGCCCCAGACCCAGGTCACCTTTGGTGATGTGGCAGGTATCGATCAGGCCAAGCTAGAGCTGGCTGAGGTCGTCGACTTTTTAAAGAATGCTGACCGCTTTACTGCGGTGGGGGCCAAGATTCCTAAAGGGGTCTTGCTGGTAGGGCCTCCAGGTACAGGTAAAACCCTTCTAGCCAAGGCCGTTGCGGGTGAGGCTGGGGTTCCCTTCTTCTCGATCTCAGGTTCAGAATTTGTCGAGATGTGTGTGGGTGTGGGGGCTTCCCGTGTCCGAGACTTGTTTGAACAGGCCAAGGCGAATGCCCCCTGTATTGTCTTTATTGACGAGATTGACGCCGTGGGGCGTCAGCGGGGTGCCGGCCTAGGCGGCGGTAACGACGAGCGTGAGCAAACCCTTAACCAGCTGCTGACTGAGATGGATGGCTTTGAGGGCAATACTGGCATCATTATCATTGCGGCGACCAACCGCCCCGATGTCTTAGATGCGGCACTGCTGCGCCCCGGTCGTTTTGACCGTCAGGTGGTGGTTGATCGTCCTGATTACTCAGGGCGTCTTGAGATTCTCAACGTCCACGCTCGGGGTAAAACCTTTGGCAAAGATGTTGACCTTGAGAAGATCGCCCGGCGAACCCCTGGATTTACCGGGGCCGACCTGTCAAACCTGCTAAACGAAGCGGCCATTTTGGCTGCTCGCCGCAACCTGACTGAAATCTCGATGGATGAGGTCAACGACGCCATTGATCGCGTTTTGGCCGGGCCTGAAAAGAAAGACCGGGTCATGAGCGAAAAGCGCAAGTCGCTGGTGGCTTACCACGAGGCGGGCCATGCCTTGGTGGGCGCGCTGATGCCTGATTACGATCCGGTGCAAAAGATCAGCATTATTCCACGGGGTCGGGCCGGGGGCTTAACCTGGTTTACCCCCAGTGAAGAGCGTCTAGAATCTGGACTCTACTCTCGCTCCTATCTGCAAAATCAGATGGCGGTGGCCTTGGGCGGCCGTCTAGCCGAGGAAATTATTTTTGGCGAAGAGGAAGTGACCACCGGGGCCTCCAATGATTTGCAGCAAGTTGCTCGAGTAGCCCGCCAGATGGTGACTCGCTTTGGCATGAGTGAGCGGCTGGGGCCGGTTGCGCTGGGTCGCCAACAGGGTAACCCTTTCCTGGGTCGCGACATCGCCAGCGAACGTGACTTTTCTGAAAAGACAGCGGCAACCATCGACTCTGAAGTTCGTCAGCTGGTCGACGAAGCCTACACTCGTGCTAAAAAGGTGCTGAATGACAATCGTTCTGTGCTGGATCAGCTTGCCGACATGCTGGTTGAGAAAGAAACGGTTGATTCTGATGAGCTACAGCAGCTGCTGGCCTCTAACGATGTGAAAATGGCCAGTATCGTTTAAGCTGCGCTAGCACTGCGTCGGGCTTAACCGAGGTCTCAACCGAGGTCTTAACCGAGAGAGTGAGGCTGACAGACGATTTGTCTCTAGCGCTTATATGCTTAAAAGGTCGAGGGTACGCCCTCGACCTTTTTGTTTTCTAATCAGGCATGACTACCCATTCACAAGCCTCCGAGCCGATTGACTCGGTATCTTCCGATCAGATTTCTCAGAGGGTCTGGCGAGACTGTTTGCAGCGACATCGACTGATTGCGGTGATCAGGGCATCGACAGTTGAGGTCGGCGTCAGCATGGCAAAGGCGGCGGCTGAGGGAGGGGTTCACCTGATTGAAGTCACCTGGAATAGTCCGCAGCCAGTGCAGCTATTGCAGCAGATTCAGCGGGCGCTGCCCGACTGTCGCGTCGGGGTGGGAACGCTGCTTTCGGTTGAAGCGCTATCAGCTGCGATCGCAGCCGGTGCCCAGTTTGCCTTTAGCCCCCACACGTCTTTGGCGATGCTAAACCTGGCAGCGACCGAGGGCATTCCCCTGATGCCAGGGGCCATGACCCCAACAGAAGTGGTGACTGCCTGGCAGGCCGGGGCGGCTGCGGTCAAAGTATTCCCGATCAGCAGCTTAGGCGGGGCTGCCTATATCCGCAGCTTGCAAGGCCCCCTAGGGCGCATTCCCCTGATTCCAACCGGGGGAGTCAACCCAACCACGGCCCCTGATTTGCTAAGGGCCGGTGCGATCGCGGTGGGCCTATCTAGTGCGCTGTTTCCTAAGGCAGACATTGAAGCCCAAAACTGGTCTGTGATTTGTCAGCGAGCTCAGAATTTAGTCAGGGTTTGTCAGATCGATCGAGGATGAGAACTGAGTGAGTTCTAAATTTTGAGTTTTGAGTTATTTGAGGAAGAAGTTCTTAGTGTGATTCTATTGAACGGGTGCTGGTTGATTCAATATCATCAACTTAATCGTCAACTTAAAACTGAGCACTCAAAACTCAAAACTATTCTATTCCTAGCTCCCCAACTTAAATGCCTCCACAAACAGGCTGTAGGTCATGCCCAGTTTGAAAGCATGGAGCAGGTCAGTCACGATGGGGCGCTGCTGCGTTGGCTCAGCCAGGCGACCTCGGTAAAACAGCCAGCTAATGACTTCTACCATGGCTAGCAACAGGGCCGCGATGACAATATCCAATTTGGCAGCTTGCCCAGCGGTTGCTGCGATCGCGCTGCCAAAAAAGTTACCAAACAGCAAACTGATGGCCACCAGTGAGAGCCGCCGCCACGGATTAAATACCCACTGACTTAGCCGCTGACCCGTTTGGCTCACCAGCATGCTCAAACGAGTCCGCTGCATGCCCCTAACTCCTAACTCCTAATCTCCTATTTTCCAACTCCCAACAGATGCCCTATTCACCGAAAACTCTGACAGGCTGAATGGACTCCCCCCTGACTACAGATATAAGTCAGCTGCTCTGGGTCAAGGTTAACAGCGCGGCTAAAATCGGCCCCCTCGAGGCCGCTTGTCTCTTCGTCATGGGGGGCAATGCTGATGAAGCTATCTCGTTGGGCAACGCTGCGATCGCGTAGAACAGCCCCTTGAAAATCAACCCCGTCGAGGTTAGCCCCGGTCAAGATGGTGTTGCTCAGATCAGTATTGCGAAAATTAGCATTTTGCAACTGGGCATTAGAGAAGTCAGCTCCCTTTAGCGTACTGCCCTGAAAGTTAGCCTGTTGCAAATTGGCTTGGGAAAAATTAGCGCTGCTGATGTCTGAGTCTAGCCACTGAGTGTCTTGCAGCTGGGCCCCTCGCCACTGAGACTCAGCGGCTTCGATCCGGTTAAGTTGGGCATTAGCCAGGCTGGCATTCTCAAAGCTGGCTCGGGTGAGGTCTGCCCCTACCAAATTGCTTTTTCTCAAGGTTGCTGCTGACAGATCGGCTTCGATTAATCGAGCATTCGTCAAAACACTTTGACTCAGATCGGCCCAGGTGAGGCTGCTCTGACTCAGGTTGGCGCTGGCCAGTTTGGCCTGCTGTAGCTGGGCGGCTTGGAGATTGGCCCGGCTGAGATTGGCCTGCCTGAGATCGGCCTCCCTAAAATCGGTGATGAGGTCATCGTATGTGCCCGCTTGCTGGTCTGCGCCAGGGGTAAAAAAAGCAGTGCCCTGCAAATTAGCTTCAACCAGGGCTGCACTCCGCCACTGAGTCCCCGCTGCATTCAATCGCGCCAGGCTGAGGCGAAAAGACGGATCGTCTGACCGATGGCTCAAATCAACCTTGTCTAAACTGTGTCCAGCCAAACTGCCTTCGTGCAGGGTCAGCAGCTGGGCGATGGTGCGTTTGACAGTTTGCTGCCGCTGTCTGAGTTTTGTTTGCTCAGCCTCGGTGGCGGCCATCTCCAAATTGCTGCTGAGGGTCTGACTGAGGGTTTGTAAGGCAGGTAAGCTGTCTAAACCTTGGCTGACCAGTGCCTGTTGCAGGGTCGAGAGCACGGTAGGATCGTTCGACTGAGCTAGCAGGTCGGTAAAATAGTCGATCGTGCGCGGATCTTGCAGCTGAGCCAGGGTCAGGATAGCTGTTCGCTGTTTGGGGGAGTCTGCGGGGGCCTCAATCAGGGTTTGCACCAAAGATAAAAACAGCTCGTTAGATTGACTCACCTGGCTGCGCTGATTGACCTGATGTTGAGTATATAACTGGGTTCCGACGCCAGCGGTGACCAGCAGGAGTAAGCCCCCGCCCCAGGCAGCCTGGCTGATATTAAAGCGAGGCGGTCGCCATCGAGGCAACCTGACGGGCAAGTGAGGCTTGTGCGGCACCAGCACAATTGAAGTAAGACCGCCTTCTTGTTCACTAAACAACAGGTTCGCTGCGTCAATAGCCGGAGCCTCAGCAGCCATCCCGTCTAAAAAGTCACGGGCGTCCAAATCAGCTTCGACGCCATTCAGCGTGGGGACTGGGGGAGCGGGTTCAAAAATATCTTCGGGGGGAACATGGTAGGTCAGGGTCACATCATTGCTGCTACCAACGACTTGAGTGCCTGCCATTCGGTCGTGCCAGGCCCGTCGGTCTTTATTCAGACGCGCGGTTGCGCCCTCGGTCAGCAGGCCTAGGCCAAATAGCCCTGGCAGCCACAGCCCTGGCAGCTGAGCCCCGCTCAAGAAAATTAAGCCGAGGGTGCTTCCTAAGGGTAGCCCCCAGCGAATGCCCTCGCGGATCAGCAGCTGCTGCCGGGTCAGCTCAGCTGTGTTGAAAGAGACGACCCGCAGTGCTAGCAAGCGCTTAGGCCAGGTTTGGCCAGTCTGGGTCAAGACATAAAACTGGCTCAGCGCGATCGCAATTGGTAGCCCCCCCGCCCCGATCCACAGCAGATTAGTGACTGGGGAGACTCTGCTACGCAGCTGCTGTCGCGGCAGGCCGATACTTTTTGCCAGGACTGTTTGGGTCACCGCCAGGGCTGGGTTAAGCGGCACCTGCGGGCCATGGTTGGCAAGCACTCCCCCCAGACCCAAGGGCAGCAGGCCGCTTGCCATCAAAATCCCCGCCTCTGCTAGCCAGGCACCCAGTCGTCGTCGCAGCGCTGGGCGAGTGCTTGGCGTCGGCTCAGGGACAACATCAATCGTCTCGAGGGGATCTCTCTGGGGTGATGTTGTAGGCTGAACCATGCGTAGTCACCTGATGGATTAGCAAACGGGTTAAAGGCCCGTCAATGAAAAACGGCTAAGCCCTATCCAGTTCGAAAACTTGAGTTTTTCCCGTAGAGCGAACAACAGGTCTGGATAGGGCCGAGGCTTAAATGCGAGCCAGATTGCCCTTGTTTTAACATTCTGCGGGCAGTTTAGTGCAGCCTATTATAAACGCATCTACTCAATTGACAACGTCAGAGTCAGGTCAGCCGTCAGAAATCAAGCTTGCTGATCAGCGTGGAATGACTCAACCGCTGTTGATAATTGACCCACACCAGGCGACTGGCCCATCCTGATTCCTCGATCGCTTAGGGCAAACCTAAAGGGTTAGGGCCGCCCTACGAAACGCTTTCCTGCTATAGGCAGGCGGCTGAGCCCTGGGTTTACCTCAAACCCACTGGCGGAAGTGTCACAAACCTTACCAGAGCCTGGTTGCCCGAGCAGCTAGTATTTGGATATACAGAAAGTGTGTTTGATCTAGTATGCGGAGCAGAGAAAAAAGATGATGAACCGTTTCCCTGTCTGGTTAGCGCTCCCTGTAGTAGCGCTGTTAGGTGCCCCGGTCTATGCTCAGGCAGCGGCCCAAACCCCTTTAAGTGCGCCGATTCAGGTAACTGGCAATAGCGGCGGCGGGCAAGCCTCCAGCTGTGGCAACATTGCCGCCAACCCCAATCAGCAGCTGCGCGTGACCGAATCCTTTGCCTCTCTAAATATCGAAGTGTCGGGTACTGGCGACTACACTCTGTTTATCACTGGCCCTAACGGCTTTAGTGAATGCGTCTTAGCCCACGACTTTGACGGGGGCAATATCCAATCGCCAGGGGTTCTTAATCAGGGGCTTTACAAGATTTTTGTGGGCGATCGCAACGGGGCCAGCCATCCCTTCAGAATGACCATTAGTCAATAGACTAGCCGCCTTTTACACTCAACGAGGCACTGACTGGGGCTGAGCTCTGGTCAGTGCCTCGTTATTAGGCCAAAGCTAAGGCTATTGAAAGATGGGTTAATCTGCGTCGGGCAGTTGCTTAACTTCCACATCCAGAGTTTGCACCTCTGTTGCTTCGACTGTGGCAGCCTGGGTTTCGACTTCGATGGCCTGCACTTCGATAGTGCCCTCGGGAGTGGCGCGTGCAAACCCCTCGCGGGTGGCTTGAAGTGGCGTACCGCAGTTGGGGCAGGGGGTCTGCACCGTGGTAAGACCGGCCAATGGCTGGCTGCAGACTGGACAAGTCCCCTGTACTAGCTTGCGCTTGAGCCAAAATCGGAAGCCAATCAGGGCGATCACGGGCGCGATCGCAATCAACAAAAACAGCACTAGGGCCGACTTGATCACCCAGCCCAGCCCAACGGCCCCAATCAGCCATGCCCCACCGATCAGGGTGAGCCAGCAGCCAACGCCAGAGAAATTGATTTGCAGTCCGCCTGGGCCGTTTTGAGTCACGCTAGGTCTCCAAACTGAGGGTCTTTTAGTCGTCTATGGCACATATCCATTCTAGTCGCCTGTTAAACGAGTGATCCGTCGCCTTTAATTTTCGAATAAGACCGATGTGGAGGCGCAGAGCCGTAGAAGAGACGCAGAATTTCTGACTGCTAACTGACTGTGTTGCCGCGTCCGCTGAAGTTGTAAAGACTGCTGGTGGCTCCGGGTTGACGACAGCGCGCTAACAGCGGAGCCATTTGCTCGAGCGTCTCGAGCGTGGCGGCTTCGGCCTGGGGGCGGCGGTACGCCAGCAGCAGCCAAACCCTAGGTTGGCCTGCCAGCAGCTGGGGCAGCACCTGTTGATACTGGGCCCGCAGCGGGTCAGGCAGGCGGCGGGCAAGGCTCTGCTCTACTGGCAAAACAGTATAGTCAGCTGATGAGAACCCGTACTTAGGCCCATAGTACTCAAACTGTCGCTGGGCTTCTGGAAATAAATAGAGCCGATCTTCCGGCTGCCATTGGGTTTGCATGCACTGCACCACCGGGCGAACATGGTCAAAATAGAACCGCGAAGGGGTCAGTAGATTGCCCGTTGACTGGCTTAGGGGAAACGCCACCAGTGCCCCCAGGGTCACTACGCCTAGGGCCTGCCAATAGCGGCGCTGACAGCGCAACAGACCCGCAATGCCCTCCGCCACAATCAGAAACGCAAAGGGGGTCAAAAAGAGCAGCAGCCGGTCTCTGAACGGATACTGGTGTAGACAGGCTGCGGCCAGAGTAAGCAGCAGCGGTGCGTTGAGCTGCCAAAGCGTGGTCCGAGCGGCCTGACTGCGGCGATATAGAAAAATGCAGCCGCTGACAAAGGCCACCATGCCAATGGCGTCGGTGATACCCACAAACCCCATCGGTTTGTAGAAAAATTGCCCCATGGAGTTGAGCACCCACAGAACATCTAGGGGCGACTCGGGATACCGGGTCGCCCAGCTATCGACCAGGCTATCGTTGTCGAGAGCCTGGCGAATAACCAGGCCGTACAGCGTCAAAAAGCTCACGATCCAGGTAGCGTAAATAGGCAGCCGCCCTGCAATCCACTGGCGTTTGTCAGAGCGTGAGGCTGACCAAATGCGAAGCCTGATCAAATTGGACAGCTCCAAACCAGCTAGGACAAAAACGCAGGGAAAGGAAAGCCAAATGCCAATGGCTCCAATCAGGCTAACCTGGAGAACTGAAGGCCACCTGAGGCGATAACGGTCAAGGCGACTCAAAATGAGAAATAAAAGCAGGGCCAGGGCAGTGTCTGATCCGTAGGGTTTGAGTTCGCCTGCAAAATAGGCAATATACTCGAGTCCAGAGAAAAGCGCGATCGCAATCGGCGTAACCCAGCCCGTCGTCAACCGCTGCGCCAGTCGATAGAACAGCACCACCGCAGCCAACCCGGCGATCAGCGGAAACAGACGCAGGGCATATTCACTATCCCCAAAAAGCTGCACAGCCAGCTTTTCGATCCAGAGAAACAGGGGTGGGGCAGCCTGGTTATAATCCAGCTTACCCAGCAGCTCTGGGTAAGACCGATGCAGGTTTAAAGCGATGCTGGCTTCGTCAAACCAAAGCGAGCGATTGCTAGCATACTGCACCAGGCGCAAGAGCAGGCCAAAAAGGACTGCCAGCACTGACAGGGGGCGTGTCCAGCTTTGGGAAGGAGTGAATATAACCTCAAACTTTGCCCACGGGCCAAATTTTGACATCCGCCTATCTCCTCTTATAGCCCAAGGGGCATGGCTACGCTAACGCCTTTCCCCCTATAGCCCAAGGGGCATGGCTCCGCTAGCGCCTTTCGCCTCTTTTTTAAACGCTTCGATCAGCTGATTTAAACGCTTCAATCAGCCGACCCAGCTGCCTGGCCAACGCTTCAGAGCCAAAGTGATTTAACGCTTCTTGCCGAAGCCATTTGCCATCACAGCGTGCATCTTCGCCCTTGAGTAGGTCAATACAGGCAGCGGCCACCGCCTCCGGATCGCGGTGGGGTACCTGCCAGCCCAAACGCCCGTCTTGGAGCGGATCGGCTGACCCGTCATCATCCCCTGCAATCACCGGGACACCGCAGGCCATGGCCTCCAGATAAACAATCCCAAAGCCTTCCTTAGAGGGCATTACATACCCGTCAGCCAGTCGATAATGGTTGACCAAATCCTCAGTGGGCACAAAGCCCGCAAAGATCACCCGATCGGCAACCCCCAACTCTTGGGCCAGCTGGGCTAGCCGGGGCTGGTCATCGCCGCGCCCGATCACCAGATATTTGACGCTTGGGAAGATCGCTGCGATCGCATCCAGCGCTCGAATCGTGACATCAACCCCCTTGTAGATATCGCCAGACCAGAGCCGCGCCACCGTCATTAAGACCCGATCGGTATCGGTTAAGCCATATCGCTGACGCAGCGATGGCTGGGCTGGCCCTGGCGTAAACCGGTCCCCATCAACCACGCAGGGCAGCAGACTGATCTTTTTGGGGTTGAGCTGATTAGCCTGGCAGGCCAAATCTCGACTGTAGCGGCTAATGGTCCAGATATGGCTGGCCTGGGCTAAGGCACGCCGCTCTCGAGGCGGCAGTGGATACCAAACCTCTTTGCCGTAGGTCAAAACCGTGTAGGGTAGCCTCAGCCCGCCGCACAGCTGCCTCACCATTGCTGCCAGGTTAATATGGCCACAAAACACATGGCTGGGGCGCTGCCATAGGAGATGCCCCAGCAGCGCCAGGGTGAGTTTGACGCGAGACTGCATGGCCCCTGCTGATTTGAAACAGTGGAATCGAAAGGCCTGCTCTGCTAAGCCAGGAAGCGACTCCGGCCCGTCTCTGAGCAGAAACACATCAGCGGCCTCAAACGGCAGATGACGGTAGGCATCTAACACATCTTGAATATAAGACTGAATGCCGCCTTCGCAGCCAAAGACTTCAATAAAGACAAAAGTGGGTCGAAAAGAGACGGTGCGATCATTGGCAGATTTGGCAGGGACTGGGCTAGCAGGCATAAGCGAGGGCAAACAGAGTTACGAAGTCTTTGGGTATTTCACAATCCAAAGACAGTTGCGGTCATCTTGAGCGCGTTTGTATTCCACCTGGTCGGCAAGCCGTCTGAGCAAAAACCAGCCGTACCCGCCTTCACTTAAGGTACCGGGCTTCGGTTCTTTCAGCCCATCTGGATCAAACGGGTGTCCCTGATCCCAAATGCGCATTTCAATACGGTCTATCCAGAGCGAGATATCGAGGTAAATTGGTGTTTCCTCAGGAAGATCAACGTGGGCATGTCTGACCGCGTTGGTAAACCCTTCTGCCAGGGCCAGATTCAAAGGATCAAAGACCTCGTCTATCCAAGGTTGAGTGGCGGTATCGCAAAAACGATGAAACCAGGCCTGTACCTCAGACAGTTTTTCTAACTGGCTTTGCACTATCAGATGGTCTTGCTTAAGCATGTCTGTCCTAGCTTGACAAAGCGGGTAGCATGCCCAGGAAACTGCGCTGATGGCTTTTTCCGAATCATACCCCAAAGCCCCCCATTGACTGTTCAGTGGGGACACGAACCGATCAGAGTAGATGACCAAATTTTTCAATAAAAAATCCCTTGAAAGTGAGCCATCA
>JBCBZL010000288.1:0-6363 GCA_039815385.1 Cyanobacteria bacterium P01_A01_bin.114
AGTTTTAACCGTAGGACAAACTATGGGTCTGGATGGGGCCAGGTTTTATAGCTATCATTTTAGGCCATTGGCCAATGGCCTAAAATGATAGCTATAAAACCTGGCCCCATCCAGACCCATAGTTTGTCCTACGGTTAAAACTCAAGGTTTCAATCTGGATGGGGTTTAGTCACATCTATGTCTCTCATGATCTTTCTCACTGGCTACTCCATCCCTCAGACCGATCCACCCCGCTCGCCCCGTGAGGCGCTGCCGACGATGTATGACTTGCCCAGTGAGTTTCCAGAGGAGCCCGGTTTGCCAGACGAGTTTCACGATTTGCAGCCCCAGCTGCTGAGCCGCACCTTACACCTGAAAGACTGTGCCGCCGATAATCGATTTACCGGGTCTGATCTCAACCTTTACTACGATGGGCAACATCCCCTCTGGCACAAGCGACCCGATTGGTTTTTGGCCCTCGACGTCCCTCGCCTATACGACGGGCGCGAACCTCGGCGCAGCTACGTGGTGTGGCAAGAGCGGTATTCACCCACGGTCATCATCGAGTTTCTCTCACCTCGCACAGAGCGAGAAGACCTGGGCCGATTTTATGAAAGTGCTGACCAGGTAGAAGACGGTCGTCTAAATAATGGCCCAAACGGCAGCCCAGACACCCTTCTTGAAGCGGCTAGTGGCGATGATGGGGTTGATAAAATAGCCCCGCCTAGCAAAGTGGTGGCCTATGAGAAGTATTTGAGAGTGCCCCACTACCTCGTCTACAGCCGCTATACCCAGCGACTGCGTTACTTTAAGCTGATCGGCAGCCGATACGAAGAGCAGCCCGTTCAAGCACAAGCACCGATGATCTGGCTGAGCGATCTTGAGATTGGTCTGGGCCTTTGGGATGGTTACTTCGAAGGATTGCCAGGCCCCTGGCTCAGGTGGTGTGATGCGGCTGGTAATTGGTGCTTGACTGATACCGAGCAAGAAAGGCTAGCCAAAGAGCAAACCCAAGAACGAGCTGATAGACTGGCAGAAAAGCTCAGATCGCTGGGCGTTGACCCTGATCAAGTTTGAGGGTCAACACTGGTGAACAGCAAAAAGATGGATTACATCACTCGACCCGCGACTGATGCTGATTATCAATACTGCTACCGGCTCACCAAGCGGAATATGTTTACACTGATCACCCGTCATTGGGGCGGATGGATTCCCTCAATGTTTCGTCAGGATTTTAGTGTAGAAGCCACCACAATAGTTATTGCCAGCGGGCAGAGAATGGGGTATTACAGTGTAAAAGAAGATGAAGAGAGTTTATATCTTGAGAACATCCAACTCTCTTCATCTGTTCGAGGACGGGGGATTGGGACAGCCATACTTCAGAGTATTTTTCGCGAAAACGCGTCTAAACCAATACGCCTGACCACATTTACAGATAATCCAGCCATGCGCCTATATGAAAGGCTTGGTTTTGTCGTCACTCAATGTGAGGGAGCTACTGTTCACATGATCAGATGCACAGAGTAGCTCAGCCGGAGCGCAAGCCTCAAGATTCCTGGCGTTTTCTCAAAGCGATTCCTGCGAGGCTCACTGTTAAAAGTGCTGTGGGTAAAAACGGCTCTGGGACACTGGACGAGGCAGGGGCAATCTCAGGGCGGAAGACTAAGCCGATAGGGCGCTCCAAGACTGGCTGATTGTTTGCCAAGAGGGTTCGCTGGCCAGAGTTAACGTCAAACTTGAGCAGGGAGCCTACTTCGCTGTCCACATTGAAGCCGACGGTGTATAAATCTTGGTCGAGGCCAAAGGCAAGACTGCCGATAAAATTGCTGCTGGGGAAGGTGCCCGTATAGTTGGTGTCAAATACTTGCAGCTCTTCGCCACTATCAAAATCGTAGCGGCGCAGCCCGTTAGCAAAGTCGCTGACGTATAGATCACCGTCGTCTGGGCCAGTGGCTAGCCCCAAAAAGCTGACGAAGCCAAAGCTGCTGGGAAACGGCTCCGGCTGGGGGATAAATACCTCACCTGTGCCTGTAGTAATGTCATATCGCAGTACCTGGCTCGGGAAGCCAAAGCTAAAGTCGGCCTGACCGTTGACCGCCACGCTGCCCTGGGTGGTGACATAGAGGCCACCATCGGGGCCAAATAGCAATCCGTTAGGGCCGTTTAGCCCGGCTGGGCTACCGTCACGGGCGGCAAAAACATCCACAAAGTCACCCGTAACGGCGTCGTAGCGCAAAATCTGATCAGACAAAAAGCTGCTGACATAAAGCAGGCTATCTGGCCCAAAGGCAAGTCCGTAGGGGCGAAACAGCCCCCCGCCTGTGGCAAATTGGCCAATAAGCTCGCCCGTATCGGCATCAAATCGATAGATGGCGGAGGTCTCGGGGGTCGTGCCGCTGCTGACGTAAAGGTCACCGTCGGGACCATAAACCAGGGTGTCTGGGCTCACAAACTCATCAAACGAGGAGATGAATTCTCCTAGAAAATCGCCTGTTTTCTCATCAAACTCAACAATGTTGTTCCCGGTTGTGTTGCCAATCAGGATGGCGGCTGAGCTGGGGGTTGCTGCTGCGGCCAAGACAAAGAAACTTCCGGTCAACATCCGAATCGGAAAAGTTGTCATGAGAATTAGGCGTGAAGATCTCTCAGATCTTGCGAGACGGCCCCCAGTCAAAAGAGTGTGGTCTGATACAGAAAATTTTGTTTCCCCAATCGAAGACCCATCAACAGGTGGACTGTAGCACGCAATGGCCCAACCTATCTTTAGTTCAGGGCTTCTAAGCCTGGCCATGAACTTTCGATGAAGTCTATTCAAAGGATAATAAAGTTCAGGTTTCTTTATCGACGATGCGCGCGTTTGACGTGACCTGGAAGTTGCGATCGCGCCAAGCAATCCTATCACCACAATATGCCCAAACCACCGTAGCTATCTGCTGCCAATCTAGCAGGGGCAACAGCAAGAGATCGACAAGATTGCCTCGACGCCAGGCATAGATCGTGCTCAAGCTCAGCCAGCAAGAAACCCCCGCCACCAGCAGGGCTCCACCGCCCCAAGCGGCTCCGAGACAAAGCCAAAGCAGGCCCAGCAGGCACCAAAAAGAGCCATTCCAGGCCAACAGATTGAGCGGCCCCAGGGGAAATAAAAAGCGAATCAAGCGTCCCCAGCGACTCAGCTGGCTCCAGGCGTCAGCCAGCGTCCAATGGTTGAGGGAAATTTCCATCAGGTCGGGGATGACTGTGCCCTGCCATCCGTAGGGCTCCAAAAGCTGTCCGGTGAGCCCATCGGCGGCCAAATAGTGGCTCAGCTCAGCAAACCCACCAACATCTCGCAGAGCCTGACGGCGAAATACCATCCACTTGCCCATAACCGGAGCTACACCCGTCAAAGGATAAAGCCCCCCCATCCACGAGACAAGCTGACTGCCAATGTGCAGGGCGCGTAGCCGAGACCCTAATGTTTGAGCATGGCGAACAAAAAAGGGCGCACAGCCATAGCCCACTTTTGGATCTTGAAAGACGCTGGCTAGCCGCACCAGGCTATCGCGCTGCGGTCGCGTATTGGCATCGCTGATCAATACCAGCTCTCCACAAATGTGAGGTTCTAAACCCTGAAGATTGATCATCTTGGGGTTAAAGCCTGGTTTGGCCGTCGTCATGATTAAACGTAGGGGCGCTTCAGGATGCTCAGCAATTAAAGCTTCTACCAGAGCCACTGCTGGATCTGTGGAATCAGCCACGCCAAACAAGACCTCATAAGATGGCCCTGCCAAATCTACGAAGGCCCGTAAATTTTCGGCTAGCTCATACTCTAACCCCTTTAAAGGCTTCAAAATGGTGATCAGAGGTGGTACATTCGCCCCCTGGACAGCTGGGATAGGTAGCGGCTCAAATCGGTCAGATAGGCGGAGATAGCGCTGTGCGATCGCAGCCATCCCCACTAGACTAAAAACCACAAACACCGCAATTACCACACCCAAGCCATTCGCCAACGCAATCAGTCCCCCGCCAGTCATCACACCCTCCAGAACAATCACCCTCACCAGAATAGGGCAGGCACAAGGCCAGCCCCTACCCCCTCTCCCCCATCTCTCTCCCAACCAGACTCCCCATGCAACTCATCCAGCCTACTCCCCAGCAATCACTCCGGCTACTGCAAACCCTCAAGTACGTGATGGGTGACCTAAGCTCAGGGGCGGCGCGGGGGCTGATTGAGGCTAGCCAACGCCACTGGCTTAACACAGATTGGAACTGGGATAGGCTGGAGCCTTTAGTTCCAGAAAAATGGACGGTGCCTTTACCGGATCTGATCGCGAGGCAGCAGCTGATCCAGGCGTTGGTCGTCTTGACGGTTGCCGAGGGTCGCCGCGACTGGCAGACATTTACGCGGATTCGGCAGCTGGCTCGAATACTACAGGTAAAGGGAGCAGGGCTCCGTTATCTCTGGCTCTGGTGTCGGGGAGCCGAGCGGCTGCTGGCGCTGGATATTTACTGGCATGGTTTCATTGCCCAGAAGTATCGCTATGAATGGCAGCGACGGGGATGGGGATGGCTGATCGGCGGCATAGGAACCTATCAAGGGCTTTGGAAAAATCAGGCACTGGCCCAGCGATATCAGCAGCTGCAATATCTGCCCTCAGAGACCTTGGGCTATCAGTTTTGGCACTTTTATCAGCAGCAGCACTACGCCTTTCCGGGAGAAAAGAAGGGCATCCACGAAGGACTGTTGTTTCACGACATGACCCATGTTTTAGGCGGCTTTGACACCACCCCCGAAGGCGAGCTGTTGGCAGTTGCGCTGATGGTGGGCTATCAAAAAAGCGGAGATCCTTTAGCGTCGTTGCTGTTTATCATCTTGCAACAACACGCAGGGGTGCAAACAGGTCTCTTATCCCAGGCAAAAAAAGGATTACTAAACCAGGCCGCTATTGCAGATCGATTTATTCAAGCACTGATAGCAGGGTCTCAGATGACGGTGGATCTAAGCCAAACTTGGAGCCCTTGGCAAGTCATAGATCAGCCCGTCGAAAGCTTGAGACAGCGTTACAGTTTAGACCTCAATTTTTCTACGACAATGCCTCAATCGTGAATGGTGTTTGCCAAAGTTCGACATCTTTGGTGCGTGAGTAACCTTTTGCTTTTGTTTTGCCACTATTGAGTAGTGTTACTCAGTGAGGAGGCATGTCTGAGCAAAGTGATTCAGCGTTGGTTTTCCTAGCCCAACAAGGAAATAAAGCCGCATTTGGTCAGCTTGTGTTGCGCTATCAGCCGATGGCGCAGCGCCTTGCTACGCGAGTCATGGGCAATCCAGATTTGGCTCAAGAGCTTGTCCAAGATGCGCTGCTACAAGCCTATCTTTCCTTGAAAAATCTTCGTGATCCGACTCGGTTTAAGAATTGGCTATACGGCATCGTACTCAACGTATGTCGTAGCAATTTACGACGTCGTAAGGTGATCTGTCTTTCCCTGGAGACAATGGTAGGGGATTTAGTCCATGAGGTATTCGATGGGCGTTCACCCGATCCTCAACAAGTTGCAGAACAAGCAGAACTTCGTACAACTTTGCTAGAAGCCGTCGATAATCTATCCGATAAGAATCGCTCAGCAACGCTGCTGTTCTATCACGAACAGCTCAGCTTACAGGAGGTGGCCAATCGCTTAAATATCTCAGTCAGTGCTGTCAAAGGACGTTTATACAAGGCTCGGCATCAGCTGAGAGCACAATTGTTGCCCACTCAAATTCAACCCACTTTCTCTCAGGAGACTCAACCTATGACCACAAGCTCACCTACCCAAAATAAACCAGAACTTTGCTGCTCATTTTGTCACAAAAGCAATCAGCAGGTTCGTGTGCTAATCGCAGGTCCACTATTGGAAAATAACATGGTCTATATCTGTAATGAATGTGTTGATGTCTGTTATCAGATCATCAGCCAGGAAACTCCGCCATTGACAGAGACAGAAGTCGATGAGTTGATGCATTCAAGTAAGCAGGATAGCTAAAACTGGGTAGCCCTCAGACCTTGAACCTTACCGGCACCCTGCTAAACTCCATCCTGCAAGCGTCAGGGCCCACTGCAGCAAACTCACTAAAGGGGTTGAAGTGATTGAAAAGCTTATGTGATAGTAGTTCTCCATACTTTTAGTTCTTTAGTGAACTTCGTTCAGTGAGCGCTGAGTTTTCAACTCGACGCGGATTTCTGGGTATCATCAACTTACTTCGATCTACTTCGATCTGCTTCGGCTTGTTTCGACAGCAAAAGCATCACTACGGTTTAAGCCTTTTCCCTTCCCGATTGGCTGCGCATAATAGGGCTAACCCAAAGAAATGAGAACGTCACTCATGCAGACCCAATTAGTCAAGACTTGTGAATTAACGGCAGCCGA
>JBCBZL010000131.1:0-12342 GCA_039815385.1 Cyanobacteria bacterium P01_A01_bin.114
CGCGACTGCCCTAAGCTGACAGTTCATCATTTAATTCCTCGCCAGCAGGCCAGGCGTAAAAAGCAAGATGCTGGCCCCACGGTCGATATCTGTGCGCCCTGCCATAAGCAGGTGCATACTTTATTCACCAATCAGCAGCTGGCGGTTGAGTTCAACTCAGTTGAGCAGCTGCACGCTCACGAAGGCATGCAAAAATTTCTTGGCTGGGTTCGCAAGCAAGACCCCACCCGCAAGGTTCGTACCCGTCGAGCCAACTAGCCGTGACCTACGCAAAAAGGCGAAAACCCTCTACAGGCTGGACGACCTGGCGGAGCAGACCCAGGGAGCGCTGCGTTAGTCAGGAAAAGCCAGCCCCGTTTTCGGGTCGCGGATATATAGCCCGAGCGTCAGCGACTCTAGCACCACATCCCAAACGGGCGTCATTTTGTCAGCTTCATCTGCCCAATAATCAAAGGTCACCAGGCACTGAATGCCGGATCCGATCCCCACACAGATGCGGGAAAAAGCCTCACGATCTTCTTCTTGCTCATCCATAAACTTAAGCTCGCCCCAGACCACATGGGCTGTCTGGCGAGGCAGTTTGACCACGTCACCTATTTCAATCACATTGCGCGTGTCTTCGCGCATAATTTTTTTGAGAATGCCCTTGAGGGGAAAGTCGCGCCAGTCTGCCTTGGGAATGTGGTTATAAGACACCTCTAGACGGCAGTTATCGTCGGGCGGATCGTCGTCGGTAAATTTGAAGGACTCATCCCCCGCCTCAAATTTCCAATCTTGGGGCACATCGAAGCGCACGGCACCGCGACCTGCCACAAAGATTTTGTAGCCGTCTTTAGACTGCCATTTGTGATCATCTTTGAGTTCGAGGGTTTCTTTGATCCACTTGAGGTTGTGACCCTTGCGTTTTCCCATAGTCCTCGCCCAGATGTGTTGCGCTCTAGATATTGTGCTCTAGGCACTGTGTTCTAGAGTCTAAATATTGTACGGCGGGGTTTAGTGCGCGGCGACAGGCTTAGTCTGAATTTAATGCCAGACTAGGTTTTCCAATTCGCGTTAACATTTGTAAAGCGTTGTCGCAAAGGGTCAATTGGTTATGGACTCCAAGTCGTCCATTTTTTCGCAGCTGGGCAGCTGGTTTCAGCCATCGAGCTGGCAGCAGTTTAGGCAGCCTGCGGATGCTTTTATCGAGCTACGTCACCTTAGCAAAGACTTTATCGAGGGGACGACCCAGCGACGAGTGCTGAACGACCTGACGATCACCTTTGAGGAAGGCCGCTTTATCGTGCTGCTGGGGCAGAGCGGCAGCGGCAAGAGTACCCTGCTTAACCTGCTCAGCGGGATTGAGCGCCCCACCGAGGGGAGCGTGTTGATTGACGGGGTGCCGATTACTGACTTAAATGAGCGGGCCTGTACCCTGTTTCGCCGCGACCAGATTGGCTTTATTTTTCAGTTTTTTAACCTGATTCCGACCCTGACGGTGCTTGAAAATGTAACGCTGCCTCAGGAGCTAGCGGGCAGCGCGCCTAAAGCGATCGAGGCCAGGGCCAGAGCCTTGCTCACCAAAGTGGGCCTGGGCGATCGCACCGAAGCCTTCCCCGATAAGCTCTCTGGCGGACAGCAGCAGCGGGTGGCCATTGCCCGTGCCCTGGTTCACGAACCTCGCCTGATCCTGGCCGATGAGCCTACCGGCAACCTTGACGAAGATACGGGTAAGACCGTTTTGCAACTGCTGTTTGACCTGACGCGCAATGTGAACAAGACGCTGATCATGGCGACCCACAACCCCGACATAGCCAGGCATGCCGATCTCGTGCTGCGGGTCCATGAAGGCCACCTTGAAGACGCCACCGCCGAATTTTCGGAGGCCATCACCGCATGAGTCCCGCTTCCCCACCCTCTCCCCCTCTCCCCCTCTCCAACGCTCCCCTCTGGCGGCTGGCCTGGCGACGCATCCGCCGCCGTCCCTTTCAATACGTGCTCTTCATCCTGGGGATTGCCATTGGGGTGGCGATGATGGTGTCAATCGACCTGGCCAATGGGTCTGCCCATCGAGCTTTTGAACTGTCAACGGATGCGATCGCAGGCCGCACCACCCACCGCATCGAAGCAATTTCTCCCATCGGTGTGGACGAAGCGGTCTATCGTGAGCTGCGCACAGAGCTGGGCTATACCCAATCGGCCCCCATTGTCGAAGGCTATGTAGTCGCTGAGGATTTGGATCGGCAGCCAATGCGCCTGGTGGGGGTTGATTTCTTTGCAGAAGGCCCCTTTCGCAGCTATTTGAGCGGAGATAGTGGCGGGGATGCTGGCGGAGATTCGGGGCAGGGCATTGAGGCCCTAACAGCTTTTTTGACCGAGCCGAATACGGTAATCTTGGCGAAAGATACCGCTGCCCAATACGGGGTACAGGTGGGGCATCGACTCGAGCTGACCCTGGCAGGGCAGCCGATTTTGGCCCGAGTGGTGGGTATTTTGCAGCCCGCAAATGCCCTCACCCGCGACGCGCTCAGCAATGTGCTTTTTACCGACATTGCCTCAGCCCAAGAAATTTTGAGCATGCAGGGGCACCTCAGCCATATTGACCTGATTGCTGATGGTGAGGCCGACCTGGCTCCTATCCGCGAAATCTTGCCCGAGGGGGTCAAGATTGAAACTGCCCAGGCTCAAAAAAATGCAGTGCAGCAGATGACGGCGGCGTTCGAGCTGAACCTGACGGCGCTGAGCCTGCTGGCGCTGGTGGTGGGGATGTTTTTGATCTATAACACCGTCACCTTTAGCGTCATCCAGCGGCGACCGCTGTTTGGCACGCTCAGATGTTTGGGGGTGACCCAGGGGCAGCTGTTTCAGCTGATTTTGGGTGAGTCGCTGGTGCTGAGTATCTTTGGCTCAATTTTAGGGTTGGGGCTGGGGGTCGTTTTGGGTCGGAGCATTGTGGGGCTGATCACCCAGAGCATCAACGACTTCTACTTTGTGGTTTATGTGCGCGACATCAGTCTGAGCGCGTTCACCCTGGTTAAGGGACTGTTTATCGGGATTTTTGCGGCCCTGTTTGCGTCGTTGATTCCGGCGATTGAGGCGATGCGCACATCGCCCCAAAGTAGCCTACAGCGCTCGACTCTAGAAAGTAAGGTGCAAAAGATATTGCCGTGGCTGGTGCTGGCCTGGGGCCTGTTGACTCTGGGGGGCATTGGTCTGCTGTCGATCAAAAACGGCGGCCTGGTGATTGCCTTTGGTGGGCTGTTTGCAATTTTGCTGGCGGCGGCTTTGCTGACGCCGCCCCTGACCGCTTTTTTGATGAAAGGGATCACCCCGATTGCGAACGGGCTGATTGGGGTGCTGGGGAAAATGGCCCCGCGCGATATTAATCGGTCTTTGAGCCGGACGTCGGTTGCGATCGCGTCCCTGATGGTGGCCGTCTCCGTCATTGTCGGCGTCTCCGTCATGGTGGGTTCTTTTAGAACCACGGTGGTGCAATGGCTTGACCAAACCCTCCAGGCTGATATCTACGTGACGCCTCCCAGCGCCACCGCCAACCGCGTTTTTGGCAGCGTTGACCCGGCTGTGGTGGCCGAAGCCTATACCTGGCCAGAGATCGACCATATCGTCACCTACAACGACGCCGACGTAGACGTGATCGCATTTAACCGACCTGTTGGGACGCGACATGTCGCGTCCCAACAGGTCGGTATCCCCGTTAACCGCCAGGCCAAAATCGTTTCCGCCGACGGTGACGTTTCCAATGGCAGACGCCCCTACGCCTGGATTCGTGACAACGTAAAAGACCCCTGGCTGCAGCTAGACAAAGGCGAAGGCGTGATCATTTCTGAAGCGCTGATGCTCCGCGCTGGCGTGTCTGACCCTCCCACAACCGTCACCCTTGAGTCTCCTCAAGGACCGCGAACCTTTCCCGTTGTAGCTGTCTTCTACGACTACTCCTCAGATCGCGGCACTATCTTAATCGACAACGACATTTATCTAGACCTCTGGCAAGACCCCAGCGTGGCCTCCCTAGGGCTGTTTGTGAAACCCGGCATCTCTGTAGACGACGTGGTGACTCGCCTGCGACAAACTTTTAAAGGCCGTCAAGACTTAGTTGCCCAGTCGAACCGTAACCTGCGTCAGGGCTCTCTAGACATCTTTGATCGCACCTTTGCCATTACCGGCGCGCTGCGCCTGCTCGCTATCGTAGTCGCCTTCATTGGCGTCCTCAGTGCCCTGATGAGCCTGCAGCTAGAACGTACCCGAGAGCTCGGCATCTTGCGCGCCAACGGTATGACGCCGTTTCAAATGTGGCAGCTGACCCTGCTGGAGACCGGCATCATGGGCAGCCTGGCCGGATTTTTCGCCATGCCCCTCGGCTACACCCTCGCCTGGATTTTGATCTATGTGATCAACGTGCGTTCCTTTGGGTGGACGCTACAAATGCAGATCGAGCCCAGCTACTTTTGGCAAGCCTGGATTGTCGCCGTTGTCGCAGCCCTGTTAGCAAGCATTTATCCTGCTTGGCGGCTGAGCAAGATGGTAGTGGCGACGGCGATTCGGCAGGAGTAGGGGGGTGATGGGTAGTGGGTAATGGGTAATGGGTAATGGGTAATGGGTAATGGGTAGTCTCCCCCAATCGCCAATTACCAATCACCAATTACCAATCACCAATCACCAATCACCACCCACCACTCACCACTCACCACTCACCACTCCCGTCATGAAACGCCTCCCCCTCTTCCTCCTCTCCGTCGCCCTCATTCTTCTCTTCGCACTTTGGCCGCGACCGGGAATCACCAACAGCGGTCAGGCCTCAGTAGAGTGGCTATCTGCAGAGGAGGCAGGAATTTCGGAGGCGTTTGCGCAAGTCACCGAGCCGAAGACGCTGGTGTTTCCGCAGGCCCTAGGCCCCCATAACGAATATCAAACCGAGTGGTGGTATTACACGGGTAATTTGGCAACAGAGGTGGGGAGAGAGTTTGGCTATCAGCTAACCTTCTTTCGGCGAGGGCTGACGCCGGAGGTACAAAGGGGAACAGACGAATCGGACTGGCGTTCGAATCAGATCTATTTTTCGCACTTCACCGTGAGTGATATTGAGGCTCAAAAGTTTTACCCCCATGAGCGGTTTAGCCGTCAGTCAGCCGGGCTGTCAGGGGCGCAGGCCGAGCCGTATCGAGTGTGGTTAGAAGACTGGTCAGCAACCGCGATCGCACCTGGGAAAATCCACCTTGTGGCTGATGCTGGGGACGTGGCTTTAGACCTGACTTTAGATGAAACGTTACCGCCCGTCCTCCAGGGCGATCGAGGCTATAGCAAGAAAGGGCCAGAGCCAGGAAATGCCTCTTATTATTACTCCATCGTGCAGCAGCAAACCCAGGGCACGGTGACGGTGGCGGATGAGTCGTTTGAGGTCAGCGGCCTGACCTGGAAAGATCACGAATATTCCACCAGCGCGCTGAGTCCGGGCACGGTGGGTTGGGATTGGTTTTCGCTACAGCTCAACGACGGCTCGGCCCTGATGCTGTACGGTCTGCGCAAAGACGACGGCACCATTGCAGATGTGTCGAGCGGCACCTATATTAGCGCCAAAGGAGAAACTCAAACGATTGGGCCCACCGATTGGAAGATTGAGGTGTTAGACACCTGGCGCAGCCCAACTAGCAAGGCTGAATATCCTGCTCAGTGGCATATTGCAATACCCAGACTGGAGATTGTGCTCGATGGCAAATCGCGGATGCCCAATCAAGAACTCAATATTTCAACAACCTACTGGGAGGGGGCGGTTATGTTTAGCGGGGCGAAGGCAGGCCAGCCAGTGGTCGCCAAGGGCTATGTAGAGATGACGGGCTACGCCGATCGGTTGGATACGGTGCTTTGAGATGAAACCCCGCCGTCCTTATCGTCGTCGTTTTGTAGCCCCTCGGAAGCCGTCTAGGCTGTCTTTGCAGCCTGCTACCGGGATTGCCCTGGCTGTGTTGGTTGGATGCGCGATCGCGGCTTTCTGGCTGATTACCCAATCGGGTATTCAATGGGCTGAACCACAGCAGTGGCTTCAGCAACTCAAGGCGCTAGGCTGGAAGGGAGTTGCCTTTTTTATCGCGTTTCTGGCAATCGCTATCATCGTTGGCCCAATTCCAAGTACCCCGTTTACAGCTGCCGCTGGCACAGTTTGGGGGCCTAACCAGGCAGGACTGTATGGGGTACTTGGCATCTTTCTCGGAAGTGTGGCCGCGTATTTCATTGGTCGTACCTTGGGCCGCTCGGCGGTAAAAGCGTTGACCGGTAAGTCGGTTTCTCTTTCGACCCATCGTGGAGAGAGATATTTGGGCTGGGTGATTCTGATTGGTCATACCCTCCCAGTGATGCCCTACGATCTGCTCAGCTATGCAGCCGGGATTTCTGGCTTGTCTTTCCAGGTATTCGCTGTTTCGTGTTTGCTAGGCATTATCCCCTGTACGTTGATGATGACGTATATGGGGGCCGCGCTGATGCTGAACCCAGGGGGGACGGTTGCGATCGCGCTAGTGTTGATAGGCGGCTGTGCGATTCTGGCCTGGGGGGTACGGCGGCATAATTGGTTTGGGCTCAAAGACGTAATTTTGTTCCACTAATTTGTTCTACTCCCGACCCCTTACGTTACAAATGTGTTGTAGCTTACCCGAAACGTAATCAGCGCCTGACAGCCGGGTGTATTGCCTTGCAAGGTGACTACATCCCCGGCTTTGTGAGCATAAACCCCTGGGCCGGAAAGGTGACCCGTCGTGGTGTCGTAAGTCAGAACGAGGGTCGGATAAGTTCTAACCAAATCTTCAGTGAGGGTGACAGGCTTGCTTGAATGGAGCGGGGCATCGTGATCGTAGACTGTGATTGAGAAGGGGAGCGCCCGCTGATCAACCTGAACGTTGCGAGTAAAATTAAAGTCGGGGCTGATGTCGTCACGATCGTGACTCACCAGGCTGCGTTTGCTAGCCCCGTCTATCTGAATATCCGTATAAAAATCAGTTTGTCTGCCTGGCTTATCAAGTACAGAGATGGCTTTGACATGTTTTACCGTCACGCTAAGCTGAGCCATGGCGATAGGAAACCCGCCAATAAACAAATCGTACGGAGTACTGCCCGCACCAAACTTGGTTACTCTAAGGAAATAGGTGCCCGCATCGATGCGCTTGCTGACCACTTCGCGGCTAATAGAATCGCGAAAAGAATGCCCCGATAAGACGACCTGACCAAATTGATCAAGCAAGTTAAGCTCTGCGTCTGAAACCAGCCCGGTCAGTGCCGCCCGCAGGCAGCTGGGCCGATCAAGCTCAAACTGCCAAATGTCAACTGTGTCGGTATCACCGTCCAAATATCCCCGAAAGTAGCGCGGTCCGTTGAGATAGTCTCCGTCAACTGGGTTAGCGTTGGCCAGAGTATTATTAGGCTCTTTCTCCAGGTCTCGTACGCCGGGGTCAAAGGTCAACCTCAGACTGTAGGGAAGCGTCTCTAAAGGCTCATGGGCCGAGGCGGTTTGGATCACTTGAATGAAGTAAGTACCCGCTCCGAGCCCCTCTAAACAGATTTGCTGAGCCCATTTGGGCTGTGGGTGAAGTCGCGGCTGGTTTTGACTGGCTCCGTGTCGGCTAGATACCGCAACGATTTCACCCGTGTCTAACTGATAGTTTTGGTTGACGTCTCGGATCAGGGTCAGGGTGGCTCGGCTACCGACCTCCGGTAGTGTAATCGTCAGACTGCCAAAGACGCTCAGGTTAAAACGATACACATCAACGCCGTTACTGTGGTTATTCAAAAAACCGCACGCTGTGAAATGATCAGACAACGTGCCCAGATCTAGATAAGACTTTAAGCTAGCCTTATCTGGAGGGTGAGCTGACGGGGGCTCGGTGTAGATTGAGGGCATAACGGGGCGATCTCTCCGGGGATAGCTAAACCACGATGCCACCTTAAAGAGAGACCGAGAACAAGTCGGGATGATTTACCCATTTGGGGCGAGGCCATCTGTCTGTCTAGAGTATTGCCCTATCTGGCTTGGAGAGCTCTAAATCGCCTGAAGATAGCCGCTCAGGGCTTCTCGATTGTGCCGTAGCTTTCTCAACGCCTGCTGCTGAATCTGGCGGACGCGTTCTCGGCTAATATTCAGGCGATCTCCGATGTTGTTTAGAGTCATCCGATTGCCATCCTGCAGCCCAAAACGGAGACTAATTACCTGCTGCTGTTTTGGATTGAGATGGCTCAGCAGCTTATGGATATCTTCTTTGAGCGCCTGCTTCTCAACATAGTCTTCAGGAGAAGGTCCCTCGTCCTGCAGCATATCCCCGAGCTCAGAACCAGCATCGTCACCGATACGCATGTCTAAAGACAGGGGCAGACGAGCATAGGTGAGATACTTGCGAACTTCTTCTGGCTCCATTTCTAGCGCCTGAGCCAGGTCAGCGACCGTGGCGCGATGCCCCAAGCGCTGACTAAGCTGCCTCTGAGCCTTGCGGATCTTACTAAGTTTTTCACCAATGTGAATAGGCAAGCGAACGGTGCGTGAGCTCTGCGCGATCGCACGGGTCATGGCCTGACGAATCCACCAGTAGGCATAGGTTGAAAAGCGATAGCCCTTCATGGGGTCAAACTTTTCGACGCCGCGATCAAGCCCGACGGTACCTTCCTGAATCAGATCTAGCATCTCCAGATTGCTGCGCATATACTTCTTGGCAATTGAAACCACTAAGCGCAAGTTTGCTTTGATCATCTTTTGCTTAGCGTGCTGCCCTTTTGCGATCGCGGCCTCCAAGTCTGGCACACTCATGTCAACCGCCTCAGCCCAGGCTTGCTGAGTGAGCTCTCCCTGCGTTTCTTCGAGAGCTGCTTTGCGCGCCTTGAGATCGCTCCACGCCTTGACGGCCTTGCCGTAGTGAACCTCTTCTTCGTGGGTCAAGAGGGGAATCCGGCCAATTTCCTTAAGATAAATGCCAACTAAATCGGTTGAAGGTGATCTCATTAAAACCTTGTACTAACAACACCAGGCGAAGCTACTGCTGACACAGCTTTTCATCACAGCTGTTTTCATCACGCTGTCCGCCCACGGCACTTTTAACCCGGCAGATCTCAATGTCTGCCTCACAGCCGCATCATGCAGCCGCGCCCGTCGCCAATGAGTTTTTCGCCTAGAGCCTTGAGTATGTCAAATTATTAAGGATTTTACCTCCTCCGTAGGGTAGAGATTGCGATTGAGCGCAGGGCTGCTGTAGAAAATCGAGGGTATAAGGAATGTTGTGATCGGCGGCTGGTCATTTACCACCAGATACCACCGGAATATTGCTTTAGCCCGATGTAGTTCTACCAAAACTGTAGATTTGTCTTTAGGCTAGCGCTATGAATCATCGCTTTTTATTGCGACTTGTCACAAACTTTGCGATCTGTCTGCTGACCCTGTCTTGCTTTGGCATTGTGCTGTGGGTCATAGATGAGATTGTCGGCTGGGATATCTTGCCGGATGCGTGGAGTCTGTTGGTGCGGGCGCTGCTGGTGGCGGGGGGCATTATCGCCTTTGTGATGGTGATCATGAATGTGATGCTGAGCCTGGCGCTGATGGCAGAGTCAAATGCGGCTCGGGCGGCGCTGCCGAACTATGTGATTTCTCGACGGCTGAAGCGGCGAGTGCGCAGGAGTTTGCTGGCTGGGGTAGTTGCGATCGCGCTCTTGCTCGGTGGCCTGCAGGTGATTAATCAGGTGCGTGCCCAATCTGCGGTTCAGGCGGCTGAAGCCAAGTTTTATCAAAACCAGATTGAAATGGATCAGTCTGTTGATCAGATCTTAGACCTATTTACCCCACCGCTGCTAGAGGCGATTGATACGAACACCCTGGCCGAAAAAGGACAGCTCGGCAACCTACGCAAGCTATTGATTTCCATTCAATCTTCCTTTCCCCAACAGCCGTCGATGGCGATTTTGACACCCGCCACCCAGGAGCCCTACAAATATACTCGCATCGATACCAATACGATCAATGCCAATCAGCAGGGCCAGCTTTATCTGTCGCCCAAACTTTATACCAGCTTTCCAAGCGAGCAAGAGACCCAGGTGATTGAGCAACTTTTCTCAGGTAAGCTATCGTCACCGACCGAGCCGTTAGCGGGTCAGGTGATTAACAACACCGTTCCCAGCTCCTGGGGCGTCCTCAAGCATGAGGGGCAAGTGGCTGCGGTGGTCTATTTGCAGGCAGGCGCTTTCGATGACTACGGTCAGCCTTTCCAAAATCAGCCTCCCTACCGAAGTAACAATCGTAAGTTTCACCATGATGGGCCTGACAGCTTGCTGAGTAACTGAGCGCTGGCTCAGCTGGCAGACAAGCTGGCTTCTCTCTCGACGGTTAGCCCAATCTCTTGACCGCAAGAAAGCTCTAGCGTGTGACCATCTGGATCGCGCAGAAAGGCCCAAGGGCAAAGGGGGTGAGCACAGGTGTCACATCAGACTGTTGCATTAAGACAATCACAAGGTTACCAGCCGATCTAGCGCATCGACTACTTGCTGTTGCAAGACCTCGCGCTGATGGATAATCCAGCTGTCGTAGTAGCCCGGCAATAACGTTCCTTGATAAAGGGTGACGGCTTGGGTGAGAAACTGTCGGACTGTGGCCGAGTTTTGGACCAGGTTTTGGGCCAGAGCTTGAGAGGGTAGGGCTGGCTGAGATTTTGCGATCGCATAGTACACATTCGCAAAGCCCATCAGCGCCCAGGCAAAAATGCACAGCACAAAGAAATCTGCCCCCCCAAAACCGGCAGGCACCACCCTGGCAATATATCGATCGGGAACAAATATCTCGTCCAAGAGCGTGTCGTCACTGCGCGTTGCCCGCATTCCCAGCACATCCCAGGTTTCTTTAATACTGTACCCTGCCGTATCTCGGGGCATAAAGGCATGGACAATCTTAGGCTGGTTTGGATCAGACGTATCCATGCCGTGAATTCCCAGCCAGTCCCAAACCGGGCTTAAGCTGCCGAAAGATTTGCGCCCGTGTGACAGCACGAGGATCGTAGCAGTAAATCACAGCTGTTCTGAGGGGAACTGCTTTGGCAAGGTTGTTTCGAAAACACATAGACATCAAATTAGATATGACTGGTCGTCTTTGATGGGAGAACAGTTTGACGTTGTCCTGCGAGTGCAGTGCCATGTACAGAAATCGTATGACCAGTCATTTTAAACCGTCAACCAATAAAGTTTGTCTATGAGTTCCTGATTGATTTTTGACCTTCTAGCTGGTTTTGGGGTGTTCAAGTGCTCAGTCTGCGGTCTTAGCGATACAGTTAAGTTTGGAGCACGATAGAAACCATGGGTCAGTAGAGATTTCCTGAGATGATTGATGAGACAAAGCTAGTCTGGGATTTGCAACGCGCCAACCAAGTCGCTCAAAGATTTTCTGCCTCGCTAGATTTGGCGGAAATTGCTCGCGCTGCGACGGATGGGCTGGTCAAGTCCTTTAACTGTGCGTTTGCCAGGATTTGGCTGGTGGAACCCAATCGCAACAGTTTGCGATTGGTGGCGTCCTCGGGGTTATATACCCATACGGATGGTTCTTCTAGCCGCATTCCTATGGGGGAGTTTAAGATTGGTAGAATCGCTCAAAACCGCGTTTCTCTGTTAAGTAACAATCTGGCAGCTGAGGCTTGGGTGAGGGATCCTGAGTGGGCAATTGCCAATAACATTAACAGTTTTGTGGGGTATCCGTTGGTTAACACCGATCGGGTGATTGGGGTATTGGCTGCCTTTGGTCACGAACCTATGGAGCCTGAGTTCTTGGAAGTATTGTTAGGTTTCTGCACAACTTTGACAGTTGCCTTGGAGATTGCTTTACGACATCAAAAAGAAAAGCAAGTTTCATCAGTAGTCGCGCCAAGAATGACTTTGGCTGAGCTATCCCTGTCTGATAGCCTAGCGCATATTCTACGTCAGACAAAATTGACCGTGCTGGGGACAGAAAGAAGGCTTGATCTTTCGAAAACGCAGGTATTTTTGAAGGTGGCTGAGATTCTCAGCAGCCTGGATTGCACCTACTGTCGCTTGACCTATGAAGATGATTCGGTTGCTTTAGAAGCGATTGCAGCAACAACGTCTGCCCTATCTCAAACACAGCTAGGCTGGGAGAATGGGGCATTTGGGGATGTGGCTGCGATCGCAGCCTGCTTTGGCGGCAGTCTCAAGCTCAATACTGAAGCCAGCATCAAAGCGATTCAGGTTTCCCTGACATTCCCCTCCTCGGTCACGCTTCCCAAGCTATCGCTAAAGATTCAGTGTCATCTACCCTTGTTGCAGACAACACGCGTGACGCGCAGTTGCTCGCAATTGGGTTGAACGCAGAGTGGCAAGCCA
>JBCBZL010000394.1:0-3529 GCA_039815385.1 Cyanobacteria bacterium P01_A01_bin.114
ATCGCGCGCAAGACGCTGGTAGAAGCTGGGCACATCTAAGGGCGGGCTGTCGTATTTCGTCGGGTCGCAAATGCTCAGAAGTTTCATAGGGGCTATGAACATTTCCAATGGCAGGTTGATAAGTGGTCGGACAGAGCTGGGCGAACAGAATTAGGCGGACAGGTTGGGCGGACAGGTTGGGCGGACAGGTTGGGCGGACAGGTTGGGCAGGCATATTAGCAATCAGAACCTGGCTACATGAGACAAACCTTGGTCAGCTCTGAGCAAAAGGTTAGAAGGGGCCAGGCCAACACAAACTGACTTGTTCTAAGGCGCTGACGCTGCATTTTCAGGTTCTTGCATCATCATTTCAGCCTTTGAATCTGGCCGCCGCCGTCTGCCGAGACTGGCAATCAATACGCCGATAAGAATCACTATCAAGGTCACGACTTGTAAACCAGAGGGCCGCTCTCCGTTCAGGACAAATGCATAGGTCACCCCAAAAATAGGAGACAGCACCGTCAGTCGCCCCACAATTCTAGAGTCAAGGCCGTCTAGTGAGGCGTACCAGAGAAACTGGGCAACCACAATGACAATCAGCGCGTAGATGGACATGATGATCCACAGTTTGCCGCTGAAGGCGTCTCCAAAGTGAGCAGGGCCAAAGAGCTTTAGGGCAATGCAGAAAAAGATCGCCGATGATAGAAAATTTCGTGAAAAGACAATCAGGCGTAACGTTGTAGCCTTTGCGACCATCAGCTTATTCACCAGGGATGACGCGGCAAATACAAGCGTAGACAGGAGGATCAAAACGTCGCCTCGATTGATTTGAAAGTTGCTGGTTTTAAGTGCGATCGCAACCACCCCGGCCGCAATTAGCGAAAACCCAAACCACTCCAGCTGTCTGATTTGTTTGCCTAAGATCATCGCCCCCACCAGAGCAAACAAAACTGGCCCCAGCCGCCCCAGCAAAACCGCGTTGGTCACGGTGGTGTATTGCAATCCTAGAAAGATCAGCGTGGATAGTAGCGTTGCTAAACAACCATTCAAAATGAGGCCCACTAACACCCTCGGCGTGAGTGCCCTCAAATCTTTGGAAATGTTGCCAAACCCAAACCTGACGCCTACAACAAGGGCTGCACAAAAATTACCGACAAACAGAACGTTGCAAAATGAAATGGGCTGAGCCGCGCCCCCGCTCAGCTCAGCCCCACCGTTAATCAAAAAAGCGATCAGTGCCGGACGCGCAGCCGATAGGGCACGAGAAGCCACCAGCATGGCCTGAAAATTTAAATGCTCTGGACGATTAGCCAGCCTTTCATTCATAACGGTCGAGCCGCGCAGACAGATACCCTAGTCAAAGAGTGTATGCAGTTACACGACCCTGAACATGAGACAGCGCTGATAGCACGATGAGAAATCGTCTGATTTGGAGACGTGATCTAGAGACATTCCACAGCAGCGGGGGAAGAGTATTTAATTACGGATCCTTGACAGGGTTTAAGGTAAAGTTTCTATAGTGATTTTGCGCCAGTCGAGCCCCCGTCCAGCTATCTTCAGATTGTCTATCAAACGACCTATGAAAACTCAGCCCCAAGTGCCTCAGCTCTCTGGACGGATCTATCTCATGATCGCCATTCTCATTTTTGGGGCAGCCAACGCCGTAACTCGGCAGCTGACCGACCTGGGTGCTGAGAACTTAGTCAATGGGCGTAACCCTATTTCCTTTTGTAATGTTCTCTTTGTTGGCAACTTGTGCGCTCTAGTGATCTTGACGATCATCTACCAAAAACAGTGGCGGCTGCCAGTCATCCGACAAATCAACTGGAAGCAATGGCTGACGCTCACAGTGGTCGCCATCTTGAGCTCAGCTGTTGTACCCACGCTCATTTTCACAGCACTCTCTTTGACTGCGGTCAACAACGTTATCTTAATTGGTCAGATTGATGCGCCTTTGGTACTTGCTCTATCTGTGTGGCTGCTGGGCGACCGGATTAATGCCTGGGTCATTGGGGGCGCAGTTCTCTCTTTTGTTGGGGTTGCCCTCACGGTTTTGATCCAACCAGCAGGGGGCGATATGGTCTCTATGGGCATGGGCCTTGAGATTGGGCTCGGCGAACTACTCGTTTTGATCGCAGCCGTGTTTAAAGCCGTTTCTAATTTGATCAGTAAGGTGAGTCTGCAGCGGATTCCGCTGGGTATTTTTAATGTGTTTAGAATGCTGGTGGGCACCGTGATTTTCTTTATCGCCACGATAGTGCTTTACGGCCCAGACCACTTTATGGATGTTACCTCTCCGTTCTTATGGCGGTGGATGTTGTTGTATAGCGCCATCATCGTAGTCGGCGGACAGCTGGCCTGGTTTACGGGGCTAAAGCAGAGCACCGCCAGCGAGATTTCGCTAGCCACGGCTTTTAACCCCATTGCGGGCGTTTTGGCCGCCTATCTGATTTTAGGAGAGGTGCCCACGGCGGCTCAATACATTGGAGGCGTGGTGATCCTTAGCGGCATCGCATTTAACCAAGTGGGCGTCAAACGACTGAGTGTAACTGCCCCCGAACGGCGACCGACCCCCAAAGAAATGAGTGAAGCCATTGCCTTTAAGGGGGTCTAGCCCAGCAGCTTGGGAAGGTTGGCCCTTCTGTAAAGATTGCTTGTTATTTATCTAGGTTGTGTTAAGTTAGGCACTGAATCCCAGTAGATGAATAGTAGGTTAGCCAGTTTAGTGCAATGACCATAGCGATATTGGATGCTTGAATTCTTAAATCTTGAATTCTTAAATATTATTGGGTGTGCTGCCAGCTAATGTGACAATTCATTTCTGGCGATTATGGCTATTATTACTGTCAAAAATGCCGCTGATAGCGGTGCAGGTTCTTTAAGGGAGGCCGTCGCCTCTGCCCAGAATGGAGACACGATAAAATTTCATACGAGTCTCGCAAACAAGACCATCAAGCTTACGAGCGGCGACATTGATATTGCCAAGAATGTGACCATTGATGGCTCAGGCGCTGCAAATCTGACCCTCAGTGGCAATCAGGCCAGCCGCATCTTTGAAATCGATAAGTTTAAGACCGTCACCGTCAAAAATCTAACCTTCACGAATGGTCGCGAGGTGGCCGCAGGCGAGCAGGTAGGCCAGGGCGGTGCCATTAAAGTCCGCGATTATGGCACGTTGGTGGTTGAGAACAGCAACTTCATGAACAGCGTTGCTGAGCGGGGGGGCGCGATCCAAATCGGCTATAGCGGCCGAGCCACCGTGCGCAATAGCAACTTTGATCGCAACGATGGCTCCGTTGGCGGCGACGGCTTTAGCGCTGGGGCGATCTCTACCTATGGGTCTGGGGTCGGTGAGACCAAAGGTTTCCTCAAGGTTGAAGGCAGCACCTTTACCAACAACAAGGGGCATAACGGTGGGGGTGTCTATGTTTTGCTGGGGCCGCTCGATATCAAAGACTCTGTTTTTAAGAATAATGATGCCCGCACTGGCGGCGCTGTTTTCACGGACGGTGGTCAGATCAATATCCTCAACACCCAGGTTGAAGGAAAC
>JBCBZL010000122.1:0-12815 GCA_039815385.1 Cyanobacteria bacterium P01_A01_bin.114
CCAAACCAGAAAGTGATACTGAAAATAAGTTTGCTTACCTATTTATCAAGGGAGGCAGAGGAGATCTTTACGAGAGCGTAACATCGCGAGAACGTGATACTGACAAGGGTCTTGTTAACCGACTAAGCCAGCAGTCATCCTGTTAGCCAAGCTTCCACGAAATCGTTCTTAGCTTGTTGTCGGCATCGCGGATCGCCGTTAGCAAGAAGTCTTGCCCACCGCTACAGGCGACCGACGACGCAATGCGACTAGTCTGACCGGCAATGTCGGTACCCACCCGCGCGATTTGCCCACTATTCTGCACCTGATAGGCGATCATGCGCAGGATACCGTCGCTATCTTTAACCGAGGCAATCACCTGGCCATTGGGTGCAGCAGTGAGATCCACCAGGCTGGCAAATCCGGCTGTGGTAGAGTCTCGGCGCTTGATCTCGCCGTTGGCGAGAACCTGCCAGGTAATCAGTTTCAGATTGCCTGCTTCGTTACTAAAGGCGGTGACCACAATATCGTTGCCTGCCAGCTCAGCCCGCACCAGGTTGAGTTCGCCTTTGATCACCCCCGCTTCTGCATCACCGCGACGCGTGAACGTTTTAGCAGCCGCATTAAACCCCCAGGCGATGAGCTTGAGTTTGCGATCGCTATCCGTAGTGGCACTCACCACCCCGGTAAAGTCCTCACGGGTGGTGGTCACCGCAATATCCCACACGACCCCGGCCTCAATGTCGCCACGACGGGTGATCTCTAGCGTGGGTGACAATTCCCAGGCCACCAGTTTCAACTCATCTTGGTTGCCCCGCACCAGGGTAATCACCCCGTTGCCATCGGGGAAGGCCGCTATGTCCAGGGTCTTAACCGGGCCAGCCACAGCATCGTCCCGGCGACCGATATGACCACTGCTAGAGAGCGCCCAGGCAATCAGCTTAAGATGGCCATCCGCATCTCGAAACGCGGTCACTCTGTTATTGCGGCCACTGTCTGGGCGCACCAGCCGGATGTGACTCGCCGCGCCCGCGGTCACCACTTCACCCCGCGACAGCGACCCTTGAGAGCCCAGGCGATAGGGAATGATTTGTAGATTCCCTTCCGAGTTAGACAGGGCGGCCACGGTCCCATCTAGGCTAATTTCTTTAAAGTCTCCGCCATGGGCGGTATCGTGGCGCAGGAACTGAGTAATGTCGTAGTTGCCAGGGACGTTCGCTGCGGGCACCGCCAGGGCAATCTGAGAGGCCAGCTCCCCAAGCAGCGCATCCTGATCGTCTCGCCTGTCCATGTTGATATTGGTGGCGACAGCCACATGGACTCGGCTCAGGTCGGCCCCGTTCAATGCCGTATACCCTGCTGGAAACATCGCCACATGGGCCGTGCCAGCATCGCCAATCCGACCGCTGTGGGACAATTTGCCACGGGCTTCTCTGCCCCAGGCCATTTTATTCAGCTCTGCCTCGGTATAGGTATTTTCGAGGTAAGTCATGATGGAGGTCAGATCCTGAGCCGAGGCTCGGAATCCTCCCGCGGCCAACCCCGTGCCTGAATTGCCGAATGGAATCGGGACCGGCTGCCCCTGGCCATTGTAAACATGGCTCCAGGCTTCGCGGTTCTCAAACTGTGAGCGTTCGGGCAGTACAGCAGTATGAAGGCCTAGCGATCGCAGATACACCTGCGTCGTATATTTGCGGTAGCTCTTACCAGACAGGGCTTCGATCACCAGCGTCCAGATTCCCAGGCTGTGGTTGGAATATTTGGACTGGGTGCCTGGCCTAAACAGCAGTTTTGTCGTCCTCAGGAAGTGTTTATGAATTTCTTCGTAGGTCAGAGACGCTTCATCCGTATCGAACAGTTTGGCTGCGCCAGCGGGATCGGGATCCTTAACAAACCCAGCGGCATGATCTAACAGGTGTTGCAGGGTGATTTCGGTGTACCAGCTTTTATTCGGCGTAGGGCTGAGGTTAATATCTTCCGTAAACCGGTTCTGGAATAAACCACTTGGCCCGTAGAGCTTTTGCTGGTGAGGGTTAATCCCTTTGGCTTTCATCAGCTGCCAGCCAGCGGGGCCTGTGACCACAGCCTTAGTCACACTGCCGATGCGGCTGCTCATAAAAGGCTCCATGGCTTGCTGGGTTTGGCGATTGGCCCAGCCATAGCCCTTGGTGAAAATCAGCCGACCGTTTTTAGTGACGGCCACCGTCATCCCAGGCAGGTTTTCTGCCTGCATCAAATCTTGGACTAAGCCATCGACCTTAGTTTCAAGGCTGGCCCAGGCGTATCCTGAAGATGGATTTTTCATGGGTGTGCTCCTTAGGCGGCTAGCCACTTGCAAATCAGTCGATTGTTTTCCACAACCCAGGTCGCTTTCAAGCGCGTTTGTGGCGCAGGTCGTCCCGTAGCGGCAGGTTTACACTTAATTCTTTGGTTGGTTAATAACATTGCATAGACTCCAATCCATGTGTCTATGCCCATCTAATCGACCCAACAAGTGAGATCTTGACCGAGTTTGTATGACTTGTGACCGAGTTTGCTTGATATGACAAAGTCACTTTCCAAGTAAGTAAGTCTTGAGTCCCGTTCTTGGCCCTTGTCAAGGCTTAAGCCAGGTTCCTATCAACGATTGAAGCCACGCTATTCACACACAGTATCTATCCAATCTATCCAATCCATCTAAATAATAGATGGATTACTGTCTGTAAAATGCTGTCAGCTCTAAGTTGATATAGTCATAATCACGTAGAACTCTAAGGGGTTATGTCCCGCTCACTCAAGGTCAATAGGCAGTCGATTCAAACCGTCAAGGGCTCCCTCAAACGGTGCGGTTTTCATAGCCAGCGCGCCCTGGCTGAAGAGTTGAATATGGCCCTATCGACCGTCAGTCGGTTTCTGAATGGCAAGCCCGTTGACTTTGCCACGTTTGCAGAAATTTGCGATCGCTTGAACCTAGATTGGCGAACCCTCAATGACATCGCTGGTGACGCTGTCCTTGAGGCAACCTTAGCATCCTCCTCACCGCTAGCATCCCAATCAGCGCCCATGCCTTCTGAAAATATTCCAGCCGATGCCCCCTCGCCTGAACAAATAGCGCCCCCCCCCAAAAAAGACCCCCAGCAGGATTGGGAAGAAGCCATCGACACCACCTTCTTTCATGGGCGCAGGGATGAATCAGCCAGATTACAGACCGCTATCCTTGCAGATAAATGTCGTCTCGTTGCGATTTTGGGTTTGGGCGGCATTGGTAAAACCAGTCTGGCCGCAAAACTAGCCCAGACCCTTTGCTCAGATTTTGACGCCGTTATCTGGCGCTCGGTACGCAACGCCCCGTCCCTCAAACACCTACTCAAAGAGATGGTGCCTTTTGTATCACAGCAGCAAGACATGGCACCTACCCTAGAGCGCCTCTTTTATTGGCTACGCAGTCGTCGCTGTTTGATTATTTTAGACAATGTAGAAACCTTGTTAGAAAGGGGGCAATCGGGTCAATATCGGGCTGGATATGAAGACTATGGCACTTTGCTACGTCAAATTGGAGAAACCACTCACCGTAGCTGCCTAATTATCACAAGCCGAGAAAAGCCCAGCGAAATTGGTCTTTTAGAAAGCGACCAGCTATCAACCCGTTCGTTTCAACTCAGCGGCTCAGCAGAAGCCGCTCGGGCTATTGTCGAGGCCAAAGGGTTGTTGGGTACACCAGAAACTATCCAGCAGTTCTGTCAACGGTATGGAAATAATCCGCTGGCTATTAAAATTGTAGGCACCTCAATTCAATCAATTTTTGATGGAGACATCAATCTCTTCTTACGGGAAAATTCTCCTATTTTTAACGATTTTCGCAGACTGCTCGACCAGCAATTTGAGCGACTGTCTTCTCTTGAGCAAAGCATTTTATACTGGATAGCCATCAATCGAGAATGGACCACAACCTCTGAACTCTTAGATGACATCTGGCCTGTCAGTTCAAGAGCAGATATCTTTGATGCCTTAGAATCCTTGAGTTGGCGATCGCTGATAGAGGCGAAGAGGGGTCAATACACTCAGCAGCCAGTGATTATGGAGTATGTTACTGAGCGATTGATGCAGACAATTTACGAAGAGCTCATGGTTCTGAGCCAGCCGGAAAATCGGGCGCTTCCAGCGGCGTCTCTGCGGCTCTTTTATACCCATGCCTTACTTAAAACAACCCATCGGGACTATGTGCGCGACAGCCAGACACGGATGATCCTTGCCCCCATCGCCAAACGGTTGCAAGCAACTCTGATCCAGCCCCACGCGGTGAGTCAATATATGATCTCCATTTTGACGAGCCTCAAACAGGGTATGGCAGGGTATGGTGCTGGTAACTTCATTAACTTGTGCCGACAGCTTGACCTCGATTTAACCGGCTATGATTTTTCTGATTTAGCGATCTGGCAGGCCAATCTACAAGAAATCAGCTTACGACAAACAAACTTCACTCATTCCAATTTTCAGAACTGTCAGTTTAATCATGATTTTGGTGCCATTATCACGCTGGCAGTCAATCCAGATAACACTCTGCTAGCCGTTGGCGATCTGCAAGGACATATTCTTATTTGGGAGCTGGAGACCTATAAACATTTAGAAACCATTAGCGGACACAAAGAAGGGGTCTTTTCGATGGCCTTTTCTCCCGATGGAAAATACTTACTCAGTGGGGGGGGTGATGCCACCCTTAAACTTTGGCAGACAACTCACTATGACTGTATCCACACTTTTCAAGGACATCATCGAATGGTGATGTCTGTTGCTTTTTCACCAGATGGAGCGCAAATTGCGAGCGCTGGGATTGATCAGCGTATTAAACTTTGGGATATCACGAGTGGTCAATGTGTCAGAACCTTGAAAGGACACACGAGTGCTATTAGAGCAGTCACGTTTGCAAAGACAAAGCCAATCTTGGCCAGTGCGAGTTTTGACAACACTGTTAAGGTGTGGAATTGGGAAACAGGCCAATGTATTAACACGCTGGTAGGCCATACTCAAGGTGTCTGGAGCGTAGACTTTGGCCAGGCTGATCGTTTTCTAGTCAGTAGCAGCAATGACCACACTGTTCGCGTATGGGATTTTGCTACCGGAAACTGTCTCAAGGTGCTGTTAGGGCATCAACATGCCGTCTGGTTCGTGACAGTTAGCCCTGATGGGAACACGCTTGCCAGCGGTGATTACAGTGGCCTAATTAAGCTTTGGAATCTGACATCTTACACATGCGAGCGATCTATTCAAGGACATAATAGCTGGGTCTGGTCGCTTGCCTTTTCTGAAGATGGCAACCTTCTGTACAGCAGTGGCCAAGATCGTACAATTCGCATCTGGGAATATCAATATGGATGCTGTCTCAAAACCCTCTCAGGATACACCAACACAGTCTGGGCGCTTGACTTCTCACCCGATGGCAAAACCTTAGCCAGTGGAAGTCACGATGGTCAGATTCGACTTTGGGATGTAGACCAGCGGCAGTGTTACTCCATCCTATCTCATCAAAGCTCGGTTTTTGACCTTAGCTTTAGCTCAGATGGCAGCTATCTGGCCAGTGGAGGAGAGCAGGCTGCTGTTAAAGTTTGGCGATTCGACAAAGAAAACCACTCACAGCATTTAACGGGCCATACCGGTATTATACGGTCAGTCACGTTTCACCCCAATAGCCACTTTTTATGCACGGCTGGTCGAGATCAAACGTGCAAACTATGGCGCGTAGCCAGCAGCGGAGACATTGACAACAACAACTGTGTGAGGACATTGACAGGACACGATGAGACAATTTGGACAGCTGCGTTTTCCCACCATGGCAGGTACTTAGCAACCGGCAGCTTTGACTGTTCTGTTAAACTGTGGAACCCTGAAACGGGTGCTTGTTTGCAAACATTAACCGCGCATTCTGATCACGTGCATTCCATTGCCTTTAGTTTTGATGATCGGCTACTCGCCAGTACGAGTTCTGATGCGACGGTCAGGATTTGGCATGTGCAAACGGGTGAGTGTCTCAAAACGTTGACTGGCTTTACTAATGCGGTTTTGACAGGTCTATTTTTACCGGATAGTTCCCAATTTGTGAGCGGCGAATTTAACGGCAGCCTCAAAATCTGGGACGTAGAAAGCGGCCAATGTCAGCACACCCTGCAGGCCCATAACCATATTCTTTGGGCGCTAGCGTTGAGCCCTGATGGTCAGATACTTGCCAGCGGGGGCGAAGGAAATATGATCAAACTCTGGGACACCCAATCATGGCAGTGTATAGGCACGCTGAAGTTGCCTGGCCCCTATGAAGGGATGAATCTAACAGCGGTTACAGGGTTATCAGCCGCGCAGAAGACCGCACTCTATGCCTTAGGGGCTACTTCAGCCTGACTGATACGAATAAATCCCACGCCTGAATGACGGCTTTATAACCTGCTTCCTCAAGGAGCCAGGCGGTTCACTCTGCCCAGGCTTTATCCAGGGTACGAATCCTGGTTTGTGACTTTTAGTAATGCCTGCCCTGGCATCGGGGTATTTTGACCCTCATTTAGTCTAAATTTGGGTAGGTAAAAAATTGCATACTCCGAGGAGCGCAAGATGAAACGAATCGCGACATTATTGGGTGTGGTCTTGGTTAGCTTTATCGGTGTGTCGAGGTCGGCTATGGCGCAAGTACCTGCCAGTGAAGAATCCAACCCAGCGACTGAGACAGCCTGCATGGCTACCACTCCGGTAGAACAGTTAGCACTCAATGCGGCTAAAAACGAAGCGCGACAAATGGCAGAATTCACGAATGGAGGACTGACTGTTTATCGGGCTGAGCCTGCTATGCATGGATCTGTCGTTAATGCACCTTGCGAGGTCGTGAGCCCAGGCCTGTGGCGATTTACCATTCGAGGGGGTGACCCTGTCGCTGTTTCAACTGAAGGCGTCTATACAATTTTAAGCGTGGTTACCGTTGACAATGTCAGTGGCGCTGGGCGCAGCGTCAATTTAGAGTACAACGGCCCCATTGAAGACTATGAGGAGTAAGGAGATCGCAAGGAAATAACATCCTGACAGCCCACTCTGCGAGAAGAGCAAAGCTTTACATCCCCCAGCCCCTTCTCCCAGGTTTTGGCTACTGTGTATACACAAGTCGGAGAGTGGGCCTTCAGCCAGTACCGTTTTGGTGGGATGTTATTAACGTGAATCGCCTAACTGCTGATAGAAAGCAATGATACTCAATCCGAATGCAATACCCTCGATTCGAACAGTTGGCCAGTTTATTCGTCAGTTTATTCGAAAAGGGCAGCGATTAGTGTCTCCAGAGATTTCAAACCTTTTAAGGAACCTCGAATGAGTCGGATGGCAGCAGTAGGACGCCTTGACAGGTGGAATGCTATAGGCAATGGCTTGATCGAACCATCAGAGCTGATCGCATTTGAGATATCGGGTAAATCGTGGTGGCAGTCATCGCTAACGACGCGCAGAATGGCGACTTTGGCATTGGGTAGCACTTTCAAGAGGGCGGCCCCTTCCATATCTACGATGTCGGCCCCGTAGCGATCGCAAAGTTCCCGCTTCTGATCAACCGTGGTAATCACCCGATCGCAGGTCACCCCCGTCCCTGTCGCGATCGCCAGGCGTTCTGCAATCTGAGTAGTGAGGGTGCGATCGCACTCATACACGTCTTGCTCACCGTCCTCTCCCTCGCTTTTCTCAAACCCATTCCAAACCCGCTCTAACAGTACCCCGTCGCCCACCCCATACTCAGAAGAGAGACTGCCCCCCAACCCCACCACCAACACGCCGCCTGACCAGAGCAAAGCCCGATCTTTCCAGGTTTCTAAAAATCTTTTCACCGCCCGTGGCCCAGCCGGAATCGCCACCACCTGAGGCGCGCCCTGCACCCGACTCACGGCTCGCTTCACCGCCCGATATTCTACCCCAGCAGGCACCAGAATAATCTGAATCTCAGGGTTCATAGGCTAAAGGCCGATCATATTCGACCTGGCCGTAGTCAAGCTTGATGAGACGATCGGCCAGATGAAAATAATGATCGTCGTGGCTGATGACAAAGACAGCTTTGTCCTGGGCTTTGAGATCTGGCAAAAACTGAGTGTAGAAGAGATCTTTAAAGGTCGGATCCTGATCGGCGGCCCATTCGTCAAACAGGTAAATCGGTCGATTTTCTAGATAGGCCGTGAGCAGGGTCAGGCGTTTTCTTTGACCTTGAGATAGGGCCGTGGTGGAAAACTGGCCGTGATTAATACTGACCTTATGGTCAAGCTGTAGCTTTTGCAAATAGGTCTGGGCGAGGACATCGTCTGCGCTGCTGTCAAACCCAAGCAGGCGCTCAAACAGATAAAAGTCTGAGAAAACCACCGCGAACTGTTGGCGATATGCCTCTTGTTGCTCAGGGCCAACAGGTCGGTCGTCAAGCCAGATTGAGCCAGACTGAGGCTGATAGAGCCCCGTCAACAGCTTAGCCAGAGTTGATTTACCGCTGCCGTTGCCGCCGATGATAAAAATCAGCTCCCCCGGACGCACCGTCAAATCTACTGGCCCTAGGGTAAATTCGCTATCTCCTTGGTCAGTGCGGTAGGTATGGGTTACGCCTTTGAGCTCAAGCTGGTGCCATTTGGTGAGTGACTGCTGGGTGGAGGCAGGTGGCGCGATCGCAACCCCATCTACCCCATCTGCCCTACTCAAACTAAGGCCAAGCCTTTCAATCTTGTTCAAGGCAATGCTGGCTCTGCTGAGAAACGGGAGCTTGTTGACCAAACTTTCCATCGGCCCGAGCACATAGGTAAAGGTCAACACGTAGCCAAAGCGGGTTTCAGGGCTGATGCCCATCCAGCGGGGCAGGGCAAACAGCACCAGCCCTACGGCAAAAAAATAGATAAACTTGCCCCAGCTGTCGAGCACTGCAAACAGGCTGAGCCCTCGGCGGTTATAGCGCTGTACCTGGTTGGCCGTGTGTTCTAAATCGGCTTTCAAAAAGTCTTGTCGCCCCAGGGCGTGCAGCTTAAGCTCTTTGACCCCCTCAATCAGGGTGCGAAAGTGTTGAAATAGCCGATCTTGCTGCTCGCGCGCTGCACTTAGCCAGCGTCGCCCCCGCACTAAAAACCAGCGACAGCTCAAAGAGGCCACCAGTGTTATTAGCAAAACCAGGGCTAACACCTGCCACGACAGCCAAAAAATGTACACCATACAGCCCGCCGCGCTGGCCACGTTGATCACCAATATCGGCACGACCCCCGCCGCCGTGGCGACGGCCTGTATGTCTTCGGTCAGCATTACCAACAGACGGGGCAGCCCGAGATTTTCTAACGGTTTGAGCTCAGTGGCTAAGATTTGGCGGCTGAGGCGCAGCTGTAGCTCAAAGACAGCCGCCTGGGAAAATCGCACCAGCAAAATGCGCGAGATCATGGCCGTCAGTAGGGCAATGAATCCTAAGCTAACGAAAGCGGCTGCGATCGCACCCGAAGGCGCAGTATCCTGAGCAACGGTACGACTGATCAGCGCAATCAGACCGGCACTGCACCCGCCACTAAACAGCCCCGTGGCGAGGGCCAGCGCCACCGCTCGCCAGGAAGACTGCATTAAAAAGACAATCAGAGGCATGCTATGGGGGAGTTGCAGAAAAACAAGGTAGACACGCGATATATCGCGTTTGCACAGGGAATCGTGGGTGATGGGCGATGGGTAGACACGCCATATATCGCGTTTGCACAGGGAATCGTGGGTGATGGGTAATGGGCAATGGGGAATGGGGAATGGGCGATGGGTAGACACGCCATATATCGCGTTTGTACAGGAAATCGTGGGTAATGGGTAATGGGTAGACACGCCACATATCGCGTTTGTACAGGAAATCGTGGGTAATGAGTAATGGGTGGTGGGTTGTGTGGTGGCAAGTTTCTGAGTCCTTAGTTTAGGCGTCGCATTAAACCCTGCCAGCCATCTTCTAACAGGCTGTAGAGTACTGGCACCACCAGCAGGCTCAGCAGCGTCGAGGTCAATAGCCCGCCAATAATGGCCACCGCCATCGGCTGGCGCAGTTCTGCCCCAGCCCCCAGCCCCAGGGCAATGGGGACCATCCCCAACACGGTTGAAGCGGTCGTCATCAAAATTGGGCGCAGCCTCACTCGACCCGTTTTGAGAATGGCTTCTGTCCGTTTCATGCCCGATCGCCGTAGCTGATTGGCGTAGTCCATCAGCAGCAGCGCGTTTTTATCTAGCAGCCCTAGCAAAAACAGCAGCCCCAAGACCGAGACCATACCAAAGTCGCTGCCAGTCACTAGCAGCGCCAACATCGCCCCCACCACCGACAGCGGCAGAGACAGCCCAACCACAGCTGGCTCTAACAGTCGCCCAAAGGGAATCAGCAAAACCGTCAGCATGCAGATTATCGCCAGGGTTAGGGTTCGACCAAAGCTGCCCAGCACTTCGCCGCTGCGAGCTGAGTCACCGCCCAAATCGATGCGGACACCGGCTGGAACAATTGACTGGGCAATCTCTACGACCTGCTGGGTGGCATCGCCTAACGCTTTACCCTGGGTCAGGTTAGCGCTAATGTGAGCTACCCGCTGACCATCTTGGTGATTGATTTCGACCACCTCATCGGGCGTATTCGCGTCTCCAGAGATGCGCACATCGGCAAAGCCGGGCAAGGCTTCGATTTCAGCCCTAATCTCAATAGCTGCCTGGTTGAGAACCGCTAAATCTTCTCCCAACAGCGCCACCTGCAGGGGCTTTTCGCCACCGGTATCGATAAATTGCACATCTTCAACACTGATGATAATCCCATCTAGCCCAGGCTTGTCTAGCCCAGACAAATCTTGTCGTAGCTGAGCCTGGACTGTTGCGGTATCACGGTCGCGATCCTCTCGCAGCCGGATGTAGAGACTGCCCTGGTTGGGCTGACCCTGCCCCCCAACCGTCGTCAAGACTGAGGCCACCTCTGGCAGTTGGAACACGATCTCTTCTAAGGGCTCTGCCTCCGCCAGGGTTTGTTGCAGAATTTGTTCTCTTGGATCGTTCGGCAGTGACGAGGCAGCCGTAGGATCAGTCTGTAATTCTGGTGGAATCACCGCAGGATTTTGAGCGTCTCTCCCTGGCGGGGGCTGGGGCAGCGCAGCGGTGTAGTTGAGATAAAATTCACCGCGATCGAGCTGGGGAATAAACCCCTGGGGGATTAGCGGGATCATGGAAATGCCTGCGATTAGACTTGCGATCGCAATCCCTACCACGATCCAGCGATGGTACAGCGACCAGTGCAGCAAACGGATATAGCCTCGTTCTATCCCCGAGAGGGGGACAGTCTCCTGAGACTGTCCATCCTGGAGCGGCCTATCCTGACATTTGGGTTTTAGCCAGTAGGCTGCCAGCACCGGTGACAGCGTTCGCGCCACCAGCAGCGAGGTTAGCACCGCCGCCGATACCGTTAGACCAAAGGGCTTAAAAAACTGTCCGACCGTTCCCCCCATCAGAGCCACCGGCAAGAACACCGCCACAATCGTCAGGGTGGAGGCGGATACCGTCAGGCCAATTTCCTCGGTTGCGATCAGCGCTGCCTGGCGAGGGCTGGCCCCCTGCTCTATATGACGAACAATATTTTCGATTTCGACAATGGCATCATCCACGATAATGCCAATCACCAGCGCTAGGGCCAGCAGCGTAATGGTCTCCAGGTTGAAGCCGTAGATTGCCATGACAATGCTGGTGCCCAGCAGCGACAGCGGAATCGCCAGCGCTGTAATCAGGGTCGCTCGCCAGCTGCGCAAAAAACAGAAAATCACCAGCACTGCGATCAAGATTGCCCCCAACAGAGAGTCAATCGTGGCCTGGGTAGCGGCTCGAATGTAGTCGGCTTGGGTGGCCGCCTGGATAAATCGCACCTCGGGCAGGGTGTTTTGCAGCTGCCGAATCTCAGACTCCACCCGATCGACGACTTCTAGGGTATTGGCATCGCCGCGCTTCACAACCTGCACAGCCAGTCCGGCCTGCTGATCAAAACGTACTCGCGTCGGTGGATTTTGCAAATCTGCCAGAAAGGTGCCCTCGGCATCGTTTGAGGCAGCCGCTGCCGGGCTCCCCGTGCCCCGCAAATCAACCCGCAACACCCCAGAAATCTCCCGCAGCGGCGGCAAAATTTCGGCTTCGGCTCGATCAGCTAGCTCCGCCAGGCTGAGCTCGTCACTCAAAAGCGCGTAGCTCACCGCAGTCGCTTCATTCAGATTGAGCGGAATGACCTCAGTCTCTACCGTTTCAATACCCACCACTGCAGGCAGATCGGCCTGCTCATTGGTCTGCTCACTGGCCTGCTCACTGGCCCGCTCACTGGCTTGCTCACTGGCCTGAGCGACGGCCTGCTCTACTGCCGCCGTAGACGCTTCCAGCGCTGTCCCCACCCTGAAGCTGAGGTTGATCACACTGCGCCCCGCAAACGTGGACGACGATATCTGCTTGAGGCCCTCTAGAGACTGGAGCTGCTGCTCTAGCGGACGGGTGAGCTGTGCCTCGCTATCCAGGGTAGTTTCGATTGGCGCGATCGCATTCACCACCACCACCGGGAACGTGATATCTGGAAAAAGCGCATACTTTAGCGAGCTAAAGGCAAACAGGCCTGAGATTGCGATCGCAACCCAGCAACAAACAGTCAACCCAGAAGACTGGATCGCTAGCCTGGAGATATTGAGGCGTCCTCGAATCGAACTAAGGTTAAATCGAGCCATCTACATCCATAGATACAGCAGATATAGCCCAATGAGCGCCCCTAAGAATGGAGACGATCAGACTATAAACTGTCAGGCTAACTGGCGATCTGGCTGAGCGGGGTCACGATTGCCATGACGTCGCTGCGACTGAGC
>JBCBZL010000269.1:0-7039 GCA_039815385.1 Cyanobacteria bacterium P01_A01_bin.114
CAGATTGAACCCCTAATTTGCGCCGTAAAGAAAAGATCAAAACCTCAATAACGTTAGACTTACCCTCAAACACATATCCCCAGACAGAGGCCAATATTTGCTGGCGCGTCAGTACGATTCGGGGATGCTTCATGAAGTATCTCAGCAGCTCAAATTCCTTGGCGGTTAGCATGATTAACTCTTGACCTCTGTAACATTCGCGACTCTTTTGGTCGAGCCTCAGGTCGTCAAATCGCAAAACTGAGAGATCTTTTTCAAACTCAACTCTTCTGAGACGGGCGCGGACTCTGGCCAGTAGCTCGGCCATCCTGAGGGGCCGACAGATATAGTCATTTGCGCCCGCGTCTAACCCTAAAATGCACGACCTCAAGTCGTGCTTGTGACTGATCAAAATAATCTGAGCTGTGCAGTACCTGGCGCGGAGCTGACGAACCACGTCTAGGCCTGGTAGCCCAGGTAGTTCCCAGCTCAAAAGAATCAGCTCTGGGGCAAGCTGCTGGGCCGCCATCAGCCCCTGTTTACCCTCTCGAAAAAGGCTGGTTCGATACCCCTCAGACAAGAGTTCAGTGCTCAGCGAATGACCTACTCTCAGGTCGCCTTCTATGATTAGAACATGCGCTTTCATTACTCTCTATCAAAAGCTTTTTAGATAAATCTCCAGACAAAATCTCCAGACAAAAAAACGATATGATCCGAGCCGCTGTCACCCGCTGTCAAGATGATTCAACGGCGCGATCGCAAGTATGATAAGTAAGATTCATGTCTCTGTCTTGTCATTTCTTGCTGTAAATGCCAGTGGACAATATGAACCTTCCTCAAACCCACCGAAAGCTCTGGAAGCCTCATCATCTTATAATCAAAGGACAGACCATTAGCCAAGTCGCGTTAGACACTGGGTTTTCAGGCCAAAGCCATCTAGGCCGGTACTTCAAACGGTTTCTTGGCGTCACGCCAGGGCAGTACGTTAAAGACAGTCAATCAGGAGGATAGAGGACACGAGATCTCGCGATACTAAATTCGCAATAAAAAAAGAGCAATTTTGTGACAGACAGTTTGGCCTCCCTATGTGTAAGCTCTTTAGGTCTGTAACAACCTGTATAGATCTGAAAAACAATGGCTGATGTCAAAATTACCGTTCGCGACGATGGCCCTTTTCTAGTCACAGGCGACGTATCAATTGTGGATGCTGAGGACAATGAATTTCCGGCAGACCCAAAAACCATTGCCCTCTGTCGCTGTGGAGCCTCGAGCAATCAACCTTTTTGTACCGGCAATCACGCCAAGATTGGGTTTAGCTCTGCCCCTCGGGCTACCGAAAACGCGTAGATTGAGCTAATCCGTTCAGCTTATCGAATAATTTGAACAACGTCATATAGACTGTGCCCATTGACTGCATAGTCTTGCCAGTAGTTAGTCTCTGGGTCAAAACCTACCTTTTCGATCTTATGTCTCGCAATGCTGATTCATGGCTGATCAAAGCCACGCTGTTGCTCGCCAGCACCTTGACAGTGATGTCAGGGGCCACCATTGCGCCCTCGCTGCCTGCGATGGGCCTGTATTTTGCTGAGGTGGCCAATGCTGAATTTTGGGTGCGCCTGGTCTTGACGGTGCCCGCGTTGTTTATTGTCATTGGCTCTCCTATCGCCGGACAAATGGTCGATACGGTTGGCCGCAAACCTTTGTTGTTAGGCTCGGCAATCTTGTACGGTTTTGCGGGTGGCTCGGGGTTTATTTTAGACTCGCTCTTTATGATTCTGGCTGGGCGGGCGCTGTTGGGGTTAGCCGTGGCGGGCGTGATGGTCAGCGCCACAACGCTGATTGCAGACTACTACAAGGGCGCAGCCCGAGCCAACTTCATGGGGCTGCAGGCCGCCTTTATGGGGTTTGGGGGGGTGTTGTTTCTTTCCACAGGCGGCTTTATCGCCGATTTAAGCTGGCGGCTGCCGTTCTTAATTTATTTGTTCTCCTGGTTATTGCTGCCGACAATTGCGCTGGCGCTGTACGAGCCGCCTCGGCCTCAGGTTGAGCCAACCACCTCTTCAGGCTCGTCTCCATCATCGCTGCCAGTGAAGCTGCTGGGATTTATCTATGCAGCGGTGCTTATTCAGCAAGTTGTCTTCTATCTGATTCCGGTGCAGCTGCCCTTTTATCTCGGGCAAATTGCCGACGCTGGGGCGTCTCAAACTGGGCTTGCGATCGCAGGTGCCACCCTCTTCAGCGCGCTGGCCTCTATGAGCTACGGCAGGGTAAAGCAGCGCCTTAGCTTCATCAGCATTTTGGCCATTAGCTTTGGGCTGATGGGGCTAGGCTATGTGGGCATTGGCTTAGTGGGCACCTATTGGCTAATTTTGCTGGTGCTGGTGCCAGTTGGCATTGGGCTGGGTTTGATGATGCCCAATCTCAATGTTTGGGTCTCAAATGAGGTGCCAGATGCCCTACGCGGTCGGGCACTGGGGGGGCTAACCACCTTTATGTTTTTAGGTCAGTTTCTGTCGCCCATTGTCTCTCAACCGTTTCGCCAATCGCTCGGCATGACGGCAACCTATGGCCTGGCAGGGGTTGCTCTAGCCGTGCTGGCTGCTCTGCTGTGGTGTTTCAAAAGACAGATCTGTCATGCGCTAGCTAGCGCGGTTGGAGCCGCCACCTAACAGTGACTCTATTGCGCTAGCATCACCACAAAGCAGGTTCGCCCAGGGACTGAGTCCACCATGAGACTACCGCCGTGACGATTTTCTATGATTTTTCGCACCACGTCTAGCCCGAGACCAGAGCCTTTGCCCAGCGGCTTTGTCGTAAAGAAGGGTTCCAAGATGCGGTTTTTAAGCTCATAGGGAATGCCAGGGCCGTTGTCTTCGATCTCGACCCGGAGGTTTTGGCCCTTTTGACAGGTGCGGATTTTGATCTGCGGCGGTGCGCCATCGGGGGTACCTTCATTGAGGGCGTCGATGGCATTGTCAATTAGATTGGTCCAGACCTGGTTGAGCTCGCTGCCAAACGCCATGATCTCTGGGAGGTTGGTTTCGTAATGGCGTTCGACGTTGATGCCATGCTTGAGCTTAAAGGCAAACAGGCGCAGGGTATCTTCTAAACCGTCGTGGATATCGATCTTTTGCTGCGCGGCTCGATCCATATAAGCGTAAGACTTCATCGACTGTACCAGGGTTGAAATACGCTCGGCTCCGTCTAATCCATTTTTAATCATGCCCCTCACATCAAGAGACATCGCTAGCCAGTGCAGCCCCATCACGCGTAGCTCGCTTGGGTCATCTCGCCAGCGGGTCATCAGTGAGTCTAGGGTGGCAGGCTCAACTTCTCCAGCGGCGAGCGGTTCGACCAGCTTCCAGGCGTCTTTGACACCGTAGTCCTCTAGCCAGTCGGTGAGCGCGTCTTCGCGATCGCCCTGGGCAAGCGGGTCATTTTTGGGGGTTTCAATCGCTTCAAAGCCGCGATCTCGTGTTGTTATCCACTGTTGTGTGTGGGCTTCATCCACCTGATGCTGGCCATACACCAGATTCATCCGCTCCAGTTCGAGAATAGCGGGTTTGATATCCTTGAGCACCCGTACCAGGGCCGCAGCCGGGTTGTTGAGCTCGTGGGCCAGCCCCGCTGCGAGGGTGCCTAAGGCAGCCATCTTTTCACGATTTTGAATAAACGATTCTAGACCTCGCAGGCGCGTACTCACCGTGCGAAAAATATCTTTTTCAAACTCGCGACAGCTGTGGAGCACTTCTAGAAAGTCGAGGCAGGACAGCTGGTAAAGCTCGGTGTCGCAGTCAGCCGTCAGGGTCACCGGGACGAGGTCTTCGGTCAGCACCTGAACCTCGCCAAAAAAAGAGGGACTCTCGTGACGCCCTACGGGCATATCAGCGCCGTTACTTCGACGGCTAACGGTAATCTGACCGCTGATCTGGATAAAGAAGCCTTTGACCGGTTCACCTTCATGCACCAGCACCTCGCCAGGGGCAAGTTGGATGGGTTTGGCGCGATCGCAAATCCAATCTAACCGCTCTGGGGTCAGCGCCTGGAACGGTTTCATCTGCAATAGGGACTCTGTACAAAGCATGTTGGCGAGCCTTGGTGGGGATGAGTGGTGGGGATAAGTGCTGTTGATTATGCTAGATCAAAGTCGCTGAAACCACATCCATTTACCCAAGTTTTTCCCGTAGGGCAAACGACAGATCTGGATATGGCCAAGGTTTGTGTCGCTGTTTAGCCTCCAAATAGTAGACACTTTCATAGAACGCTATGATAGAGCAGAGCCAATACAGCTGACTCGGATCCTTTGACTCGGATCCTTGAGGTGTTCACCAATGACGATCTCCTTAGAAAAATCCAGCCAGACGACCCAGCGTTACGATGCGACTTGGCAAGACTATGTCGCGGTTCGCGATGGCGCCGATATCGATTGGCAAAAAATTGCATTTCACCAGGGATGGCTGTGGGTTGATATGGGCAAAGAAGGGCCGAATCACGCTTCGTTTAGCGACTTGATGACGATAATTTTTGGTTTCTGGGCATTTCTGCATCCTGAGGTAACGCTGCAATCCTATGGGCGCTGCCTGATTGAAAAACCAAACACCGAGGCTTGCGCACCCGATTTAGTCCTGTACAAAGGCGAAAATATCCCCAAATGGCAGCCTGGCGAGCCCCGCCGAATCAGCACAACCCGCCACCGCCTACCCGATTTAGTGGGGGAAATTGCCGATACGTCGCTGAGTTTAGATCTTGATGAGCAAAAACGCCTCTATGCTAGCTTAGCCATTCCTGAATATTGGGTAATCGATGTGAAAGGTCGGCGACTCTTTGCATTTGCGCTAAAAGCAGGACTCTATGAACCCATCCAGGTCTCACAGACGCTGCCCGATTTGCCTATCAGCCTGGTGGAACAAGCGTTAGAAAAGTTAGCTACAGAAACAAATACCGCAGCAGCAAATTGGCTGATGCAGCAGCTACAGGCAAGACCCAATACTCCACAATAAAGATCACGGGCGGCGTCTTCAGCTTTGGTGGGAATCGTAGTTTGAGCGTGATGGAGTCCGATGATCATGCCAGCATCATCCTAAAAAGTCTCGCAATAATTCATTGATTGTTTCTGTCATAACTACAGACCAGCCTAGATATCTTCTCGTCGTAGATTTTTTTTAATCCTAAAACCCATCCCCTTTTTCCTTAAGTCGCTGTCAACCCCGAAACAGATTGTTTGAGAAACTTAATGAAGGCTCGAACTTTGAGAGGCACATAAGCTCGAGAAGGGTAGACCAGCCAGGCAGCGGCGCTGAAGTTGGTGGCAGTGACGTCGTAAGTTGGAAAAACATTGATCAGGGTACCTGTGCGCAGATCGTCATCCACTAGCCAGTGGGGCAGCAGGGCTAAACCCATCCCCGCGATCGCACATTGCTGAAGCGCGATCGCGTTTGAAATAATAGTTCTTCCCTGAACCGGTACTTCATAGATAGTGCGGTCTTTATCTCTAAAAATCCATCGGGTACGAAAGCCCGGCAGCGGAAAGAGGAGGCAGTTGTGATTTTCGATATCCTCGGGCTGTTGGGAGTGGCCCGATTGCTTTAAATAGTGAGGGCTGGCACAAACCCGATAGTGAACCTGCATCAGCCGCTGGGCAATCAGGGTCGAGTCGGCGAGCAGCCCTAGCCGCACGGCTAGATCGATGCGCTCAGCAAACAAATCGACCCTGGCATCGGTGAGCGACAGATCGACGATGAGGTCAGGATACAGTGCCTCAAACTGAGGCAGCAGCGGCACAATCTGTTTAATGCCAAACGCTACCGATGCCGTTACCCGCAGTTCGCCCTTCGGTTGACCCGACACATCAGCTGCAACCGCGCTTGCCTGATAAATTTCTTCAACCAGCGGCTCAATTTTTTCAAAGTAAGTCACCCCGGCTTCGGTTGGTGATAGCTGACGCGTGGTTCGCTGGAAGAGCCGAATCCCCAGTTCTTTTTCTAACCCTGCGATCGATCGTGACACCGAAGAAGGGTCGAGGTTGCGATCGCGAGCAACCGCTGCAAAACTACCCTGCCGCACCACGTCTATAAAAAGCTTGAGTACTGAGACATCCATAGATGAATCATAAGCACTCAGTTGACCCTTGGCCACCTTCAAAGCTACCGTTTGACCTGTGGGGTAGACCTGTCGTTTCCCGGGGGGAAAGCCTCAAGTAGCCAGAGGTGATATAGCTTAAAACATTCAAGGCTAAAATTAATCTAGCGTTAATAAATCAGAGTCAGCGTAAGCAATACGCTAGAGTCACGCATAGATTCAGTGTGATTTTGTTCTCCACAGCAGATATAAGCCCTCAGTTTAGGAGAGATTGACCCATGATAGATACTTCCAGGATAGGCGGGCGAATCCCCCTCATGCTTTTACTGTTGCGTTTGTCTGTGTTTATCGCGCTGATTGTCTGGGTGTTTGATAAGTTTTTATATCCCGACCATTCCCGTCAGATCTTTCAAGTGTTTTACGGCGTAGGCGGTGTGGGTGACGCCCCCATTTATATTCTAGGCGCGGTTCAGTTCCTGATCGTAATTGGCTTTGTGATTGGCTTCAAAAAAACAATTACCTATGGGGCTGTATTGTTCATGCATCTCCTTTCCCATCTGGTTTCTATCCCACGATTTTTAGACCCGTATACTGCACCCAATCTGCTTTTCTTTGCCTCCTGGCCCATGCTAGCGGCTTGCTTTGCGGTCTTTTATCTAAGGGATCTTGACACGCTTTGGACGGTTGACAGATCGAGCAATCGTCACGAAAAAGCTCACCTATAGAGTCGCCCGTTTTAGCACAGAGTAGTTAGGCGACTGCACATTAATAACATCCCCGCAGTGAATATCCCGGTAGCCCACTCTGTGAGAAGAGCAAAGCTCTGCGTCCCCCACCCCCAGCCCCTCTTCCCAATTTTGGGCTACCGTGTATATACAAGTCGGAGAGTTAAGGCGCATCCTGAAGCCCACTCTGCGAGAAGCCGCTTTGGCGTCTACATCCCCCAGCCCCTTCTCCCAGTCGTGGGAGAAGGGGAGTAAAG
>JBCBZL010000118.1:0-12912 GCA_039815385.1 Cyanobacteria bacterium P01_A01_bin.114
GGCAAACGGGGCCTCAAAGGATAGCCCTAAAAGTTAAATTATGCTGCCGCGAATGGGATGGCCGCGTTAGGATAGCTAAGGTATATTGTCTGATGATTGACTAATAATACCTCAGAGCAACATATCAATTCTGATGTCCAACCCCATTCGGGGACAATCCATGGGAAGCGCTGATGTTTTTGGATGAACTTACGCCTATCGTGAAAGAAATGCTAGGCCAACCCGTTGCTTTTTTAGGTGGGTTTGCATCGGGGCTGTTTCGCCTCAACTTATCAGATGACCCAGTCAAAAGCTGGCTTGATAAGCAATCGGACATCAGCACACCGCCCCCAGCCGCTGCACCGCCCAAAGGGCCTCAAACCATTTCTATTGATTAGCTTTAATGCTGGATTTTAGGGCTGAGTGCCAGCAGCCAATAGCGCCTTTTCCCAAAGTTGAACCCTCTTTTTGAGAACGCTACGGCTCCGGGCGAGACACACTGCATCTGTCCTCAAGGCCTCTAGGGCTAGCCCATAGTCTCTCGCGGCACAGTTCCAGTGACCGTGAAGATGATTTGTACGGCCTCGCTCGGCCAGCAGGCTGGCGTTGGGTTGGCCAAAAAACATGGCAATATCAAAACACTCAAGCGCGTCTTCGTACTGTCCCATCTCGCGAAAGGTAACAGCCTGATTGATGCGAGCACGCATGTTAAACGGATTAATATCAATGGCGCGATCGTAATCATCAAGCGCGTTTAACCAGTCTTGCTGGGCAGCATAGCAGTTAGCGCGATTGTTATAGATGCGGTCAGCAGTGGGCTGCAGCGTCAGCGCCTGGTTGAAATCGGCCATGGCCTTAGACCACTGCTGGCGGTATTGATACATCAGGCCGCGATTGTTGTAATCATTGGCCTGCCCAGGGTGGTGATAGATTAAGTAAGACAAGAGCCGAATCGCACTTTCATATTGACCGCACTGAGCGTCACGACGAATGCGGCGGCGTAGCAAACGCAGCTTCTCAGCCTCTGACAGCTGTGCTAGCGCTGAGTGCTCCGTTCGTGCCGATATCTGTGACGCAGCAGGTCGTTTACCCGCTGGCCCGATGGTGGCAACCAGCGCTGGGACAGCGAAAGATTTTTGACTCGTAGAACAATCAACGATTTCCAGAGATTTCATATTAGATGCCCCTTAAATTGATTTAATTTAGTGTTTTAGTCCTAACCTATGCTCTAATTCCAATCTGTAAAAGCCAGACGCGCTGTCAGGCTGTGTCAGTTCGTGGGTTGGCAGCGTCACGGCTTTGATGAAATCCTCGCACGGTTGACCAGAAGCCCCAACCGAGAAAAAACGTAGCCCAACGTCTAAGAAAACAAGCCTGCATGGTAAAAATCCGCAAATATGCGGACTCAAAATAGTCACTTATCTTGTTTTTTAAAGGTATTGAGATGGTGAAACTGCCTATGTGACAGTTTGTAGTGGTTTACAACTCCGCCTGGCCACCCAGGATAAAATTGCAAGCGTAGTTGTCAAATAAATCGCCTATGACCGCTGTAACGCCCTACGCTGACGCTCCAGATCTTGCCGCTGATGATTATGTGGTGGTGGGGCTAGCGACCTGCTTTAGAAAAGATGCGGGTGAGATAGAAAAATTTACCATTCTCGAGCCGGTGCCCTCTGCCTATTTGGAGGCGCTCTTAAAAGGTGTACCCACGTCTTATCAAAGCTTGCACGCGATGACGCTGGGTGAGATCGTGATAGACGGCGCACCCCAACTACCCGCCGTAGCCCAGGCAGCGGGAGCGCACTTGAGCGAAAATTTTGTAGAGCGCTCACTGGCCGCAACGCGTACTTATAAGTCTCGACCCGGTGCTCAGGCCCTAATCCCGATTGGCACGCAGACTCAGTCGATCAACTACTCAACTGAAAAGAAACGTCTGCTTAATGCAGACCATGTGGTGACGGCTGAAGATAACGTCAAGCAGCACCAGTACACCCACATGACACTCTAAAGCAGTCATAGAGCGCAGTCGTAGATTTTCAACGTTACCTCTGCCGTCCTTGTGCAGAGCTCTGCGTTTAGAACCCAAAAAGCCCCCTAATCATTATCCCCAGAGAACCTCGCAAGGCTTTCTGGGGATAATGGTTGAAGCGGCATCAGAAACTAAGACTAATGACGTCAAAGACTAATGATGTCAAAGAATGTAATGCTGAAAGATGATATCAACTGGTGGAGCTCAAAGCCTATCTGAACCCGACAGACGCTTGCCACACAAAGGCCAGTAACAGGAAGAAAATAGGCAAAATCGGCAGAATATCGACGAGGGGACCAAACGCTTGATACGCCTCGGGCAGCTTTGCTAATAACACGACAGCTTCCATTAAACTCTTGACCTCTCCAACACAAACTTAAGAATTGTTCAGTATCTTAACACGAATGGAAAGTTTTCTGAGTTTGTGCCCAAGAGGCTCTAAGAACTACTGCAAGATGGTTTCAGCCAGTTTTCAAAGCGTTCAAAAAAGCAATTTTGTAAAATTGCTTCACGAATCATCTGGGTAAAGCGAATCAATTCTGTGATGTTGTGAATTGACAGCAGCGTGAAGGCCAAAATTTCATGGGCATGAATCAAATGGCAGAGATACGCTCGACTAAAGTTTTGACAGGTGTAGCAAGGACAGGCGGTATCTAGCGGCGTCAGGTCGCGACGAAACCGCCGGTTTTTGAGATTCCAGCGTTCTCCTAAAACCAGAGCGGCTCCATGGCGGGCCAGCCGAGTGGGAATCACACAGTCAAACAAATCCATCCCGGCTGCGATCGCTTGCGCCATTTCTCGGTAGGTGCCTACCCCCATTAAGTAGCGCGGCTTGTGCTCAGGGAGCAGTGGCGTGGTCGCTTTGACAATTTTTTCAATCAGCTCAGGGGGTTCGCCAACGCTCACCCCACCAATGGCGTAGCCCGGCAAATCAAATTGAGTTAGCGCCTCGGCTGCCGCCTGTCGCAAATCAAGGTAAACCCCGCCTTGAACAATACCAAACAAAGCCTGATCGCTGCGCTGATGGGCTTTGATACACCGCTCTAGCCAGCGATAGGTCCGGTCAGTGGCCGCTGCCACCAAAGCACGATCAGCCGGATAGGGGGGACACTCATCGAAGGCCATAATCACATCTGCCCCCAGGTGATTTTGGATCTCGATAGAGCGCTCAGGGGTCATGTGGATAATAGCCCCATCCTTAGGTGACCGAAACGTAACCCCCGCTTCATCAATGGTCCGCATCTTGCTTAGGCTAAAAACCTGAAACCCTCCCGAATCGGTCAAGATTGGCCCTGGCCAAGCCATAAATTTATGTAGCCCCCCCGCCTCGGCGACCAAAGATTCGCCGGGTTGTAAATGGAGGTGGTAGGTGTTGGCCAGTACCATCTCAGCCCCCGCATCCTTAAGCTGAGCAGGGGTCACCGTCTTGACATTAGCTAGGGTGCCCACTGGCATAAACCGAGGCGTGTGAACGGGGCCATGGGGGGTTTCAAAAACGCCAGCCCTTGCCTGGGTATGAGGACACTGAGCCTGACACTTAAATGAGAAAGAATGACTCAATGAACAACTATGACCTAAGGGCGATTGAAAGAATAATCGGCATTATTGAGAGAAATTCGTGTCATCGTCCAGACACGCATCCCAGCTCGCGGATAGCGCCTCGGTCACCATCGCCTCAAGCGCGGCCGCGTTTAGATTTCGGGTGGTCTGATCTTCAAGCGGGTTAGACAGAGGGATCAGGCGCAGCCGACGATTTTCTTGGATGAGGTCAAAATATGACTCGGTATCTGAGAGCTGACCCAGCCTGAGGCAGTCAAAGCTGCAAACGTTCAGATAGAGGCTTTTGTTTGCGACCAAGGTGGCTTGTTGGGGATCTGAAAAGGCCTCTACGACGTAACCCTCGCCCTGACTTGTAACCTGGTTGTCATGTTCGTGAAGGTATCGAACTCGGCCTAAATCGCTTAGGAGACGAAGCATGTCGACTTTGTTAACCACGAGGCCCTCGTCAACGAGACAGGGGGCAGGAAAGTCAACGTTACCGGAATGATGAGAGCTCATAAAACTATTGAAGGAATAACCGCAAGGTACCCTCTGTGAGCCAAAAGTAAGGGGTTTATTTGTCTATCCTCAAGATAATCGAAATCTTTGCATTTGGAACGACAAAATGTGAGGAAACCGCGAGGATTTACAGGGAAGCATTTAAGTTAAGCTCATTGTGTCGTCAGCCCGGATAAAAGTGTTCCGCCATAATACTGAATTTGGCGTCAGCGGGTGTCTGTTTAAACAGAGCTAGGGTCAGAAATGTAAGGTTTTCAGGACGTTAATGAGCTCAGTTGACTTCCCGAAGTTACCAACCAAAAGCTGTATACTGAGACCCCAAATCAAAGGCCCTATTTGCGGCTGCTTTGGCATCAGCTTTAGCATCAGCATTGGCAGTATTGGCACCAGCATTTGTTGTCGATGTCGAGTTGGTTTCTGATAGCCGAGACTCAGCACAAAACGATGCGGTGTTAAAGCCGCCAAACCGCTTAACAATGCTGGTACGCATACGCAAATTTGGATTTACAAACCAAAATCGCTCGAGAGAACTCATGGTCTCATACTCAGTTTCGAGCACTAGCCCGCCCTCAGCATCCATTTCATAACGACCTACTACAGGCACAATCTCTGCGTAACCTCGCTCCCGCAGCAATCTTCCTCGATGAGGTGAGTCTTGATCGGGCACCAGCGCAAACACTGTTTCCCCCTTGTGATTTTCGTTGTCTCGATCCCAGGCCATCTCACCAGACCAATGCACATAGGCCCCACCCACCGCAGAATCGGGCTCAATATCATGCAGATTGCAGATGGCAATCACTTTAGCGTGGTCAGCGGGCAAGGCCTCTACCGAAATCTGAGAACCGCCTAGCTCAGCCCGCCTAAAGGGTAAATGGTGGGTCGTGCGCTGAGACTGCCACACCCCAGAACTCTGCTGAAAAAACGCCATTACGTCTTGCATGTATCAAAAGTGAGATTAGATAAGGACTTCTTGTCTATCATACGACGCGCTTTATCCCTTGGCTGTTCATCAAAGTCACCCTAACGGGTCAGGCGGCTTCTCAGAATAGATTCTTAGAATACGGGTATTCACAGATTAGCAACCGATATTTGACACCCTGAACCGGGCTTTCTGTCGTATTTGACACCAAATCCCGGACTAATAATGTAAACTTTTATTATCTTGATTAGTTATGGCTTGACAACTTGACGATTGCTAAAACCAACCTTAGAATCATGTACAAAGCTACAGTCAAAGCCTCGTCTGTCAGTCTCGTTCTTATTTTGATGAGGTTCCCAATTTTGGAGGAGTGACCATCATGGATATGCCTGGAAAGCTAACTTTAGAGCAAGAGTTTAAGTTGCAGGTCCTGAGGGATCAGGTGAAAGGACTCTCGATTGACCAAGCTCAAGAATATGTAATTGAAGTCATGCGCCAGATGATGGTCAAGGACAATCTGGTCAAGCATTTGTTGAAAAACGCGTAGGGTTGCTGAATTTAACACCCCCCTGATTTAACGCCCCTGATTTAACGCCCCTGATTTAACGCCTGTGGCGATAAGTCGGGGGCGTTTGCCGTAAAGATTAACCGCTAAGCTAGTTGCAGTGTCTAGGCAGGGCCCGTGGGACTAGTTATTGCAGGGGAACGCAGCGGCGTTGGCAAAACAACCGTGACGCTGGCGCTGCTGGCCGCCTTGGCAACCCGGTCGAGCCCTCGCCAAATACAGTCATTTAAGGTAGGGCCTGACTACATTGACCCTATGTTTCATCAGGCGATTACCGGACGGTCTTGTTACAACCTAGACCCGGTACTCACCTCAGAAACTTACGTTGTAGCCTGCTACAGGCAACATGTCCAAACCGCTAACTACGGATTGGTAGAGGGCGTGATGGGTCTATTTGACGGGGCTACCGGTGATGCAGAGACTGCGAGCACAGCCCACATTGCCCGACTACTCAACCTGCCCGTCATTCTAGTGGTCGACTGTGCTCGCATGTCGCGATCGGTAGCAGCGCTGGTACAAGGCTATCGTACGTTTGATCCTCGAATTTGCATGGCGGGTGTGGTGCTCAATCGGGTAGGCAGCGATCGACACCTCAGTTTGCTGACGGCGGCCCTGGCAACCATCAATGTGCCCGTAGTGGGTGTACTGCGTCGCGATGCGGTGATGTCACTGCCAGATCGTCACTTGGGGCTAGTACCCACTGGGGAGCTAGAGGATTTTGGCGCGATCGCAGCGCGGCTAGCGGCGGTGGGGCAGCAGTGTTTTGATTGGGCGGTTTTAGAGCAGTGGGTTCGGGTGAATAAGGGAGAGGGCGCGGTAGAGGCTGGCCTTGTACCTGCGCAGAGGGGAGAGAGTGAAGTAGGGGGACGGCGGGTGCGAATTGCGATCGCAGCCGACCCCGCTTTTAATTTTTACTACGCTGACAATTTGGCCCAGCTAGAAGCAGAGGGGGCACAGCTGATTTACTGGAGCCCCCTAGAAGATGAGCTGCCCGAGGTAGAGGGGCTTTATCTGGGGGGCGGGTTTCCAGAAATGTTTGCAGAAAGGTTAGCCACCAACCAGCGGGCACAAACACAGGTTAAACAGGCCGTTGCAGCGGGAATGCCCACCTATGCCGAATGCGGAGGCCTGATGTATTTGTGTGAAAAGCTTACAGACTTTGAAGGGCAAACTTGGCCGATGGTCGGGGTTTTGCTAACAGCGGTCAAGATGACGGGTCAGCTAAGTCTGGGCTATCGTCGGGCTGTGGCTTTAGCCACAACGCCTCTGCTCACCGCAGGGCAATCAGTGATAGGCCATGAATTTCACCGATCGGCCCTGACAAGTCGTCTGTCTCAGCCGGTATATCACGCTCGGCCCTACAGCGATGCCAAAGATGAGCAGGCCGAAGGCGGGCGATGGGCAAACCTACATGCCTCCTATATTCATTTGCACTGGGGCGGGCAGCCCGACATTGCTCGGCGCTTTGTAGAGCAGTGTCGTCGGTACTCAAAACTACTCTGTAACAATTTCCCGTAACGCCCCTTCCACTTTCGGATGTTGATAGGTAAACCCGGTTGCCTGGGTGCGTTCGGGCAGTACTTTTTGGCCTTCAAGGACAACAACAGCGCCGTCGCCAAGTAGGGTTTCGATCACAAACTCGGGGACAGGCAGCCAGGAGGGACGATTCATCACTTTGCCCAGGGTATCGCTCAGCTCAGTCATGCGAACCGGATTGGGGGCAGTGCCGTTATAGACGCCCTGCATCTGTGGATCGGTGAGCCCTTTGATAAACAGGTTTACCAAGTCATCGCGGTGAATCCAGGAAAACCACTGTTTGCCGCTGCCGATGGGCCCCCCGGCATAGAGCCGAAAGGGGGTGAGCATTTTTGCGATCGCGCCCCCCGTCCCCAGCACAATACCGATGCGAATAATCACGAGTCGGGTGCCATAGGCGGTGACTTTTTCGGCGGCATTTTCCCAGGCTTGACAAATCTGCGATAAAAAATCTGCTTTAATCGGTTCGCTGGTTTCGTAAAATTCTGCCGTTTCGCTGGTGCCGTAGTAGCCAACGGCGGAGGCGCTCACCAAAACGCCCGGTCTGGCCTCAGCTTGATCAATCGCTTCAACTAGCTTTTGCGTCCCGAGGTCTCGGCTTTCTAAGATCTGCTTTTTACGCTCTGGGGTCCATCGTTCTGAGATAGCCTCTCCGGCCAGGTTGACCACACCGTCACAGCCAGAAATCTCAGCCTGCCAAGGGCCTGAGGTCAAAGGGGTGTAGGCAACAACCTCGACTTTAGGGAAGGCTGCGCTTGGAAAAACTTTGCGCGCCCGTTCGGCATTGCGGGTCAAAACCTTAACCTGATGACCTGCGCCATGCAGCTTCTCGACCAAGCGAGAGCCGACAAACCCCGTTGCCCCAGTCACTGCTACTTTCATATAGCCTCCTTACACCCGCGTTTCCTTAATCATTCCAGTGTAATGGCCCGCGCCCGTCGCTACGCATCTGGTGCAGGAGATTCTCCATAGGCCATTCCATTGGCGTCTGCATAGCGCTGCATAAACCGCATAAAGCGGTTCCAATGATCGTCGCGATCGAGCTCAACGATGCAATCAACCCGCATCAAATCATCCCCTTCGGGACCGCCAAAAATAAATTTCACGCCGGACGGCTGTATTTCGATCACCCCCTCGCTGTCGGTCAACCTCAGCGCTTTTGAAAATCGTTTGCGGAAACTATTGAACTGCTCGATGGATTCTAACTTGTCAAACATCATGACAATGCTGCGCCCGCCAGTGGAGCGATCGCGCCTCAGGCTAACGTTGCTCAAGCTCTCGGGAATCCCTTCGAAAAATTCAATCGTAGGGGGTGAACTATCCATGCCCCGCTTTTACTCCATCTCGCTGCTCAATCCAGTCAAAATCAATCTCAGTCAGGTAGTCTACGGCCCAGGTGGCACAGCGCTGGATCATGTGATACGGGTAGGTATGGGCCACGCCAATGACTGGAATACCCGCGGCCTTAGCAGCTTCAATACCAACGAAGGTATCCTCAATCGCCACACAGCCTTGGGGGGTCAGGCCCAGGGTCGGGTTTTGAGTATTGAGCTGTGCGATCGCAGCCTGATAGCTATCCGGAGCCGGTTTACTGATCGCTTTGTCCAGATCGTCGCCCGAGACGATGACGGTAAAAGCATCTGTCAAACCCGCCTTGATTAAAACCGCATCGATCTCAGCGGATTGGGCACTGGCAACCAGGGCAAGCTTATAGGGGCTTGCCTTGAGGCGAAACAGCAGATCTTCGAACCCTGGATATAGGGGAGGCTTATCCAGGCTGTTGAGCCAGACCTGATAAGCTTTTGCCTTTTTGCTGAGCAGCTGATCGAGATACTCAGCTGTCACAAACCGCCCGCGCCGCTGAAGCAGCGTACTCAGGCAAGCGCGATCGCTGCGACCCAGACAGTCTGACCGATACTCTGCCGGATCGGGACGCAAGTTTTCTTCGACTAATAGTTGTTCAATAAGCTGTCGCTGAACTGGTTCATTCTTCACGACAATATTATTGAAGCTAATCAAGACGGCTTTGATCATCGTCAATGATGAATGGGAACCCTACTGTCACTGTAGCGGAGTGAGCCCTCGTCTTTAAGCGATGCAATCGGATATTTGTGCCTGACTCAGGATTTTTCAACGCAGATATCTCAGATACTCGCTACGCTTGGCCCGTATTCTAGGCAAAACCGAGTGCCTAACGGATCTTTTGCCGGAAGATAAATAACTTATAAACCGCTAGAGCAAAATATTCCATCTATAGCGTAAGTTTATGCCGTTTACCTGGTATGCAAGCGCCTCTTAAAACCTTAGTATGAAGGTTCATCCTCGATCGGCAACCGCTTTGCACCCGCGTCGATCAGATGCATCATCACAAATTCAGGATGTCAGCCATGCAACTACTGTCAGCCAGCAACCCCATTTCGGAAGCCTTGATTCCTCTTCTATTAGAGTGGTGGCATCAGCGAAAACGGCTGGCAACCGGCACCAGCGTAAACAGCCTGCCTGTTTTTCAGAACACTGATGACCGCTACTTAGAAGCCTATCATCGCATGATGGAAATCTATGCGGTCGTCAAAGCAGGCGGGGTGCAAGCTCAGACAGAAGCGGTTAAATCTCACCTCAGTCGCGAGCTGGGGGCGCTGCATCAGTTGTTAGATGGCGTGTCAGACAGATCGCCATCCCCTCTGCCTGGTGAACCGCCTAGCCTAAAAAAGCGACAAATCCAGCAGGAAATCGATGAGTTAGAGCGTTCTGTTGGCTGGCGGCTGACGACGTTAAAGTCGATTCGTGCCGAAGAGGAAGCCGCTGTGCGGAAATGTCTGGCTGATATTGAGCGGGTATTGATGAGGTAATAAGACCTGTAGAGGCGGTGCATGCACCGTCTCTACAGGGTTGTGGGGTAGAGGCGTTACAGGCAACACCCGTAAACGGATAGCAGATCAATGCCATCGTTCGACGTCATCATCATTGGCAGCGGCCTGGGCGGGCTGACAGCGGGTGCGTTACTGGCTCGCTATGGTCGCCGGGTTTTGGTTTTCGAAAGCCATTCGCTACCGGGCGGTGCCGCCCATGCCTTTCAGCGACAGGGGTTTACGTTTGACTCTGGGCCATCTTTTTACTGTGGGCTGGCCGATCCAGATTCGTGTAATCCGCTGCGACAAATTTTTGAGGTGCTCGACGAGTCTATTGAGGCGGTTCCCTACGATCCGCTAGGGCACTATCACTTCCCAGACAGGACTTTTCCGGTCTACAGCGATTCCAACCAATATCGGCAGGCCTTAGCTGAGGTTAGCCCCCAGGCTGCCCGAGAGTTTGCCCAGTTAGAAGCGCGAATGCTTCAGCTATATGAGCCGCTGCGGGCTATCCCCACGTTGGCCCTGAGGGCCGACTGGAAACTGGCCCTAACCCTTTTGCAGCGATACCCTCAGACGATGGTGAGCTTACTCCCCCGACTGGCAGATTTAGGGCGATCGATGGGGGATTTTGTTGATCAGACGGTTCGCGATCCCTGGCTGCGACGGCTGCTCGATCTGGAATGTTTCTTGCTATCGGGCATGAAGGCCCACGAGACCGTTGCTCCAGAAATGGCGTTTATGTTTGGCGAACGGGCTAACTCGGTGGTGGACTACCCAACCGGGGGCAGCGGGGCCATTGTGGATGCCCTGGTGCGGGCCCTCAAGCGTTGGGGCGGGGAGCTGCGACTGGGCAGCCCCGTAGATCAGATCTGGGTTGAGCGAAATCAGGTCAAAGGCGTTCAGCTTAAAAATGGCAGCCGGGTAGACGCCCCGATGGTGATTTCTAACGCCACTCTGTGGGATACCTATACGAAGCTACTCACCCCCGGTGACCTCCCCCAGGCCTATCGCCAAACAGCGCTGCAAACCCCAGCGGTAGACAGCTTTATGCACCTGCACCTGGGCATTCGAGCCAAGGGGTTAGACAATCTGACGATTCACCACGTGGTGATGCACGATGCAGAGCGCGACGTCACCGCACCGGGTAATACCTGCATGATTTCAATCCCGACGGTGCTGGATCCGTCCCTGGCTCCGGCGGGGCACCATGTGATTCACGCTTATACCCTTGAACCTTGGGAAGGTTGGCAAAAAGACGAGACTTATGCAGAGCGAAAACGGCAAAAGGCCGAATCGCTATTCTGTGCGCTTGAGAAAGTGATTCCGGATGTGCGCGATCGCATCGTCGTCGAACTGATCGGCACCCCGCTGACCCACCAGCGGTTTTTGCGTCGATATCAAGGAACTTATGGCCCTGCGATCGCCGCCGGACAGGGCCTTTTCCCCGGCTGTAAAACTCCCATAAAAGGCCTCTATCGGGTGGGTGACAGCACCCTCCCCGGTATTGGCGTTCCGGCAGTAGCGGCTTCTGGGATTCTCTGCGCCAATCATCTGGTCAGTTTGAAAGAGTCGATGGCGCTGTTAGATACTTTGGAAGTTAAGTGAGTGGTGAGTAGGTGAGTGGTGAGTGATGTTACCCATTACCCATTACCCACTACCCATTACCCATACCAACTACCCACAATCCAGAACCTACTACCCAAAACTTCAACTCCTCTCCCTACAGCAGCGCTGCCATCTTGTCAGCCTTGAGCATGTGATAGGTGATCAATAACTGCGTCAGGGCCAAGGGGTAGCTTTGCAGCGTTTCCCCAGTGGTGCCGACAAGTTTGCCCACTTCCTGGTTGCCCTCCAGGCTACAAAACTGCCCCAGATAGGGCACCTCGTTACAAAGAATCCGCTCTAGCTGCTGCACCTGCCCAGGGTTTGCATGGCCGTCGATCGAGAGGACATCTACCGGCTTACCCATATCGCGGGTTAACCCCAGGCGAATCGCAGTGCCCAGGTCGTTGCCGCTGTCGTTCAAAATGTGGGTAAAGTCAGGGTGTGGAATCGTGGGTCGTAGCACCAGACTCACATTTAAGAGCAAATCGTTTTGATCTTCACCCCCATTTTCAGGGGGGTAAAAAGTCACAATCACATCAGACCATTTACGCTGGGGGCGAATGAACGCCTCAGAGTCAGGCTCTCGCTGGCGCAGCTGGTCAAGCACCTGCTCGTCAGTGTAGCCCCGTTTGCGAGTATCCCGTTTGATTTTCCACTTGGCCCGCAGGTCTTCAGGCGGCGCTAGATAGACCTTAACGTCATAGGTGTCGCGGGCGGCCTGAGTCGAATAGCCCAACAGCCCTTCTACGATCACAAACTTTTTAGGTTCGATGTACTCCGGCGGGTCAAACATGCCGCTGCTGTGGTTGTAGATCGGCTTTAGGATCGGCTTTCCTTCGCGCAGCAGATACAGATGCTGCTCAATGATGTCGAGATAGTTGCAGTCTGGGTGCAGCGCCGAAATCCCCATTTCTTTACGCTGTAATCGATCGTAGCGGTGGTAATCATCAGTACAGATGGCTGTGACTTGGTCTTCTCCAAGTACTTGGGCAATCCCTCGCGTTAGCGTTGTTTTACCAGCCGCACTGTCGCCCACAATACCCAGAATGATGGGACGCTCAGCCATAATGCCTCCTAATTTTTCTGCTTAAGATTTTTTTCACCTTTGATAGGTTCAATTTTAGGCATCAATTGACACGCACTCAAGAATTGGTTAAGCGGCATACCATTTTTGAGGTATTTATGTCAGTAAATCTTGGTAATTGAAGCCACACACAGTTCAACCACGCACAGCTCAGCCACACACAGCTCAGCCACACTGTAGATTGAAACTAAATTCGACGTTAGATGTTTCGGTCAATATTTTGTAACCCTAGATTTGTAAACCCCAGATTTGTAAACCCTAGATTTGTAAATCCAGAATTTGTAA
>JBCBZL010000274.1:0-6914 GCA_039815385.1 Cyanobacteria bacterium P01_A01_bin.114
CAGTCGGGCGTGTTGTCTTAGAAGCTTAAGCGTGCCTGACAGCCATTGCGGAGGGATGCGATAGAAATTTATTCAATAGAACAACAAGCTTTGGCTGACTGCGGTCAGCCAAAGCTTGTTGTTCTATTTGATAAATTTCTATCGCATCCCTCCGCAATGGCTGTCAGGCACGCTTAAGCTTCTAAGACAACACGCCCGACTGGATGCGCAATACAGGTCAAAATCATGCCAGCTTCCTGCTCAGCGGCATCCAGGCCATCTGGGTCACCCTCATATCTGATCTCTCCTGATATCCGCTTTTGTTGGCAGGTGCTGCAGCTACCAGATTCGCAGCTACTCTCAAACTCAACCCCCGCCTCTGCTGCAATGTCTAGAATAGACTGGCTGTCGTCACAGGCCACCTCTTTACCCGTTTCGGCAAACACCAGCGTTGCTGGTTGGGCCGGCTCAGCCGGTGGGCTCGGCGCTGGCTTATAGGGGGTCGCCCTGGATGGCGTCGCCGAAGCCGCTGCCGGGGCAGTCGGTTCAGTCACCACAGCGGCCCCGTTCGTATTCGCCCCCTTAGGCGTGGCTCCAAACTTCTCAATGAGTAGCTCTTTGAGCACCCCTTTAAGATCTTCGCAGGCGACCGCTTTCATGACCCGCTCTCCCAGTTTGGCGTCCTTACCTACCTGGCCCCCCATGTAAACATCAACGGCCTCGACGGTCTTACCGTCTTTGCGAGTTTTGCTGCCCAACAGGCCAATTTGAGCAACCTGGGGCTGGCCGCAAGAGTTGGGGCACCCGGTCCAGTGCATTCTCACCGACGCGGGTAAATCTAGCTCTGCATCCAGGGCCTGGGCTGTTGCCAGGGCGCGTTGCTTAGTTTCTACCAGGGCAAAATTACAGAACTGAGCCCCTGTGCAAGACACCACAGAGCGCACCAGCGGCGTTGGCGTTACCGAGAACTTTTGCACAATCGGCTCAGACAAAAATGCGGCTAGCCGAGAATCTGGAATGTAGGGAATGATGGCATTTTGCTCTACCGTCAGCCGAATCTCGCCGCTGCCGTAAACTTCAGCTACGCGGGCCAGGTCAAACATATCGTCTGCCTGGAGTCGCCCCACTGGCACTAGCAACCCGGCGTAGTTGAGCCCCGGCTGTTTTTGGGCGTGGACGCCAATATGATCTCGTTTTTCGCTGTCGATTTCATCTTCTGGGGCGGCGGTGGCTAGAGGCTTGCCCATCTCGTTTGCGATCGCAGCCCTAAACTGCTCAACGCCCCACTCATCAATCAGCCACATCAGACGAGACTTTTGGCGCTTGGCTCGGGGGCCATTGTCGCGATAAACCGTCAAAATGGCGCGACAAATCTCAACCACATCGTCGTTGGGGGGCACCCAAACATCCATGGAGATCGCTGCCGCACAGCGCGTCGCTGAGAAAAATCCGCCGACTAATACGTTGAACCCCAGCGCCCCATCTTTGTAGGCAGGCACAAAGGCGATGTCATTGATTTCGGCATGCACCGAATTGTCTCGGCTGCCTTCAATGGCAATATTAAACTTGCGGGGCAAATTGGTGAATGCATAGTTACCCTCACCGTTGTTGGTGATCATATCCTGCACTTTCATCACCAGCCCCTGGGTGTCAATCAGCTCACTGGCGTCAATGCCCGCCACGGGTGAACCGGTGATGTTGCGCACATTATCCATGCCCGACTGCATAGAGGTCAGACCCGCCTCTTTAAGACGGCTAAAGATGTCAGGAATATCTTCTAAGCGCACGCCGCGCAGCTGTATATTTTGCCGGGTTGTAATGTCAGCACTGCCATCATCGCCGTAGCGCTGCACAATCTCTGCCAGCACCCGCATCTTATGCCCAGACAAGATGCCGTGGGGCATGCGCAGACGTAGCATAAACTTGCCCGGTGTCACTGGCCGAAAAAAGATGCCAAGCCACTTGAGCCGCTGGGTTAGGTCGGTCTCATCAACCGCTTCCCAGCCCATCTCAGCGAACTTTTCTAGCTCGTCTTTGACCGCCAGGCCATCCTTTTCTGCTTTATATTTCTCAAACTTGTTAAGCTTGGTTTTGCCTGCGACTGATGTATTAACCACGGCGCTAACCTATGTTTCCTGCTTTTAGTATCCCGACAGGCCCTCAGAAATCTACTCCGCGACCGACAAAGTGTCTCCCTCTCAAAACGCCATGTGACTCGTTTTCTAAAGTCTCAAGTGTTCTCAAGAAATAGGTGAGCACACAGACCCCAGATAGAGCTGCATACTCACCTCACACACTTATCAGGAACCGCTTCAAGGAGTTGAAGTTAGCTCACTTACTGTCGAGTTGTTGATAGATTAGGCAACAAAACAAAGGCATTTTGTATTCAATCTTACTTTTTGAGAGAGCTATTGATAAAAGTGCATCACCATTATTCGAAAGGTGCATAGACTTTTGTGGCATGATTCTGCTTAAACGGGCCTGCTTAAACGGGTCTGCTTAGGCTCAGGCAATTCCAGGCATCCTTTGAAATGGATTCGACGCTGTCCACTATTTGCCCCCGACTATCACCGTCCTCGCGAGCTAAACTCGCTGCTTGCGTTTTGATGACGCCGGGTGCCGCGGGTCGATTGAGTAAAACCGAAAAAACGCATCGAGTTAATGCAATTTTCGGATGGTAATTTTCTTAATGTTGTCTGAAAACAGGGATAATAGGCTATCTATTAATTTTTAATGTTTTCAAGTAAGCAAGGGCAGTTCTCTATGCGAATGTACGCCGATTTAAGCGGTGCTTCTCAAGCTGGCGCTCTCCTAAGCTCTCATCGAGAGGATCTCCCCAGTACCCTGACCTATGCCCTAGAAACGCTCAAGGCAGGAGATTTTCAAGCTCGCTGGGAAATCTCAAAGCAGCTGTCAGAGTTTGGTGAGGCTGCGATCGCCCCCCTACTTGCGATCGCCAAAAACAATGCGCATACGTTAGAGCTGCGCTGGTTTGCCATTCGCGCCCTGGGGGCGTTTGTCACGCCGCAGGTGGTCACCGAGTTGGTCAGTTTCGTCAAGGCAGCCGATGAAGACCTCCGCGACATCGCCATCAAAACCCTGGCCGACATGGGAGCCCCCAGCATCCACGTCCTAACACAGCTTTTGTCACACCCCAAACAGCGCCTTCTAGCAGTCCAGGCCCTGTCCCAGATTCGTCAAACTGCTGTCATTGAGCCGCTGCTGTCGGTGGTTAACGACGCCGATCCCCAGCTTCGCTACTTGGCCATTGAGTCCCTAGGCAGTTTTCACAACCAGCGGATTACCCCAGTCTTGCTCTGCGCGCTCTCAGACACCAGTGCCCACGTGCGACAATCTGCCATTGTTACCCTGGGCAGACGCCCCGACCTGCGCGATGCCTACAGTCTGATCGACAAACTGAAGCCCTGCCTCTGGGATCTAAACTTGGCCGTTTGCAAAGTCGCCGCCGCCGCCATTGGTCGGCTAGGGGGGGCCGGGGCAGCTGATGCACTACGTCAGGTGTTGTTATCAACAACAACGCCTGACGATTTGAGAATCCAAGCCGTCCGGGCCTTGGGCTGGTTACAAACCGAAGCCGGTTTACAAACCCTGGCAGAGGCCCTTCGCCTTAATCTTTACTCAGACCGGGTCTGCAACGAAATTATTAAGGTATTGGGTCAGGCCCAGACACCGCTGCAGGCCCTGGCAATCAGCGAACTCAGCCACCAGCTGCGATCGCCCCAATTCAGGCAGGCTGCTTCAGTTATTAAACAGTCCTTGGTCATGAGTCTGGGCAATTTGGGCGCAACCTCCACCTTCAAAGACCTGACTGCGCTGCTGTCAGACGCCGATCAGCGGGTTAGGCTACATACGCTGGCTGCGCTCAGACAGCTATCGCCCCAAACCGGCCATCACCAATTAAGGGCCCTGTTAGCCTCAAATCCGCTGCCGCCAGCCTTACAAGCTGAGATAGAAGAGAGCCTTGAGACATGGTAAGGTTGTAGCCAAATTTTAATTAAATGCACTATATAAATTTAGGGGATAGCCCAATAAATTAGGGGATAGCCCAGATAAACAGGGGATAGCCATCGGGAACGGGTGCCCTCGACCCCTCGGTAAATCGGTCGGTTCTGTAAGCTGAGCCAATCACAGACAGACTCAAAGCACCTTGAGCCCCCAGCTCACATAGCTTTCACCCGAATACATTTTAATTGCCTGTATCAAATCTTACTTATTTTTGCGAGGTCAGATCGTAGGTTATAGCTGTGCTGATCGCTCATTTTTCATCCCTTTTGCTGATTTGGTGAAACCCTCAAGGCCCCGTCCAGTTTGCCCCGTCCAGTTTAACTGTATCTAATTAGCCCAGGCTAAATCGCTTTTGCTGATAGCTCGGTTGATTTGAGTTAGCCAGACAGGCCGCTTATCTGTAGCTCACAGAGCCCTGTTTATTAGGAAATCTCACTATGCGCGTAGAGCAGTTGCAAGCTTTTTTAGCGGTCGCCGAAACCGGTAGCTTTCAGGCAGCGGCACGACAGTGTGGCATCACCCAGTCAACGGTCAGTCGCCAGATTCAAGGCTTAGAAGACAGCTTAGGTATGCCCCTGTTTCATCGCTCTGCCCAGGCCAAGCTGACGATTGGGGGCGAGCGGGTGCTGCCGAGGGCTAGACGCATTTGTCAAGAGTGGCAGCAGGCCGTCCAAGATATTGCCGACATGATGGAGGGTAAACAGCCAGAGCTTTGTATTGCCGGGATCCACTCGGCCTGTTCTCACTTGTTGCCGTCGGTGATTACCCGCTTTTGCCATCGCTACCCCGAGGTGCAGCTGCGGGTGACCGCCCTGGGCAGCGACCGCTCGATCAAAGTATTGCGAGACGGTTTAGTAGACGTCGCCATTGTGATGCACAACCCCATGCTCACCAGCAACTCAGAGATGGTTGTCACCCCTCTCTACGAGGAGCCCGTCGAGATTTTAATGGCCGCCAACCATCCCCTGGTTGATTACACGGTGGTGCCCTGGTCAGAGATTGCAGAGTATCCTCAGGTCGTGTTTAAAGACGGCTATGGCATGCAGCGCCTGGTTCAAGAACAGTTTCGCGCCACCGGGGCTGACCTGAAGGTCGCCTTAGAGCTCAACACCCTTGACGCCTTTCGAGGCGTCGTTCGCCAGGGTGAAATGATTGCCCTGCTGCCCCAGTCAGCCCTAGCCGATTGCCAACGCGATCCTGAGTTGGCCATTCGTCGCACCGATGCCCCGATTTTAATGCGACATGTCAACATGGTGACCACCCGCGACCGCTTGCGCATTCCGCCCATTCAACATTTTTGTCATCTGGTCGAAGAGCTGGCCGAGACCTCAAATCCAATACAGGCCTTGTTAGCTGCCAGCTAGAAAGAAGATTTGGAGCACGTCTGGGAGTCATATCGGGAGTCACGTCGGGATAATATCGGGGTAATGTGTATGAGCGACGAATTTCGCACTCTCTTAAAAGCAGTTGGTAGCGGTAGCCATACCTCCAAAGACCTCAGCCGCGAGGACGCCCAAACTGCTACCCGACTAATGCTCAAAGAAATCGCTACCCCGGCTCAAATCGGGGCCTTTATGATTGCCCACCGAATCAAGCGCCCGACCCCCATTGAGCTAGCTGGCATGCTAGACTGCTACGACGATTTGGGGCCGGGGTTGACGTCTATCCGGTCAGATCCACCGACTACGGTGCTGTGCTCTCCCTACGATGGTCGCAGCCGTACCGCCCCCGTCAGCCCCCTAACCGCCTTAATTTTGGCCGCAGCCCAGGCCCCGGTAGTCATGCACGGGGGTGAGCGCATGCCCACCAAAATGGGGCTGCCGTTTATCGAAATCTGGCAGGCCCTCGGGCTGCCCTGGCATCGGCTCAGTCTGGCTCAGACCCAGGCTGTCTTTGAGCAAACCGGCTTAGGGTTTGTCTATATTCCCAACCATTTTCCAGAAGCTCAGGCGATGGTGCCCTACCGCGAGCAAATTGGCAAGCGCCCCCCCCTGGCCACCATTGAGCTGATGTGGTCACCCTATCGGGGCGAGGCCCATCTGGTCAGCGGCTTTGTCCACCCCCCCACCGAAGACCGTACCCGGCAAACCTTTGAAATGCGCGGCACCGCTTTATTCACAACGGTGAAGGGGTTAGAGGGCAGCTGTGATTTGCCCCGCGATCGCACCGCCATCCTCGGCCTGGGTCAGCTCAAAGACGGTCAGCTCCAGTTTGAGCGCCTGCTGCTGCATCCCCGCGACTACGGGTTTACCCCGGTTGATCCGCCCCTGGAGTCTATCGCTCGGTACATGACTCAGTTAGAGCAAGCCCTGGTCGGGGGTGATTCAGAGCTCACCCATTCTGCTGTTTGGAATGGGGGCTTTTATCTCTGGCGCTGCGGCGCAACTCCCACGCTAGAAGCGGGCTTTGAGCAGGCGCGACAGATTTTGGCCAGCGGTGCGGCTCAAGAGAAATTGGCGGCAGTGGCGGCTGCGATCTCAGCTACCTTAGCAAAAGCGCTAGAGCCAAGACAGCCCGCCTAATTCACGCCAGCCCTTCCCCTTCTAAATCCACAGGTTTCGCTGTCAGCCCCAAAGCCGCTGACATGGAGGTCATCTCCTCGGTCAGGCGTTCTACCGCCTGGGCCTGTCGTAACGACTGGTTGACTCGGGTTTGGGTGTTTTTTGCGATCGCTGCGATCGCATCTAAAGACTGCCAGCCCGTCTGCAATCGCTCTGCCAGCTGCTGGGTCAATTGGCCAACCTGCTGATCGTCGCGTATGAGCTGGTGGGCCGCTGCCTGGCAACCGGGAAAAGTGGAAATGACGTGGCCGTCCGGGGCGATGAGGGCGTGAAGGGGCGCTTGGCGGGTGCGGGTTTGTCCGAAGAGATTCTCTGGATTCATAGGGCAAGCTTGGGCTTGAGAAACCG
>JBCBZL010000381.1:0-3967 GCA_039815385.1 Cyanobacteria bacterium P01_A01_bin.114
ACCCTTCTGAGACATCTAGCGCTGAGTGCGTTGAACCAGGAAAAAACGGCCAAGGTGGGGGTGAAGAATAAACGGTTGCGAGCCGGATGGGATGACGATTATTTACTTAAGGTCTTGGCTGGTTAAGATGCGATTGCCCTACAAACCCACCGAGCACCCCCTTGCCTAAGCGTAGCCAGTATCTTGTTCGGGGGGGCTGGGGGAGCATGGGACCCCAGTCAGCCCCTCAGGCCAGAGCAAAAGGGAGGGAAACCCAGTACGGCTATGAGGGATAACTTGATTGCTTCCTATTGGAGGGAAAGTCCCGCGCAGCCCGTTTTATACAAGGCCGATACCCTCACCCATGAAAAGGGCGCAAGGCTCAGGTCCGCATCGTTGATAGAGCCAGGTTGGTTAAAAAGCTGGGGCAAATCACTCAAGATGAGCAAAGCGCTGTGCTCAACATCTTGAGTGAGATGTTTGCCGAGTAAGTCAGAGCTTTTTCGTCATAAACACGCTATTAGGGTCTTCAACGTAGTCAGCGAAAGGGCCTCGGTACTCAAACCCATACCGGGTATATAAAGCCCGGGCCGGGGCAAACTCAGGCATCGCCCCTGTTTCTAGATTCAAACAGGTATAAGCTCTCCGCTCGGCTTCTTGGATAATGTGCTCAAGCATCTTTGAGGCAATCCCCTTGCCGCGATGAGCCCTAGCAGTTCGCATGGATTTGATTTCACCGCTACTGGCATCAAGAGCTTTCAGCGCACCGCAGCCGACTAATTCGTCACCCTGCCACACCGACCAGAAGGTGATGTTGTGCGCTCTTAATGCCTCTAGATCAAGCGCATGTACACTTTCGAGGGGCGTAGTCGCATGCATTTCGTCGAGGTGCTCTTGAAGAAAATCAGCAATTTGTTGACTGGTCAGGTCATCTTCACGAATCTGCAATGGGCTCATCTTCTCACCGGGTTATCTCACTGGGCTATCTCAACTGCTAATGGTCTGTCAAACTTAAGATTAAACTAATGAAATCCATCGTTCAAACTACACTGCTAAGGGAGCCAAACCTGTGAACCCCGAACGTTCAGACGCCGAAAATTCAGGCCCCATAGAACATCAGAATGTCCCTCAAGCGCATCGGGGGCTGCATGACTTTTTGTATAGCTCTGATGACGAGCATTCAGCAGCGCCTACGGCTGCCCCCGTGTCAGCAGCGCCCACGGTGGATAGTCCTCTGAGCGTTCAAAGCTGGTGTGAGCAAGCTCAGAATGCCAAGGTGGCGGGCGTCTATGCGGTGCTCAACAGCGAGCATCAGACTCAGTTTATTGGCTACTCGCGTAACGTAGCGCTCTCTTTGCGCAGTCACCTCACCCAGAAAGGAGCTGACACCTGTGCCCTGGTGAGGGTACACCCGTTTAAGTTTCCAAAGCGAGACGCCATGGAAAAGCTCCGAGATGACTGGATTGCGGAACTGCCTAGCCCACCCCCTGGTAATATAGATGGCACCTGGGCAAGCAGCATCAAAGCAGCGGCAACCCAAGCCATGTCTCCAGCAGAGCGTGAAGCCTACGAGGCCAAAAAGCTAAAACTTCGTCGAGCTATGGCGGACGGCTCATTGCAGCATGATGAGGCAAAAATTCAAGATGCCGCCGCCAAAAGTGCAGACCTGGCAGCGGCCATGAATGACGACAACTGGAGCGCGGTGATTCGAGAGCAAACTCAGGAGACGCAACCGTAGGGCTGCCGACCGATGATTCCTCGCAAACGTCTCGACCTGGCCTGGTCAGATCTCATAGCTGGCTTTGGCTATTGTCTAACGTGCGCTAGCCGAAGGTCGCTCGAGGCGAGGCTTGAACAAACCTGGGCCAAGGGCGAGGCAAGTCTCATCTGTCTATCGGTGCGGAGTGGCTTTGACGCCCTGCTGCAAACCCTCAAGTTAGAACCTGGGGATGAAATTTTAGTCTCAGCAGTCACCATTCGCGGCATGACGCGCATTATTGAAGCACACGGACTGGTTCCCGTTCCCCTTGATGTAGACTTTACGCGGCTGGCTGTACGGCCTGAGGCTATGGCTGAAGCCGTGACCGAGCGAACCAGGGCAATGCTCGTGGCTCACTTGTTTGGTAGCCGCATGCCTATGGAACCCGTGCTCAGTTTTGCCCGAGCGCATCGCCTGCTGGTCATCGAAGATTGTGCCCAGGCCTATGCAGGTAAACAGTATCGCGGACATCCCGAGAGCGATGTGTGTTTATTTAGTTTTGGCCCGATCAAAACGACTACGGCCCTTGCTGGTGGGATTCTACAGTTTCGAGATGCGGCTCTCTGTGAGGCGGTGCGCGACTGCCAGGAACAGTGGCCAGTGCAAAGTCGCCTACGCTTTCTGCGCCGCCTGTTGAAATATGCTTTGCTGATGCTGCTGTCTTATCGGGCGACCTACAGTTTCTTTGTCGGCCTGTGTTCTATGCTCAAGCTGAATCACGATGTCATCATTAGTAAGAGCGTCCGCGGCTTCGCAGGCGACGGCTTCTTTGAACGGATTCGACAACAGCCGTCTGCTGCCTTGTTAGCGCTTTTAGACCGTCGAATTCAACAGTTTAATCCGGAGCGAATTGTCGAGCGAACAAGACTCGCGGAGCAGCTGAACCAGCTAGCACCCGCTCTGAGACAGCCGGGCAGTCAGGCATTCAATCACACCCACTGGGTTTTTCCGATTTTGTGCGACGACCCGAAATCACTGATGCACTATCTATGGCGCGAGGGCTTTGATGCTACCCAAGGTGGCTCCAGTCTTTACGTCGTTGAGCCGCCAGCAAATCGACCTGGCCTAGAGCCAATAGCGGCCAAGCAGGCTTTTGGGCAGCTGCTTTATCTGCCGCTCTATCCTGGGATGTCATCGGCGGATGTTGCACGATTGGCCTGGGCTTTGAATGAGTATGCTAAGACTGACGCGGAGACACGGGGATAGGGAGACGCGGGGATAAAGACCAAAACCCAGATGTATTGTGCTGCACCCCTCTCCGTGTCGCCGCGTCCCCCCTTCTCCGCGTCTTCCCTAGCTAGAATTTTAAGCTTGACGCAGTGCTACCCTATAGCCGACCTAAGCCGCTGCTCAAGGTGTGCAAGATCTAGGCCAAACCCCTCTTGCAGTACATAGGTAGCCACCCCGCCGCCAGTCTCGGCTTCTTTTAAGATGCCAAGCAGTAAATGCTCAGGCGCGATCAGAGATTGACCGGATTGCTCTGCTTGGTCAAGGGCCAACTCAATCACCAGTTTGACCCTGGGGGCAAGGGGCAGTCGAGGTGGGATATCGGTCTCTGGAGGCGGGGCAGGCTGGGCTCCTAGCAGTTGCACAATCTGAGCCTGCGCTGCTTCAAAAGTCACGCCTGCCGCCATCAGGACTCGGGCCGCAACGCTGGTGCCCTCCTCTAACAGCCCGAGCAGCAGGCCTTCTGTCCCTAGTGCATCAACATTGAGTTGGCGAATGGCCGCTTCACCTAGACGAAAAATCTGCCGGGTGTCTGGGGTAAAGATTTTGGCGGTCGGAATCAGTAAATCTGTGAAATCGGCCAGGGTCAAAAATGACACTGCCTTCAAGATATATTCGAACGTGGCAGCATCCAGGGTGCCCCAGCTTGCCGCCGCTGGGCCTTCTTGCTGGTACATGCGGGTGAGCGACTCGTAAATTTCTTCGTCACCTTGCACAAACGATTTCATGCTCCACAGCCAGCGTCTGGCCAGCTTACGCACAGAGGGGCTGTTGAGCTCGGTGCCTTTGTTCATTTCGGCCCGGGCGTCGCTCAATAGGTCTTGCCACTCTGTCTCGCCTGCTTGGAAGCGAGCTTCAAGGACAGCCTGTTGTTCGGGGGTGAAGTATTGAGTGGTCATCGTGATTGCCTCCATAGCTTGAATTAGGGTTTCAACCGCGACGGATTGGGTAGTTTGTAGGTCGGTTGCGATCGCATCCAACCGACCCAGCAGCGACTGCGAC
>JBCBZL010000176.1:0-10221 GCA_039815385.1 Cyanobacteria bacterium P01_A01_bin.114
GTCATCTGATAAGTTGAGGCGAAACAGCCCCGATGCAAACCCACCTAAAAAAGCAACGGGTTGGCCTAGCATTTCTTTCACGATGGGCGTAAGTTCATCCAAAAACATCAGCGCTTCCCATGGATTGTCCCCGATTGGGGTTGGACATCAGAATTGATATGTTGCTCTGAGGTATTTTTAGTCAATCATCAGACAATATACCTTAGCTATCCTAACGCGGCCATCCCATTCGCGGCAGCATAATTTAACTTTTAGGGCTATCCTTTGAGGCCCCGTTTGCCATTGGGGTATACCGTTGACCAGTTTGTGCGGGCTGTGGCTAGCTGACCATCTGTGATGGTCGCAGCTGTTAAAATAGCGCCGCAAAGGTTGGCCCCCTTCAAGTTGGCTTCTTTGAGGCAAGTGCGACTGAGGTCTGCCCCCCGCAGATCGCTGCCTTCTAAATTGGCCCCTCCGAGATAAGCCCCCCTGAAGTCGACGCTGCGGAGCGAGGCTTGGGCTAAATCGGCTTTGCCGAAGTTGGTGTTCGACAGATCGGCATTTTGTAAGTTGGCACCCTTGAGCTTGGCGCTTGCAAAGCTAGCACCAGTTAAAGTAACGCGCTGCAGGTCAAGGGCGTTTAAGACCTGCAATGAAAAATCTCGATGACCCCGGTTATAGGCATTACACAGTGCCTTGGCGGTGACCTGACGGCTTTTTTTGCTGGTCTGATTGCTGGCAGATGGTTTACCTGAGCTATCTGAGGATACTGACGATAAATTGAACGAACGGCGATAGCGATGGGGTGAGGTGGTTGACTTAGCGCTAGCGCGATCGCGACGGGCCCGAATTGCGGCGGCCATCCGAGAAGAGGGAGATGAGCCGCTAGACGCTGACGAATCCTCAAAATCAGCGTAGCCAAGCGCTCCGGAGTCTTGACTATTGGAGCCCGGGCTATGAGGCCCGCTCAGCGGTGCAGATTGAGGGCCGCTGGGGAAGGCCATGTTTTGAGCCAGACTGTCTAAATACGGCTCCAGGTCTAAATCTCGGAGGATTGCTTCGGCAGACTGATATCGTAACCGGACTGAGATTTCTAGCATTTTGTGGAGCACTTTAGAAAAGTGCTCACTCACCTTAACCTGCTGCTGCCAGAGCATTTCGCCCGTTTGTGGATCGTAGGACAAATCTTTGGGAGATTTGCCAGTCAGTAGATATATGCAGGTCACCCCGATCGCATAGATGTCACTGGCATAGACCGGTCGCATGGCCATCTGCTCAGGCGGCGCATAGCCGGGGGTGCCAATGGCGTAGGCGGTCAACACGGTCTGGTCAGACTGGCTGGCTTTGACTGGGTTGACCTTGTCCTTTACTGCCCCAAAATCAATCAGCACCAGGCGCTTATCCTGCTCGCGACGAATTAAGTTGGCCGGTTTAATATCGCGGTGAATCACCTGGTGGCTGTGGATGTACTGCATCACCGGTAAGATCTCGCTCAAAAACTGCTTGACCCCAGCTTCACTAAAGGGGCCACCGCGTCTGACTTCCTGCTGTAAAGTGGCTCCGCTAATGTATTCTTGAACGAGAAAAAATTCTTGTTGGGCTTCGAAATAATCAAGCAGCCGGGGCAGCTGAGGGTGATTGCCAATTTTGCCTAAGATCTTGGCCTCACGCTGGAATAAGTCGCGGGCCATCTCAATAAAGTTTGAAGCCTCTGCCGTGGGCCTGAGCTGTTTGATGACGCACGGTGGACGACCGGGTAGGGCTTCATCTCGAGCTAGAAAGGTTGCTCCAAACCCTCCCCGACCCAGCGCTCCGATCACCCGATAGCGGCTTCTCAGCAGCAGCTCTGAACCACACGCCTGGCAGTGTTTTGCAGTCGGCGGGTTCTTGGGGTGCGAACATTCTGGGTTTGTGCAGTAGGTCATGCAGCTCTGGCTACCTCTTTTACTTGCCCAAAACTGAGAAATGCATCCAATCAACTACCCCGCAGAGGCTCGGGCTCGATTGGGCCAAAAGGCTGCGATGCGATCGCGATCAATTTCTCAAAGATTTCGGCAACTTGAGCAACCTGAAGACTTCTCAATTTTAGAAACTTGGGGTTTTAGATGAACGTGTGCAATGACAGGCGGATGCTCTGACAGTACCCTAATGCAATTATTCCCTGATTTTGGCACTAGACAAAAGGCTTTTGCAAAAACCTGCTGCCATACCCTATCCAGTTTGAAAACTGGAGTTTTGCTGGTGGGGCAAACTACAGGCCTGAATGTGGCAGGTCTGAATGTGACCATAGTGATAAGTATGGACGACTTGCCTTGATACGACGACTTCCCTTGATACATAGAATAACAGTGTTGCCCTTGGGGAATCGGGTAAGGTGGGAGGCCCTTGCCAAAATCTTTAAACTTACTCAGGGTGAACCAGGGGGGTAGACAGTCGGCTTTAGAGGAGCCCGGTGCCTGCTTTGGAGGCCTGCGCAGCAGCCCATGCAGGATAGCAGTGAGGAAATGGGGTCAGGGTGGTAGAATGAGGGGGTTTGATTTAGCGCGGTTGGCTCCGGTTTTCGATCATTAACGTCGTATGCATATCTCTATTAATTGGTTAAAAGACCTGGTTGAGGTCTCTCTGTCACCCGAGGCTCTAGCAGACGCGCTAACCATGGCAGGCTTTGAAGTTGAAGACATTGAGGATCGTCGCCAGTGGGCTGACGGGGTGGTCGTCGGCAAAGTGCTCAGGCGGCAGCCCCATCCGGATGCTGACAAGCTGAGCGTGTGCACCGTTGATATTGGGGCCTCTGAGCCCAGTAGTATTGTCTGCGGGGCCGCCAATGTTCGGGCCGATGCCTATGTGCCTGTGGCAACCTTAGGCACCCACCTGCCCAAGGTCGATCTCACCATTAAGCCGCGTCCGGTCAGGGGGGTTCCGTCTGAGGGGATGATTTGTTCCCTGGCTGAGCTAGGGTTGGCAAAAGACTCAGAAGGGATTCATATCTTTGATCCGGCTGAGATTGTTGATTTAGCTGTGGGGCAAGACGTTCGCCCGCTTTTGGGCCTAGACGATGTGGTTCTCGATTTGACCTCTACGGCTAACCGGGCAGATGCCCTCAGCATGGTCGGCATTGCGCGGGAGGTCGCTGCAATTACCGGCGGTCAGCTCACCCTGCCAACCATTGAAGACCAGGAGACGACCCTCCCCGCCTCTGTTGCGATCCAGCTGAGCGACCCGAAGGCCTGCCCCATCTACATCGGTACCGTTTTAGAAAATGTGCAAATGGGGCCGTCTCCAGCCTGGCTGCGACAGCGCCTTGAGGCGGCGGGGACTCGCTCTATTAGCAATATCGTTGACATTACCAACTATGTACTGCTGGAGTGGGGGCAACCCCTCCATGCGTTTGATCTCGATCGGCTTAAAGGTGCAGCGGGCGAGGCCATTACCGTAGGTGTGCGCTATGCCCGCCCCGATGAAACTCTCAAGACTTTGGATGGGCAAACTCGTCAGCTGGCTGCCCAGACGTTACTGATCACGGTCAGCGATCGGCCCGTTGCCCTGGCCGGAGTGCCCGTTGCCTTGGCCGGGGTGATGGGGGGAGAAGCGACCGAAGTGAATGAAGCGACCCAAACCGTTTTTCTAGAAGCCGCTTATTTTGATTCGGCGGCGATTCGGCGGTCGGCTCGCAGTCAGGGGTTACGAACGGAAGCCTCGGCCCGATATGAGCGGGGGGTCAACCCGGCTGAGCTAGAGATGGCCTGTCAGCGGGCGATCCAACTGATGCAGACGCTGGCTGGGGCCACCGTGGCTGGCCAAGCGACCGATCGCACCGACATTGGTAAAATTACCCCCAGCCGCTCCCTTTCGCTGCGGCTAGCCAGAATTCATCAGATTTTGGGGCCGACACAGCCTGAGTCTGACCAGATGACTCAGCTGGATGTGGCCACGGTTGAATCCATTTTGATCAAGCTGGGTTGCACCGCTGAACCCACTGACCAAGCTGGTGTCTGGCAGGTGCAGATACCGCCCTACCGGTATCGCGATCTAGAGCGTGAGATCGATCTGATCGAAGAAATTGCCCGGCTTTATGGCTATAACCGGTTTGCCAATACGCTGCCTCAGCAAACGTCTCGAGGGGTGTTATCGCCTGAGGCGAGGCTATCTCGACAGCTGCGGGCGGCGTTTCGAGGGGTGGGGCTAACCGAGGCAATCCATTACTCTTTGACTAACCCCGCCGAAAATCGGGTGGTTTTGGCCAATCCGCTGTTTACCGAGTATTCGGCCCTGCGTTCCGATCTCATTTCGGGTCTGATCGAGGCTTTTCAATTTAATCTCGAGCAGGGAAACGGGGCACTGAATGCGTTTGAGATGGGCCATGTGTTTGCCAAGCAGGATGCTAGCCTGAACGAACAGGAAAAAGTTGCCGGTATCCTCGGCGGTGATGCCAGGGTCGGTCAGTGGGTCAACAGCGGTCGAGAGCAGCCCCTCAGCTGGTACGAAGCCAAAGGGGTTTTAGAAACGGTCTTTCAACACCTGGGGCTGACGGTGGACTATCGTCAACCTGATGATACCCTCGACCCGCGTTTGCATCCTGGGCGCACGGCCTCTCTTTGGGTCAGAGGACGGCTTGCCCTCGGCACGTTTGGTCAGCTGCATCCCAAACTGCGTCAGACGCTAGGGCTGCCAGATGAGGTATATGTGTTTGAGTTAGACTGGTCGGTGCTGACGACCTGTTTAGCTGATAAAAAGCCCGGTACGTCGGTGCGGTTTAAGGCCTATTCAACCTACCCCGCGTCTGATCGAGACCTGGCCTTTTTTGCTCCCATTGAGATCCCGGTGGCAGAGCTGGAAAAATTGATTGCTCGGACCGGAGGGCAGCTGCTAGCGTCAGTGACGCTGTTTGATCAGTACCAGGGTGAAACCGTGCCCGAAGGTCAGCGCAGTCTGGCGTTTCGATTGGTCTATCGGTCTCGCGATCGCACCCTCACCGATCAAGATATCGACCCCGTCCACCAAAAAGTGCGCCAGGCCCTGGCGAAAAAATACCAGGTTGATTTACGATCGTAGCCGCGTTTCACGCCCCGTGTTACCCGTCGTAGGGATAGATTTAACCACTGCCGGGGGCTGCCGCCGTCTTTTCTTCAGGCACCTTGAAATAGGTTTTCATCACCTGCAGCACCATCGGGGCTGCAAAAGCCCCCCCGCCCCCGCCAGAGTGCTCGCCAAAGGCAACCACCAAAATTTCAGGATTGTCGGTTGGGCCATAGGCCCCAAACCAGGTGTGGTTTTCGTAGGGAGGGGCCTCAGCCGTGCCGCTTTTCCCAGACATGGGCGGCAGCTCGGGCACATTTAAGCGTTGACCCGTGCCGCCGCTCACCACCTGCCGGAGACCGTCTTGCAGTACCTTGATCGTACTGGGCTTGAGATCCATAGGGGTTTTCCACTCTTTGGTTTCGGCCTCATCCATCAGCATGTGGGGGGTGACTCGGGATCCCCCGTTGGCAGGCACTGCAAACATAATCGCTACCTGCATCGGTGAAGCCTGCATATAGCCCTGGCCGATAGACATATTAATCGTGTCTCCCAGGTACCAGCCTTCGCCAACATTTTCTTGTTTCCAAGCCTCGTCGGGAACTAGGCCTGCTGATTCTTCAGGCGCAAGCTCAACGCCAGTCTTTTTGCCAAAGCCATACTTGCGCATCCATTCGATAATGGGTTTCTCACTAATTTTGCGACCCACCTGATAAAAGAAAGTATCGCTACTCATCGCCATGGCACCTCGAAACCCGAGGGGGCCAAACCCCGCCCGGTTCCAGTCCCAAAACTGAATACCGCCAGCGCTGATGTAGGGAAAGGTGGGTAGCACCGTATCTGGGCTATAGCCGCCAGATTCTAGCGCCGCAGTGGAGGTGATGATTTTGAACGTGCTAGCCGGGGGATAGGCCTGCAATGTGCGATTGAGAAAAGGGTTGCCCCGGCTGTTGAGCTGAATCCACTGCTCGTCAGTGATCCGCGTTGAGAAAATATTAGGATCAAATGTGGGACGACTGACCATCGCTAAAATAGCCCCGTTCCGAGGATCGAGGGCGATGATGGCTCCGGTGTGGTTACCCAGGGCAGCTTCGGCGGTACGCTGCAAATCTAAGTCAATGGTGAGCTGAACATCTTGACCCGATTTGGGCGGTTTTTGCCCCAAAATACTAATCACCCGGCCAGCGCTATCCACTTCAACCTGCTGACCGCCCCATTCACCTCTAAGGGAAGGCTCAAAAGCAGCTTCTGCTCCCATCTTGCCGATAAAGTCCCCAAGCCGATAGCCTTCTTCCAGGCGGGGCCGCAGTTCATCGTCAGTAATTTCTCCGGTGTAGCCCAGCACGTGGGCCGCCAGGTCACCATGGGGATAGTTGCGGACGGCTTCTGCTTCGACTCGGACGCCGGGCAGCTCTGGCGCATATTCAGCCAGGGCCGTGGCCTGGGCCGGGCTCACCCCTCGAGTAATTGAAACCGACTGGGTTGAGTCATACCCAGCCGTTTCGAGACGCTTGGCAATTTCTTCTGGGGGGACATCTAAGATCTGAGCTAAACGTGTGACCACCTGAGGGCGCTTTTCTTCAGGGAGAGAAATTGGCCAGATTGAAACCGAATGAGATAGGCGACTCCCCGCTAAAATGCGACCCTTGCGATCAAAGATCGTGCCTCTGGCCGGACGACGCGGCAGCAAAAGAACTCGGTTTTCTTCAGCCAGCTCTCGATTACGCTCTCCCTGTACGAGCTGTAAATAAAAGAGCCGACTGCCAATGCCGCCCAGCAGCACCATCGATAGCAGCACCATGGCGACCACCGACTGGTATTGGCGACCGACCGTTCGGCCACCCTTTTGATCGATACCCTGTGAGGAATACTGGATAAATGACATAACCGATTTTGTTAGCAAAGATACATCGCCGCTTTAGCTTCGGCCTTACAAAAAGGCTAGGGCTATTTTGCTTTATGCCTGCCCCGCCTTTGCAATTTTGCACCTTACTAGAGCGATGGTCGGGAGGTTTTGGGTGAACGTTTAGGGCAAAATCGTGATGGTGCGGTGCTGCCTTCACACCTATTTGGCACTATTCTATGGCACTATTCTATAGAACTTGGCTCTAAAAATGAGTTCTATTGACGGCCATCAACCTCCCTGTCAGATTATTGATTTTTGACACCGTTTTCTTTAGATCAAACCTTCACTGAAAGGAGTTAGGTAGCTGCAACGATGTCCCAGACCGTTTCACCCAAGCCTTCTGTCTCTCAGACTGCCGCCGCTACATTTGATGTTGAACTTTGCAACGTCTCCAAGGTCTTTGCGGGTGAGCCCGCTGTTCAAGATATTGATCTAAGGATTCATCAGGGAGAGTTTTTTAGCATTTTGGGACCCTCGGGCTGCGGTAAGACAACGACTCTGCGCATGATTGCTGGGTTTGAGTCCTTATCAGCAGGCGAGTTGTTTATTCGAGGGCAGAGCATGCGGCGGGTGCCTGCCCACCGACGTCCGGTGAATACCGTGTTTCAAAGCTATGCGCTTTTCAACCACATGACCGTTTGGGACAACATTGCCTTTGGCCTTAGAATCAAACGATGTGGGCGCTCAGAAGTTCGTGAACGGGTTGGGGAAGCCTTGCAGCTTGTGCAGATGGAGGCCTTTAGCCAGCGCTATCCTAACCAGCTATCAGGGGGGCAAAAGCAGCGAGTTGCCTTAGCCCGGGCGCTTGTCAATCGCCCGGCAGTCATGCTTTTAGATGAGCCGCTGGGGGCCCTGGACTTGAAGTTGCGAAAACAAATGCAGGTTGAGCTTTCAAATTTGCATCAGCGTTTGGGCATCACCTTTGTCATGGTCACCCACGATCAAGAAGAAGCCCTGTCGCTTTCCGATCGCATTGCTGTTATGCGAGACGGGCGCATCGAGCAAATTGGGTCGCCTAGCGAGATTTATGAACGCCCTACCACAGCCTTTGTGGCAGATTTTATCGGCGATACAAATTTAATTTCGGGTTTAATTTCGGGTCAAATGGAGCCCTCTGACGGAGGTGTGCTGAGGGTAGCTACCCAAACAGGGTTACAAATTGTGGTGAGCCCTGACCAGCCCCATTTAACCCAGTCCCGTTTGACAGGGCAGGGGCCAGAACAGGGGCCAGGGCAGAGGGCAGGGCAGAGGCCAGAACAGGGGCCAGAGCAGGGTATCGACATCAGCATCCGCCCAGAAAAAATCAATTTGAGCTCCCAAGCGGTGTCTATTGCTGACAATTGCTTCGAAGGTCGGGTAAAACACACGATGTATTTAGGAACCCATGTTCACTGCGTAATAGAGCTCACGACCGGAGATTGTTTAACCGTGCTGCAGCCCAATCACACCGAACATCAGCCCAATTCGCAGGCCCCTGTTTTCGTCTCTTGGGCTGCCAAAGACTGCCGAGCTTTGGTAGCTTAGAGCCGGCTTGGTTAGATTTTACGGGTTTGTTTTAGACTGAGTTACTTATTTAAACCAAGGAGAGAATCGTGCCCCGCAGACAATCGTTTCGTTTCAACACTTCTCGTCGTCGGTTTCTGCAAGGATCGGCGGCAGCTATGGCCGGGGTTGCCCTTTCTAACTGTCGGGGAGGGGGGGTAAGCGACGTGCAATCGGGTTCCCAAACTGATGAGGGGGGGGGCACAGGCTCCACGGCAGGCTCAGGCGTCCTCAATATTTATACTTGGGCCGACTACACCGACGATGAACTGGTGCAGCAATTTACAGAGGCCACTGGCATTGAGGTCAAAGTCGACATCTATGACGCCAACGAGACGATGCTGGCAAAACTGCAGGCGGGGGGTGGGGATAACTACAGCATCATCTATCCGTCGGACTACATGGTGACTCAAATGATCGATTTGGGGCTACTGATGGAGCTAGACCCGTCTAGGTTGAGCGGCCTCGACACGATGCAGGAGAAATGGCAAAACCCTGTTTACGATGCCAATAACGCCCACAGCGTTCCGTTTGTTTGGGGAACAACCGGGCTGATTTACAACAGTGAAGTTTTGACGACCCCGCCAGAAGATTGGAACTACCTTTGGGACAACAAAGGAGATCTGTCGCGTCGGATCACCCTGCTAGAAGATGTTCGCGAAACCCTGGGGGCGGTGCTTAAATCCCTAGGGTATTCTTACAACTCAACCGACCCGGCTGAGCTCGAAGAGGCCTACCAAAAACTAGTGGAGCTTAAACCCGCCCTGGCCTCATTCAAATCTTTTGGGTGGCAAGATGAGCTGCTAGGCGGAGATGTTTTGGTCTCGATGGTGTACTCGGTTGAGGGGGTACCGGTCAGTCAGGAGGACAAGGCTTTTGACTATGTGGTGCCCGCCAGTGGCTCCTCGGTTTGGACAGATACTTTAACCATTCCGGCGTCGGCTCCCAATGTGGACGCGGCCTATGAGTGGATCAACTTTAACTTACAGCCAGAGGTGGCGGCATCCATGGCAGAGCGTCTCTATTTGGCCTCGCCTAACGCCGCCGTACTAGATCTGCTGCCCGAAGAGCTGCTGGCCGATCCAGATTTGTTCCCATCCGAGGAGCTGCTAGCCCGCTGTGAAGGGATTGCGCCCCTGGGCGAAGTCAGCGATCTCTACGATGAATATTGGACTAAAGTGACCAGTGCCTAGGTGAGCCCTGATCTTTGGTTTGTCTTGTTGTTTCTGCTGTCACCCTGAGGAGGAGCCCCGTATGAGCCGCCCTGCTGTGACCCAGTCTAATGTCAAACCTGCACCTGTTGCGGAGACCGTCGGCAGCGGCCATCCGTGGGGGTATCGATTGGTTCAGTGGCTTGAGCCATCGGTACTGCTGGGGCCGACGGGTCTATGGTTGCTGCTATTAATGGTGCTGCCCATTCTACTGATTTTAGAGATCAGTCTGGTGCCTGGCCTTAGGCCAGGGCAAGCCACAACCGGCTATGGCCTAGGAAACTACCTCGAAATTTTGCAGCCCACCTATCTACGGGTGCTGTGGCGTTCGCTGACGTTTGCGACGGGGACAACGGGGCTATGCCTGCTGCTGGGGTTTCCGGTGGCCTACTGGCTGGCCCTGATCGCGCCAAAGCGCTGGCGAAACTTGCTGTTGGTAGTCTTTATTTTGCCCCTGTGGACCTCGTCGCTGCTGCGAACCTATGCGTGGATCACGCTGCTGCGACCGTCGGGGCTGATCAATCTGGTGCTGTCTGGCCTGGGCCTGCCCACCCAAGACTTGATGAA
>JBCBZL010000361.1:0-4587 GCA_039815385.1 Cyanobacteria bacterium P01_A01_bin.114
CGAGGATAGGTATGAACTGATAGGTCAACGCGATCGCAAGACCTAAAACGCGGATGTCGATAGGGTGTGATTTCATAGGCTCTCCTTTAGAAAATGGACGGCCTATCTCTATGCTAGCGTTTGTAACAATGATATATCTATCGCTAACTACCGCCGCTAACTACCGCGATAGGTGCTATACGCCCACGGCGATACCAGCAGCGGCACATGGTAGTGGGTCGCCAGATCAGCAATGCCAAACTGGATGGGCACCTGATCTAAAAAGTTAGGTTCGGGCAGCGTCAGCCCCCGCCCCGCAAAGTAGTCACCCACATAAAACACCAGCCGATAGCGCCCCACCCGAAAATCGGCACCGCTCAAGATAGCCCCATCTGTGCGCCCATCAGCATTGGTGGTGACTGACTTGAGCAGAGCGTGCTCAACCTCAGATTTGAGAAACCAAAGCTCAAGCTTGAGCTTTGCCGCAGGGCAGCCGTGGGCTGTATCGAGAACGTGGGTGGTGAGCTGACCAGCGGGCATGGCGTAGATGGGGTGGATATGGTAGATGGGGTAGATGGGGAAGGGAAGGGAGTATATTTCCGATGTTCAAAAGTTTAACGGTCAATGTCGGGATTTGTTCCACGTCCCCGCATCTTTCCCCCTTCGCCCTTTCCCCTTCGCCCTTCGCCTTTCGCCGTCCCCTTCGACTAAGCCACCAACTCTTCAACAAACACATCCCCACCTTGCAAATTTCTTAACGAGGGTCTAGTCGGGGTCAGCAAAAAGGGTGACTGCCCGGTCACTAAGGGGATCACTAAACGGCGCGGCGGAGAGCAGGGTTCGGCATCGAGTGATTCGATCAGTTGGTGAGCGGTTGCGATCGCATCCTCTCCCTGCCAGCGGGTTAGCCAGACATGCATCGTGCCCCGGTTAGCGCCAGTTCCATAGTAAAGCTTTACCCGCTGGGCGATACCGGTTTTGAGTACAGTAAATGCCTGCTGGATAACGGCATGTTCAGCTTCGCCACCGTCCAGGCTGTAGCACGTTTCAGCATCTCCCCAAATCAGCATTTTGTGACCCACCGAGGCGGGCACGCGTCCCTCAGTCAAAATTACAGTGGCCACCGCTACAGGCCCCTCATGCAGTTGGTCATAGAGCTTTTGATAAAGCGCCTGGTGAAACTTTAGAGACATGGCTGGATACATTATTTCGTAAACAACTGTGTAGCTTTTATTGATTTACCGGCGATACCCCCAGGAACCGCATAAATTTCTAGCAAAATAAAATTAATTTAATCTCTGCACTAGCATTTACAAACAGTAACCATGCTTAACAATCTGAAATATCAGGCATCGATTATTCTAGTCAGTCTGACCGCGATTGGCGTCAGTATGCCAGCCGCTCAAGCTGAAGATCCGCTACCTGCTGTGACCTGTGCCTACGATCCTGAGTCGGGGTTGGTCAATCCGCTGGGGATGCGCAGCTTTGTCAGTCTGCAAGAAATCAGCGGCAACACCAATGTGATTTTTGATCAATTCCCAGCGGCTGTGGCTGGAGCCACCGAGGCTACGCTCGCATCTCAACGGGTGCTGACTTTATACGGTATGAATGTCAGCGAGGCCCGCCAGCTTATGCTGAGTAATCCCGAGTACTACAACACCTTGCTAGGGTTTGAATCGCCCGACGGGTTTGGGCCAGTCAATAACGTACTAGCCTGCAAGGTGGTCAATGGTCATGAGGGTAATCCAGGTGAGCCCCTGCCTGAGTTAGAAACCACTCAGCCAAACCAGGGCACACCCTCTAGTGCCGCGACATCGAGTACGCTCTATGAAACTATCGCAGCGCTCCCCGATGGCAACTATCGCTACTGGTCTGCACAATCAGAGTTTCGGATCGTGGATGATCAAGAACTCCTCAACGGGGGGGGTGTCTTATTTGTGTTCCGCAAAGCGGGCAATCAGGTAGTCGGGTCTTATGCCTACATTGACGGTGACGCCATCTGTGTTAGCGGACGGGTGAGTGGCAATACCCTCAGCGGGCAGGCCTATCCCGATGGGGGTGAGGTGCGCGACCTGGCCGAAGCGTTTGAGCCGTGGGGGCCAGCTGGGTTCTTGCAGGTGCGCCGGTCCCAGCGTCTTGAGACAGGTGATTTTTACGACAGCGCTATTCTCAATCTCAATGACTTTTCAAGAATTAATGCGGGGCAGACGCTACCCCCCGAGACATGTGGTGCAGAAGGGTAAGGTTGATACGCGCTCGCTGCGGGAACTCTAACGAAGAGTCCTCATAACCTTGTCAAAAACAGCAGGGGTCTTTTCGACTTTTGGTGTGAAATCTTACCTCTCGATATCCCCGGTATCCAAGGGCGTAAAATTCTACGCCCTGACAGGTCTTGAACCTAAATTGGGAAGCTATCACGGGGCGCGAGATTGGCGCTAGGGGCGAGTTAATCAGGGCTAAATTGTTCAGACCTGTGCGGCTAGATGGCGAGCATCAACCTCAAAAAATTAGTTCTGAGAAAGGAACTGTCTCTCATTCAAGAGATTATCAACGCAATTGATCCTAGCGCCAGTGTTCAAACTGCCGAGGGCGCTGTGCTGATTGGGGGGCAAACAGAGCCAGGGCATCAAAGATATCCGATCACGCTGGATGGGAAAATTTTGGGCTGGGTGACGGGGCATGACAAGGCGGGTGCGATCGCAAACCTGATCTCCCAACTGGTCCATCGCGAAATCGAAAAGCGCACCCTGGCCCAAGAGCTGCTCAGCAAATACAAGGAAATTTCTCTTCTCTTCAACCTGTCAGAAAGAATCATCGACAGCCCGGATGTTCAGGAAGTGGCCGCTCTTGTGCTGGAGGAAGCCAAACATCCGCTGAAGTCTAGCAGCGGTGCACTGCTGCTGTTTCAAGAAAATACTCGCCAGCTCAAGATCATTGCCAGTCTGGGGAAAGATCCTCTGTTTCATCAGGCGGTTGCGCCCGGTGAAGGCATCATCAAGGCTATCGTCGAAACCGGACACGGTGAAATTGTCAACGACGTCTCTTCAGACCCGCGCCATCAGGGCGAAACAGACTGCATTACTGCTTTGATGTGTGTGCCCTTAAAAATTAAAGCAGTGAGCATTGGTGCGATCGCGCTCAGCCGTGCCCAAAACCAACCCTACAGCGCCGAAGATTTAAAGCTCCTCACTACCCTGTCTTATCAAGCAGCCGGGGTGATCAATGCCTTACTACACGAGCGTCAGCTCAAAGAAAGTCGTCAAAACAACCTGATCTTTCGCCTCTCGAGTCAGATTCGCAATTCTTTAGAACCAGACGCGATTCTGGCGACAGCGGTTGATGAGATCTACAGGGCCTTGAATCTAGATCGCTGCTGTTTTCTCTGGCATCAGACCGAAACCAGACTCCAGCAGCTGACCACGGCTAGTCAGGGATTTTGCTTACTTCCCCAGTTTATCGGTGGGCTAGATGTCGTTACCGAATCCAAGCACGTCAGTTTGGCTCCCTTGGTGGGCGTTTATGACGCGGATACCGTCGGCGAGCTGGCAGACTGGTTTCATCAGCTGATGCTGGTCCGGGTTGACAACGTGCATGACTTACCCGCAGGCACAGCCCAGCGTTTTTTACAGACCCACGATTTCGAGGCTTTCCTGGCGATTCCAATTCAAACTCGTTCGGGTCAAACCGGAGCCATTTGCTGCGGCAAGCGCCATGAACCCAGGCCCTGGAACGACAGTGAAGTCGCTCTTCTAAAGGCAGTCACCAATCAGCTGGCGATTGCTCTAGATCAAGCTGAACTGTACGAGCATAGCCAGACAGCTGCTCACCTGGCCCAAGATAAAGCCCAGCAGCTAGAGGCGACCCTGGCTGCCCTGCAACAAGCGCAGCTGCAGTTGGTACAGAGCGAAAAAATGTCTAGCATTGGCCAGATGGTGGCAGGGGTTGCCCACGAAATCAACAACCCCGTCACCTTTATTCATGGCAACCTCAGCCATCTTGCAAACTACACCCGGGAGCTAATCGGGCTGGTTCAGCAGTATCAAGCAGAGTGTAAAACCCCCTCCGCCGAGCTACAAAACGACATCCGTGCGATCGATCTGCCCTTTATGCTCGAAGATCTTCCCAAAACGATTCGCAGCATGGCCGTTGGGACCGAGCGTATCCGTGAAATTGTCTTATCTCTCAAAAACTTTTCTCGCCTGGATCAAGCAAACTTTAAAGCCGTTGATATCCACGAAGGCATTGACAGTACGCTGCTGATCTTGCGTCATCGCCTCAAGCCTCACGATACCTTCCCTGGGGTTGAGATTATCCAACGCTATGGCGCGCTGCCTGCTGTGCAATGCTACCCCGGTCAGCTTAATCAGGTCTTTATGAATATTCTGGCCAATGCAATTGATGCCCTCGAAGAAAGCACCCAAGAGGCTCCTACGATCACGATTGACACCCAACAAATTGCGCCTAACCGCATTCAAATTCGAATTATCGACAATGGTTTAGGTATGTCCCCCGATATTCAAGCCAAGCTGTTTGACCCCTTCTTTACCACCAAAGAGATCGGCAAAGGCACGGGGTTGGGGCTATCTATTAGCTATCAAATCATTACCG
>JBCBZL010000334.1:0-5187 GCA_039815385.1 Cyanobacteria bacterium P01_A01_bin.114
ATCTAGCGATGTGACTGAGCCCGACTCGGCAGAAACGCCAACTGAGATTGAGCCCTCAGAGGAGAGTACCCCCGGCACCGAGACTGATGAAACCGGCAAAGCGCCTGAACCAAAAGACCCGTCCATCTCTCAAGACCCTGATCTAGAAGAACCCGCAGACCTGGTTGCCATCTCTATCTACGTGATGGACGACGAATGCAACGATTTTGTCAAACAAACGGTCGAAGTCAGCGAAGCCCAAGCCATGGATGAAGCCATTGGCAAAGTGATTGCCACCGCCAGTGACTTCAACGCCTTCAAAATGAACGGCTATCGCGTCAAATTTGACGAGTCAACCGGCATGGCCGTCGTCGATTTGCGTCTTGACCCCGACTCTCAGCGACAGATGATATCGCTCTCCAGCTGCGAACAGCGAACCTTATTTGGCAGCGTAGAGCAAACTCTGCTGCAAAACGCAGATTGGAATGTGAAAGCGGTGGAGTTTACCGAACGGGGTGAGGAGTTAGTGCTTTGAAACCGCCGGATGGCCCGCCAAATACCACCGCCAGGGCTGCTCTACCGCCTTAGAAATCCCAATGCGGGGGGTCTGGACTAACCGAGCGGCCCCTGTACTCAGCTCCGCCTCAAACTCAGAGCTACGATGTTCTAGCCAGAGCCCTGCCGCTTGCGACAAGGGTTGGCCATCCGACTGGCGGTCGATGTTGAGGGTGCGGCAGAGTTTGCCAGGGCCAGCGGCGACCCGATGGGGTTGACGGGCGTGCTTAGGGGCCACAGTTTGGGGCAGCGTCTCAAGGAATAGGGCGCGCAGTAAAACGGCGCTACCAACGCCGGGGGCCTCGGTTACAACGTTGAAGCAATGATACATGCCGTAAATAAAGTAGACATAGCCACGCCCGGCTGGGCCAAACATGGCAGCATTGCGGGCTGTCTGGCCACGGTAAGCATGGCAGGCCGGGTCATCAGGCAAATAGGCTTCGGTTTCGACAATGAGGCCGCGAATGGTTTCACCGCTAGGCATTCGTCGGAGCAGGCTACAGCCGATCAGATCAGGCGCGACCTGGAGAGCGCTGCGATCGCACCAGGTTGCCCCAATTACGGTTTTGCCATCGTTGCTGCCATCGGAAACGTTGCGATTAGTAACAGTCATTTAGCTTTCATTGCATTCCGAAATGAACTTGCTACGATACGATCATCGTTAGTATTGCCAATTGAGATAGGTTTATTTTGCATGGATATTAAGACAATTTTGCCAGTGCTCGCTATCGTTTTTAGCCTGGCGTGCTTGTTTTTTGGCACCCAAAACGGGTTTTATGATACTGACAATTACCACGGTAATGGGTCAGCCCACTAGCCAAGTGCCTGAGGAGCGATCGCACCGAAACTGTGGATGAGCTAGTTTGTACGCCCTACGCAGTGGGGCACGATGATGAGGGAGTTTGCTTAGGGCTAAAGCTAGGGCCGTATCGCATATTGCTAGACTGTGGCCTTACCGATCTCGCTCCGCTCATCAGCTCAGCGACCCCCGTCTCTCAAACAACGACCCCCCCGGCAGATTTTGTTATCTGTAGCCATGCCCACACCGACCATGCTAGGGGGTTGTTGGCGCTCCATCAGGCTTTTCCAGCCTTGCCGGTTTATAGCAGTCAGGCGACCGCTAAGCTGCTATCGCTAAACTGGCCGAACCCAGCAGACATTTCCCCTTTTTGGATCGGGCTACCCTGGCGGCAAACCGTCTCCCTGGCAAAAGATCTTATTCTAGAGCTATGGCCTGCCGGTCACTTGCCAGGGGCTGCCTGTACCTTACTGACCTATACAACCCCGCGTCGGACCTACCGGGTGCTCTACACGGGTGACTGTTTTTTGTCCCCCACCCGGCTGGTCGAGGGGCTACCGCTAGAAGCCTTGCGAGGTCTTCAACCCGATGTCTTAATCGTCGAGGGTACCGACGGCACGCTCCGCCATCGCCATCGTCGCCAGCAAGAAAATACTCTGGCCGAACGGTTACGCTATCGGCTAGAAGCCCATCCTGATAGATATCTTGTCTTGCCTGCGCCGCTTTTGGGCTTAGGTCAAGAGCTGCTCATGCTGTTGCGTAGCCACCATCACTTCACAGGCTACCCGATCACGGTTTGGGTCGATCCCCTCATTGCCCAGGGCTGCGATGCCTATCTCACTATTCTGGATAGCTTGCCCCGCAGCGTTCAAAATTTTGCTCAACACCAGCCCCTTTTCTGGGACGAGCGGGTTTTTCCACGGGTTAGACGGTTGCTCCCCGGTCAGCCCCTGCCCCCTGCCCCCGCCGTTTTAGTGGTTCATCCGGCGACGCCCCCCACCCATTATTGTCCTGATGCGATCGCAGAGTGGACCATCTTTTTGCCAGAGACTGCCGAGTTGGAGCAATGGCAGGCCCAGCTTCCCCAAGCGGGCACGACCTACAACTGGCTCGATGCCCTCAAAAACTCGGCTCGCTCAGGCACAGTCCAGCTTGAAACCTATGAGCTGAGCTTCCACTGCGATGGGCTCAGTACGACCCAGCTGATCCACAATCTGCGTCCCCAGCATGTGCTTCTGGTGCACGGCACCCCTAACCATCTGGCCAATTTAGCTAACCTGGAAGAACTTCAGAACCGCTACCAAATTCGCATTCCCTCACCCGGAAATACGATTGAGCTGCTGCTCAACCAGCCCTTTTGGCAACCGGCTCCTCCGCCCGAAACCACCTACGAAGGCGAAGTCATCGAAACCCAGGAGTCGTTGACGATCTCTCTGCCGGCTGAGATTACTCAAGACCCTCGCTGGGGTGCATTTGCAGACACGGGGATCGTCCAGCTAGCTTGGCAAGGCGACCAGCTGGTACTCCGGGGCTTAAGTCAAAGCGACCTCCTGCTGCCAGTGCCGAGCCAAACTCAAAATTGTTTTCACTGTCGCCATCAGCAACAACAATACTGTCGCAATCCAGCCTCACCTCTGTTTAATCGCCAGGTCGCCCCTGATGGGTATTGTCCAGAGTTTGAGTCTTCTGAAAAATCTGAAAAGGATTCTACGGACTGATTTGCGGACTGATTATATGAGGGCTGATCCGGTCTAGATGTAAGCTGCGGCACCTATAACTCTATCTCATCCGAAATTCTGTCTACCGATACCCGATACCGAAGGGCATAAAATCTTACGTCCCTGTCGGGCTTCCATGTTGAATCGGGGGCCTACATTCGGATTGAGCCACAGAATATATCTGAATATATTCTGTGGCCTGTTAGGCAGTTTCCTTAGAACTAAAAAACTTTGCGATCGCGAAAAACGACCTGGGTGCCGCCGTCGCATTGAAAATCATTGGTATTATCTACCAAAGGCACCGGAATCGACACCTGACCCAGCTTTTCAGTTTCACAAATCAGCAAACGACTGGTGTGTGTTTGGGTTGCATCCTCCCCATCGATAGGCAATATCTCCAGAACACTGACATAGCTTGGAATATCTTTGCGGGTTGCGATCGCCCATTGATAGATTAGCCCTGAGCGCTTCTCAAGCTTGTAGGTATGGCCAACTTGGTCTGTAAAAGGCATATCCAAATACTTTTCGAGGTCGCTGATCGTAGTGATGGGCTCCCTCTCCGCCATCACGTGAGCCTGCTGCGCCCGGTAGCTCGCCCTAAGTATAGTCAGTCCAGAATTTCCACAGGCACAGACAGGCTGTAATAAGGTGCTACAAGCGACATAGCCCAGACCACCACAGGCAGCGACCAATAGACATTTAATTAAACAACGTGTGTTCATTTTCCGATGGTTGACATCTTCTTTAGTCATGCTCCTAAAGAAGGGATACCCTATAAAGACTGATAATTCCGGTCATAGTCAGACAAACTTAGCCAGATTAAACAGAGTTCCACCACCTGCTTTGATCGGCCCTTGCCAAAAAAGTCAAGCAGACGTGGCATTGACGATCGGTCGCACTGGCGCGTAAGCATTCAACGAGGGTTGGGGTTTGGGTGGCACGGTCAGCATGTTTGTCTCAATCTGGGTCCACACGGCGGGGGCCACGCGCACCGCCGCCGCTTTGCAGTGCGCGATCAGGTCGTGGGCATGAAAATAATCGATCAGGGCTTGACCATCCGCAGCTGACAAATTTACCCAGGCCGGGTTTAGCTCCAGGGCCTGCATCCACAGTTGACCCAGATGCTTTGCAAACCCCTGTCGGCCTGCCAGCGCAGCATCGGGGCAGGGAACGTGAGCTTTCAGCGCTTCTAACCCATGCAGCAACTTAGGGAAATCTACCGACTCAAAAATGCGCAGCGACGCATATTGATAGGCGCGATCGCGAGCCAGGGCACGGGCATGATCCAAATCCTGGCTCAGGGCTAGAACGTGAGCCATATCTAAGTCACGCACTCGGGCCATATCGAAGTCTGGGGGTAATACCAGACTGCGCGCATGGTCTAAGGCCCTCTCTTGGTCGGGGTTCAATCGGGCACTCAGGCTGCGTGCTAAAAAGATAGCCGCGCAGCGTTTCTCGGCGGGCCGATAGTGATTATTTTCGCTCGCAGTAATTCGATCGGCCCAGGCCAGCAACTTTCGTAATGTCGGGCTTTGCAAATAGCGATTCGCCTGCGCCTCCATGGCGATTAAAAAGTCATCAGCCCCCCAGCGCATTAGCCCAGGTATGAGCAAAAAAACCTCGCGCCAGCGGTTGTCCAACAAATGCTGCTCGATCAGCTCTCCCCACAGGCCATGATCCACCACATACTGGGCTGCCAAATACTCTTGTAGCGTCAAATGAGAAAACGAATACGCATTTTCTGCCCGCTCGACTAAAATCCCCTGCTGTACCTCAATCGCATCTAAAACGGCTTCTCCGTCTAGATGTTTAGGGGCATTTAGGTTGCTGGCCAGAAAGTTCTTGACCGACTTCACGAGCACCCGCCGCGAGAAAAACAGCTGGTTGACCTTGAAATTTTGGTATGCAATCTCAGACAATAGCACCTCCTCCAGTTCGGTACTCAGCCCTTCGTAGATTTGAGTGCGCAGAATCCGTTTCTCTGAGGCCCACTCCTCTAACAAAATTCTCAGGGCTTTAGCTCGGCGTTTGCTACTACCCCGAACAGTGGCCCCGCGAAATGTGGCCGCGCGATGCCGCGCGCATGGTGGCGGCCGGCATCACCATCGTGCGCATTGGCGAGTTTGCGTGGAGCCG
>JBCBZL010000283.1:0-6558 GCA_039815385.1 Cyanobacteria bacterium P01_A01_bin.114
AGCTGAGACCTCTAACCAGAGGTAGAGACTGATAGGTAGAGACTGGTTCAGATATCAGGAGTTTAGCTAATCAACCTTATCCAGCGCATCAGGCCGATGCGCAGCCTTTGTGCCGGTTTTATCGCTTTCAACAAGGTACTTAGGGTTGTCATCTGAGGCCTTGACATCATAGTCCTTGATAGACGTCGGCTCAGTAAGCTTTTCTTGTATCGTACCTACGGTTTCACCCTGGGCTGTATTCCATTTCACCTTATCCCCAGGCGCGAGCCCGTCTGACTGAGACCCGGCGTCTACAGCAGATAACGTCTCAGGCTTGTGCCCAGTAATTTGACCGGTGCTATCGTTCTTGACCAAGTAGCGAGGGGCCGATTCAGACGCGTCTACTTTTTGCCCGTTGACTTCTCTGGGGCTGGTCACTTTCTCCTGAATAGTGCCGACTGTCTGACCTGAGCCCGCCGACCACTCGACCCGATCGCCTGGCTTAAACTGATCTGTCATCGTTTATATCCGAGTTACTGCTGCTAATCAATTACGCAAATATCTTTCCCTAGCTTTAGCTAAGTTACCCACCGACCCACAAACCAACATCCTACCTAGTGCAGATTAGTGAAGTAGATAGGTCACAAGGAATAGTCGTGTATCGGTAATATGGATGACTATTTACGCCGGGAGTCACCATAATTTTTAACAATCATCTTTAGAAGTATGCCTCTGGCTAGATGGTAAAGGGTCAGATAGACGCTTTGATGAGGGAACTCAAAGATTCTTTCGATAGATTTTGAAGGATCTAAGCTGTACCTTTCAAGCTCGGGCATATCTATAAGTTCTCATCTAGCTTTTTGAGACAGTTTGAGACAGGCGGCTCAGTGGTTTATTTAGAGAGGCATTTTGATTAGGAGAAGCACATCATGATTGAACATTGGAGTAATTTGCAAATGTCGCACACCCTGGGTGTCTTTTTGGCACAGCTGTCCCAGCCTGGTATTGATACCCCCGAGGAGGCTGCTCTAGTGTTTTCGGGGCCGCAGTTTTTTATTGCCTTACTGTCTGGGCTAATCTTGACCTTTGGGTTTCAGCTGCTGTTGACTAACCTGTCTGTCGCAGCTGGAATTTCCTATGTAGGCCATTCTTCGTCTGACTCGTCTGACTCAAAAAGTAGCTCTGGTGGTGTAGGCCCCCGCAAGATTGGCATCGCATTTGGGCTGTGGACGCTGATAACGGTCAGCTTAGCCCTGTTTTTTGCTTGCCTGCTGGCGGTCAAACTGAGTTTGTACAACAGTGCTTTGCTGGGCGCGATTACGGGCCTGGTGATTTGGGGCACCTATTTCTGTCTGCTGTTCTGGGTGAGCTCTACAACAGTGGGATCGCTGATCGGCTCTGTAGTCAAGACGGCCACTTCTAGCTTTCAGTCCTTAGTGGGAACGGCCACAGCGGCGATGGGGGCAAAGGCGGCTAGCAATCAAACTATTCAAACCGCCGAGGCGGCAGCAGCGGCGATTCGCAGAGAGCTCTCTGCGGGATGGAACAGCGAGGAAATCGGTGAGTCGCTCAAAGATTATTTATCGGCCCTGCGCTCGCCGGGTGTAGAAACCGACGGCCTTGAGGCTGAGTTTGAGCGGATGCTGCGGGAGTCTGACGTGATGACAACCGCCGACCGCGACACCCTCAGTCAGATTGACCGTCAGGCTTTTGTCAACCTGTTAAACAAGCGCACCGATCTATCTCGTCAGGAGGTTAACCGGGTAGCCGACCGGCTCTATCGCCGCTGGCAGAATGCATTATCTGCAAGCCCGGCAGGTGAGCCAATGATGGCCATGGTTGACTACCTGCGCTCGGCTAAACCCGACCAGCTCGTTTCAGAACAGCTGGGGCAGCGCCTGGACGAGTTTTTAGAAGAATATCGTAAGCAAAATAAGTCTCAGTCTCAGGATAGTTCTACCCTTGCTCACACGGCTTCTGTCGGGTTTAGCTCGCTCATGAGCTTAGTGATGGGGCGTACCGATCTGTCTGATTTTGACGTCAGCAAGATTCGTCAGCAGCTGCAGCAGGCAAAGTCTCATATAGATTCTCAGGCAACTCAGATCGCCAGCCAGCTTGGCAGCGACGAGCCCGGAGGTACCGTCAAAGCAGACGTTGAAAACTATCTGCTCAACACTTATGCCTGGCAGCTAGCCCCGGCACGGCTCAAGACTGAGTTTCGCAACCTGCTATACGACCCTCAAGCTGACGGGCGCATCCTCAAGCAGCAGCTGCAGTCGTTTGGCAGACCTTACTTTGCAGACCTGCTACGATCGCGCGGTATGCTCACCCCAACTGAAATCGAGCAGACCTCGCGCTATCTAGAAACAGTTCGCCAGCAGGTCATCGATGAGGTCACCGTTCGCTATCGTGCGGAGGCTGCCAAAGCGTTGCAGCTCAAGGTAGATACCTTTTTAGAATTTACCCCTCGCGAAGAGCTGCTCTCTGACATGGGCACTGAGGCCTTCAGAAGCTTGCTCGAAGACGAAGAAGCTGATGCGGCTGACCTCCAAGAGCGCTTTACTCAGTTTGGGTATGAATACTTCTACCAGCGCCTGCGCGGTCGAGGGATTTTCAACGAGCCTGAGGCCCAGCAAGTGGCCAGCAAGTTAGATCAAACCATGCAAAAAGTCCAGGCCGATGCTCAGGGGCTACAGACATCTGTCAAAGTGAGAGCCGAGCAACAGTGGCAGGGGCTGCAAGACTACCTCAGAAACACTGGCAAAGGCGAGCTTAACCCCGAAGGCATCAAGGCTGACGTGCGCAAGCTCATGAATGAGCCAGACGCGGGTGCCCAGCGACTGCGGAAACGTTTAGCCAGGTTTGACCGCGATACGTTAGTACAGCTGCTCAGCCAGCGCCAGGAGTTTTCAAAAGCTGAAGTCGAACAGGTTGTTGATCAAGTTGAGTCGAATTGGTATCAAGCCGTGCAGGCCCCAGCAGCGCTAAGCGCTCAAGCCCAGGCCAAGTATGACCAGGCGACCCATGCCATTTCAAGCTACCTGCGCAAGACGGGCAAGCCCGAACTCAACCCAACGGGCATTCAGCGCGATCTAAAGCTGTTGCTCAACGATCCAAAAGCGGGTTTTGACGCGATGCAGTCTCGATTGGCCAGCATGGATCGCGATACCCTGGTGCAGCTGCTCAGCCAGCGTGACGATCTCTCTGAGGCTGAGGTCAACCAGATTATTGACGACACCTTATCGAGTATCCAGAGCGTGCTGCGACTGCCGCAGCGCCTAGCGCGTCGCGCCCAGACCCAGGCGGTTTCTTTCAAAGACGCCCTGGAAGACTACCTGCGCAGTACGGATAAAGCAGAGCTTAGCCCAGCAGGTATCAAGCGTGACCTGCAGGTGTTGCTCAACGATCCAAAACTGGGCAGTGAGCGTCTGCAAGATCGGCTTGCCCACGTCAACCGTGACACTGTAGTCGCTCTGCTGGCCCAGCGTGACGATATGACCCAAGCAGATGCCGAGGCCACAGTGGATCAGGTACTCGCCGTCCGCGAGCAAATTGTTGCCCAGATCCGTCAGGTACAGGCGCGGATTGAGTCTATGGTAGGTCGCATTCTTGATCGGGTGCGTCAGTACTTAGATTCGCTTGAGCGCCCAGAGCTTGACTACTACGGCATTAAGCGCGATGTGAGCAAGCTGTTTGACGATCCTCAGGCGGGTTTTGAGGCCCTAAAGATGCGGCTATCTACGTTTGACCGCGATACTCTGGTAGCGCTGGTCAGTTCCCACGATGCTGTGTCAGAGGCCGATGCTTATCGGGTCATCGACCAGGTCGAATCAGCCCGTGATACTGCCCTGCGGAAAGCAGAGCGGCTAGAACAACAGGTCCAGAGTCGCATCAGTGAGCTAAAGATGCAGGCTCACCAACAGGTCGAAGACACGCGCAAAACGGCTGAGGCTGCCTCTTGGTGGCTGTTTGGGACGGCTACGATTTCGGCAATTACGGCTGCGATCGCGGGCACCCTCGCCGTCGGCGGTTAAGCCTAGGTCATTGTTTGGCAGCGCCCGTTAGATAGCGCCGCCAAACAGCAGCATCGAACAACACAATTAGACACTGCCGCTGGTTAGATTTAACCAGCGGTTTTCTTCTTTAAAGCGGATAGGCAGAGACCATCCCCACAGACTTTAAATAGGCTTGACTCTCCTGCGTCAACAACAAGCTGGCTACCTTGTTGCCAATATCTGATCGCGTATTATCAAACGGATAAACAATCGCTAACGGATAAGCCATTGGATAGGTGCCATTGCGAATGGCATTAGCATTGGGGTAGTAGCTGCCTTTGCGATCGCACAAATCACTGCCAGGCTCGATGGCCTTACCCTCTTCAAATATCAGCGGCGAGTTCGGGCGGAAAAAGTCATCCCCAGCCTCTGGAGAAAGCGCTAGGGGATAGACTGAACACTGACCAAACACCTGACTCAGCGGGGCCACACCAATACTGCCAACTGTCTTATTCTCGAAGTCTTGCAAAATCTGTTGCAGCATTGGAATGGTTTGCAGGGTTTCAGGGGGACGGAGGAGAGGGGGTGAGGGGGTGAGGGGGTGAGGGGAAGGTGTTTCAGCGTCACTGAGGATGCGGTTTTGAAAAATTGTCTGGACGGTTGGGTCTTCGGACCAGTAGCGTTTGACGGGTAAATCAAATGAGCTGAGCTGCTGCCAGTTGTCAATTTTACCGGTGTAAATCTCTTTTAGCTGGGATGCGCTAATTTTGCCATCTAAGGCATCGGGCAGGCCTTTAGCGCGCTCAGGATAGTTAAAGGCAACCACGGGCACCAAACTGTCGTAGGCAATGATGGTGGCGCTGATATCAGCAGGCAGGGGCTCGGTTAGCGGTACGATCGCAAACTCGGCCTGGCCAGATTGAACGGATGCGATCGCCTCCTCCACAGATGCCGCCGAACGCGCGACCAGAGATAGCTCTGGATGCAGCGCCTGGACTTGATCAAATAGCGTTGGGTTGGCCCCCGTCAGCGTGTCGACAGAAGCCTTGAAAACAGGATACCAATAGGCAGACACCGGGCTAGCATAGACATATTCACCTATCGGTATCGCCTCCACTGCGTCGAGGCAGCAGGCGGGCAGAGCAGGCGTTGCATAGCTGGGGCGTCGCGATCTCAGAATTAGCCAGCCAATACTGCCCAACGTCGCCAAAATGATCGCCGCGATCAAGATAGGTAAAACTCTTCTGTACGCAGCGCGCTTAACCGGCAAAATTTCAACGTCCCGGTTTTCCCACTGGCTAATCACAGGCTCCGGCGGTAGCTGTAGTAGAGCCTTTCGAGCCGCTTCGGCACTCTCAAACGGCGGCTCAATCCCCATCAGTCTCAGGATGAATAGTTTGAGGGGTTCATAGAGGCCGTCAGGCCAATTATGATCAAGGCGAGGATTTAAGGGCTGCTTAGAGCTGTCTAGGGTTGACCCGTTGAGAAGCCAAAAAGCGATCTTACCCAAGGCGGTTAAATCTTGTTGGCTATCCAGCCGTCCTCTATCGACCAGCGCCGGATCAAACAGCTTCTCCCACAGGGCAAAATCAGTGAGATAAATAAATCCGTGGACGCCTGAGGCCTTCTCAGCAGCTACCCAAAGCAGGCTATCTAGGGTAAGGTTGCCATGCACAATCCCCGTTTGCACGTGCCCCGTCGGCAGCGTAAATTTCTGTTGGTGCAAAAACGTCAGGGTTTGCAGCACCTGATTCAGGATATCCCCAACAGTTTGACTATTAACAGCCCCATATTGAGCACAGTAGCGATTGAGCGTCGGGCTCCGATCAACAGCTGGGGTTACCAGATAGCAACGCTCACCGGAGGGCTCAGCCATCGCCTCTAGGGGAGCCACAACTCTCACATCCTGGGCGCGGCCATCGGCCAGGGCCAGCCCTGCTAAGCGAATAAAGGCCTCCTGAGACTGTCGCTGCTCGTCCGGGTTAAAATATCGGTCGGGCAGCAGATATTCTTGAAGGGTCACTGGGGTTTCTGAGCTAAGCTGCAGTCCTTCATACAGTCGGCCAATGCCTCGTCTGCCTAGACGGCGACCAATTTGGTAGTGCCCCTGTTTACCGATTAGCTGCCCCTGCTCTGGCAGCCAGCCTGGAAAGCTACAGTGTTCACAGTGGGTTTGCCCTTCCCCAGCTGGGCTTTGATAGTTTGTCGGGCTTTGGCAGTTTAAAGAACAGCTCAGGGGGTTGCCCTGCAAACAGCGGTACTGATGATAATAGGCAATGGGCGGTTGAATATAGTCAGGCTCAGCTGGCGGCTCGGCGTCAGGCACTGGCAATGTCTCAGGCAACACCTCCGGCCTGATCTCAGCTAAAGCTGATTTTAGCCAGACCACTCTCGCCAGGTCATGATACCGTGCTACCCGCACGGGCTGCGGCAGGCCCATCAGGTAGCGCCGGAGAAAGCTTTTAGAGAGATGTCCTACAACCACAGTCGCCCTCAGCAAACAATACCTTTAATCGTCTCCTAAGCTTTCCCAAGTTAGTAGAAAATTCACCAATATGATTTGATGGGTTGACTCAAATCTTGC
>JBCBZL010000320.1:0-5585 GCA_039815385.1 Cyanobacteria bacterium P01_A01_bin.114
CCCCTTCTCCCAGAGTTGGGAGAAGGGGAGAAAAGCCTTACTCAGCAAGAAACATAACCACTTCAGGACGCCTTCAGCAAAGGAGGTTTCCACAGCTCAAAGTCCCTCTCTCAGACTGGGAGAGGGATTTAGGGTGAGGGCCTCTTTTGGGTACTTTATTTATCCGCGCGTCCCTAACCTAAAGATTTTCTAAATCCAGCTGAGTGCTTTTCTACCTAAAGTCAGATACCCGCGGGCGAGTCGCCTGCTAAGTTTGTGTTGCAACCCGTACCTTTAAACCAGCGAATACCTGCACTTTATTTGCACATCTAAGCCTAACCTGTGCTTTTAGCCTAGCGCTTTCAAGCTTGGCAATCTGGTTTTAGAGAGGCCGATCAACTGCATGTAGAGCTCCTAATCAGCGTATGAACCAGCAGCATGATGCCCACATCTTAGCGGTGGATGACTCCCCCGATAACTTGTTCCTGTTAGAGTCGATTTTGAGTGAGGAAATACACTACAGACTTGAGCTCGTAGAAGATGGAGAGGCTGCTTTAAAGGCGGTGACGAAATCGCCGCCAGACCTGATCTTGCTAGACGTCATGATGCCAGGCCTCAACGGCTATGATGTCACTCGCAAGATACGTCAAAACGCCGCTTTACCCTACATTCCTATTTTGCTGCTGACGGCGCACGACCAGTCTAGTTTAGTCAAGGGTCTGGATGCTGGTGCAGATGATTTTTTACGCAAGCCGTTTGATGTAGACGAGCTGCTGGCTCGGGTTCGTTCAATGCTGCGCCTCAAACGCAGCATCGACGACTATCGCTATATGGTCCAGCAGCGCGATGACTTTATGGCTCGCCTCACCCACGATCTAAGAACGCCCCTAGTGGCCACTAACCGAGTTTTAGAGCTTTGCTTACAGGGCACCTTTGGTGACATTGCCGACGAGGCTCAAGAAGCGTTAGACAACGTGATTACGAACAATACAAATTTGTTGGCAATGGCCAACACCCTATTAGAGGTATACCGCCATGATGCCGGGCAAAAGCAGCTAAGCCTCTCCCAAATTTCGCTACAGCCGCTCTGTGATGAGATTGTTCAAGAGCTAGCACCCTTAGCAAATGCGAAGGGGTTAAATCTGATGCTAGAAACAGCAGGCTCTCTTGAACAGAGCCATACCGAATCCTTAGAGTACGTCGTAGAGGGCGATCGCCTTGAGCTGCGTCGTTTGCTCACAAACCTGATTGGCAACGCCATCAAATTTACAGATGCAGGTCACATCACGGTTCGGCTGCGCACCCTCTCAGATCGCAAAGTCAGTCTAGAGGTTGAGGACACTGGCCCCGGCATCTCTGAAGCAGACCAGCGCCAGATTTTTGAGTGGTTTCAGCAGGGTGAGCACATGCGGGCAGGCAGCGGGCTTGGGCTGCACCTGTCGCGGCGGATTGCCAAGCTCCATGGCGGAGAGCTGACGGTGAGCTCAACCGTGGGTCAAGGCAGCCGCTTTGTGCTGACGCTGCCGCTTGTCCGTCAGCGCTCTGCCGTTAGTGTCTAAGTCTTGTTTGCCTTGAATCTCTATGCCGCTGGAGAGATTCGATATCAGGGCAAGTAGAAGATACTGAGCTTACTTGGAAGAGTTAGGTGATTTCGGCAATATGAGTAATTTTCGACCTAATGCAGATTTAGTTCGTCTCTATTTAAAAGAAATTGGGCGAGTACCGATGCTCACCCACGAGCAAGAGGTGGTGCTGGGCAAGACTGTTCAGGCGATGATGGGCCTAGAGGCGCTCAAAGCAGAGCTGGCTGAGCGTTTGGGGCGTGAGGCCGAGCTGACTGAGTGGGCTGAGGCAGCTCATCTGACTCCGGTCGAGCTTAAGGCGACCCTAAAGGCAGGAAAGCAGGCCAGGCACAGAATGGTGGAGGCAAACCTACGCCTGGTGGTTTCCATCGCGAAGAAATACATGAATCGCAACCTCGAGCTGCTGGATCTAATCCAGGAAGGGACGGTGGGTCTGCAGCGAGGGGTCGAAAAGTTTGACCCGATGAAAGGCTATCGGTTTTCGACGTATGCCTACTGGTGGATTCGCCAGGCAATGACCCGCGCGATCGCAGAAAAAAGCCGCACTATCCGTCTGCCCATCCATATTCACGAAAAGCTCAACAAGATCAAGAAGGTTCAGCGCCAGCTCACCCAGAGCCTGGGCCGCTCTGCCACATATCTAGAGATTGCGAGTGAGATTGGGCTAACCCCTGAGCAGGTTAGAGACTATCTCAACCATTCTCGTCAGCCCCTCTCTCTGGATATACGCCTGGGCGACAATCAGGACACCGAGCTGGGCGACCTGTTAGAAGATGACGGCACTACCCCAGAAGACTATGCAACGCAAACGTCTCTGCGCGCTGACCTGGCTGAGATGATGTCATCTCTTAACCCTCAGCAGCAAGAAGTACTGTCTCTGCGGTTTGGCCTTCGAGATGGCAAAGGGTTGACCCTCGCTAAGATTGGTGCCCGGATGAATATTAGCCGTGAACGCGTCCGCCAAATCGAACGAGAAGCCATCAAGCGGATGCGCCAGCAGAAGAGTGTGGTTCGTGAATATTTGGTGGCTGGGTAGGGCAGTTGTGCCACCAGCCGTGCCGGAGCCCTTTGGCGACAGGCGTATTCGCCTGGTGACAACAGAGGCTGCTGAGAGCCCCTGAAAGACACTGAGAGACACTGAAAAATACTGAGAGATTTTTTTGGATATTCTAGATCACATTACTACTGCGATCGCGCTCTTTGGCTACTGGGGTATCGCGTTTCTGATGCTACTAGAGAACGTGATCCCCCCCATTCCTTCGGAGATCATTATGCCCCTGGCCGGGTTTGCCGTCGCTAGGGGTGAGATGACCATGCTCGGCGCAATCACAGCTGGCACGGTCGGCTCAGTCTTGGGGGCGCTGGTGTGGTATTACATCGGTAAGCTGCTGGGGCTAAAGCGCATCTGCAAGCTGGCTAATCGCTATGGCAGGTGGCTGGGGGTCTCTGGCAAAGAAGTCATGTCGGTGCAAACCTGGTTTGCAAATCGTAGCGGCTATTGGGCGGTGGGCCTAGGCAGACTGCTGCCCAGCATCCGTACCTATATTTCAGTGCCTGCTGGGGTCGCTAAGATGCCCTTCGGGAAGTTTTTACTGGCCTCAACGCTGGGCACCATCGGTTGGATTACCCTGCTCACCCTGGCCGGTTTTTGGCTCGGAGAGAGCTACGACCAGGTGGCTGCATTTTTGGCCCCAGTCGGCAAAGTGATTCCTATCATATTAGGCATACTGGTCGCGGGCTGGATACTCTACCGGTGGAAGAAGCATCGCAGTGATACGTCTTCGTGAGCCTTCGTAAGCGACCCCAGTATGTGACACGCGAGGGTTGATGCTAGCGCCTTACGCCTTTTTATTCGTGAGGGGAGCGGCCTTGTGTATGACGGGTTGCGCGGGACTTTCCCTCCCGCCCCCTCCCCTTTGCCTCTGGCTTGAGGGGCTGCCTGGGGTCCTAACTCCCCCAGACCCCCCGAAAAATTTGCTGGCTAGGTGTTTGGGCAAGGAAGTGCTCGGTGGGTTTGCGCAAACGTTGCTGTGGGTTTCCTCTTGCGACAGTGCTGACGGGTCAGGCACTTACAGTCGAACAAATTGCTACCCTGTAGCCCTATCGGTATAGCTGGCGCTATTACCCTACAGCCCAATGGGCATGGCTACGCTAGCGCCCTTCGCCTTTCGCCCTTCGCCTTTCGCCCTTCGCCTTTCGCCTTTCGCAGCCGGTATTCTATACTCGAGCGCTCCCCCTAATAGGTAGAGGCTAGCCAGCCTGCGATCGCAGCGCTGCCCCCAGAAGACAGCAGGCTAATAAAAAGCCACCACGCAGCAATGGCCACCTGTCCACGCGCAGCGTCTGTCTGGGCCTGGAGGTCAGCTTTGACCGAAGCAGCCTGATCTTCCAAGGCTTCCTGGGCTGCCGCAAGTCTGTCAACCACCTGATGCTGGGCCATCTCTAGCAGGCTGCTGTCCTCCGGTTTAAGCAGCGCCTGGGCCTCAGACCAAAAGGCTTTAAGCCAGTGACTCACCTGCTGGGTCGCCTGCTGCCATGCCGACTCACCCCAGGCCAAAATCTGTTGAATCTCATCAGCGGTCATATCGCGGCGTTTCTCGAGCGCCTGCCGCCACGCGGCTTGATCAAAAAGGGACGCGAGCTGCGACCCATCGGGCAGGTCGAGGTCGCTCAGAGAGTCTCCTAGAGAAAGATCGCTGAGGGTACTTTTCACCAAGCGAGTCAGATCTTGGGCAATTTGAGCAGGCTGAAAGGCCGATTTATCTTGGTGTTGCAGGTAGCAGATGATTTGGGTCTTGAGCTGGTCAGTCAGGCCCTGGGCTGAGTGGCCAGCTCGCACAGCCCAGCGACGAGGCGCTTGCAGAGAACCGTTGCTCTGGTGACTATTGTCGAGCTGTTTTTCGGGCAAGGTTGAATGCAGCGCTTCTAGCAGCGCCTGCTGGTGGGCAGAGGCCATGCCCTGCCGCCGAGATAGGGTGGCTGCGATCGCGTCTAAATCTAAATGAGCCCTGACATCGTGGCCAACGGGCAGTGAGTGGGCTTGAAACTGAGACTGAACCTTTTCGACCAGACCCTCAGGCGTGAGTAAGTCCAGGCTGGTGTAGCGACAGTAGGCGACCAGTTTCTCTTGGATCTGGCTGAGTGCTTCTACATCAGCGGTCTGAGTGCTTTGCTCAGGAGAAAGATCCGAGGAAAGGGCTGAGGGCAGGCCAGGGGAAAAACCCGAGGAAAGAGTAGCCACCACCGACTGTTGAATTTGACTGAGCTGCTCAGCCACTGCCTCAACGCGGTCTGTGGCTAAATCGCCCCGCCCCTGGAGCCAGCGGGTAAAATCGGTGCGATCTATCTGAGCCAGCTGGGCCTTGATCTGTTCAGGGGCGGCCTCTGGGTCATAAAGCCGATCATAAAATGCCTGATTCAGCAGGTCAGACTCTAATATCCAAACTGGGGTCTGGCGCAGATAGGTCTCAGCATCCCGCAAAATTGCGTCCTGGCCAATCTGCGAGTCGTCTGACCGGAGCTGGTGCCACAGAGTTTCTATATCAACATCTGATAAATCTACCTGGTCGAGCGCCCGCCGCAGCATTTCTCGCCAGCTAGGCAGCTGAGAGAGCAGGCTAGATGAGGCCGTCGAAGCCCCAGATAGATCAGGTAAATCGGGAGCTGGCAGCTCCTGCGGCACGGGTGCAGAGCTTGAGGCGGGCTGATGGGTTAGCTCAGCCATGTTCAGTTCAGAAATATCGGGTTCAAAAGCTTTGAGTTCAGAAATCTCCGTCAGCAAAGTTTCTGTCTGCTTGTCTAGCAGCTGAGGCAGCAGCAGCTGCTGCTCGGCTAGCTGAGAGACCTCCGCTGCTAGATGCTGCAATGTCGACTGATTTTCTGGCAGCGGCTCCTCGTCGGCCCGTATTGTTTGACGCAGAGCAGACACCAGTCGCCGCCCCCCAGAGACAGCGGTGCCCCATACAGAATCAGCCACGCTTGAGATCGTCGTAGAGCTCAGCCAGGCAAACAGCAGCCAGTAAG
>JBCBZL010000140.1:0-11775 GCA_039815385.1 Cyanobacteria bacterium P01_A01_bin.114
CAGGTAGCTTTGTATGCAATCATCTCTATTATCGTGTGCTGGAGTATATCAAGCGCCATCGTTTGCCCTGTCAGGCTCTTTTCATCCATGTTCCGACCCTCACCCTGCGCAACCAAGCCGTGATTGAGTTTGATTTTTTGCGGATTGTGGGGCGGTTGGTGAAGGGATAAAGGCAAAGGGCGAAGGGATAAAGGCGAAGGGCGAAGGGGGAAAGGCGAAAGGGGAAGGGCGAAAGGGGAAAGGCGAAGGGGCGAAGGGTGGTGGTTTGTTTAGTAGCAAGCGTCTAGGCTGCGCTTTACTGCCTGGGGGTGGAAAGCTGCGTAAACCTACGGCAGATTTTCTCTCGAGGGGGACGTAAAAACGCCGACGTCAGGGCGATAGTTACCAGTGGCCCGATCCAGAAGGCGCATCGGAGGCCTTAAAAAATCTACCCTTAGAAGTATAGTAATCTCCGATATTAGCTCTGTAGACTGGGTTTCGATAGTTGTCGCATCTAAGCCATCGTGAAATTAAGGGCCAAGATCCTGTCGGGGTATAGCATTAACCTGTTGCTGGTGCTCTTGGTAGGCGGCTGGGGCATTATCAATCTCTGGCGATTGGGCAAGGCCAGCGATGCTATCTTGCGAGAAAACTATCGCAGCATACAGGCGGCAGACGGTATGATCGATGCTTTAGAGCATCAAAACGACGCGGCACTGCTGCTGACGCTAGATCAGGAGCCTGCTGATACGGGCCTGTCTCGAGAGCATGAGATTGATTTTTTGCAATGGCTGGGGCGCGCCAACGACAATATTACGCTGGCCGCTGAGCCGGAGACGCTAGCGCGTATTGAGGCTCGGTATCAGGCTTATCTAGAGCTTGTCTCTCGCTTGCAGTTGCAGCAGTTAAGCGGTGATTCTGGCAGTGATTTTGGCGGCGACTCTGGCGGCGATTCTGGCCTGGTTTCTCTCTACAAAGCAGACGTGCAGCCTTCATTTCAGCGGGTGCGAGAGTCTGCCGTTGAGCTCCGGCAGATCAATCAGGCGGCGATGATAGCGGCGTCTGAGACCGCTAAACAGACGTCTCGAAATGCGATCGCATCCGTGGCCTTAGCGGGCATTGGGGCCGCTGCGCTGGGGCTGGTGCTGAGCTGGGTTTTATCTAAACAGCTGATCTGGCCGCTCAAGTCAATGACCCGAGCAGCGGCGCAGATTGCCTCTGGTGACTACGATGTCCAACTGTCGGTAGATACCCAGGACGAGCTCGGGGTGTTGGCCGCAGAGATTAATCTGATGAGCCAGCGACTGCAAGAGTTTCGAGCCCTCAATCTAGATCAAATTTTTACTGAAAAGCAGCGCAGCGAGGCCATTGTCAACAGCCTCAGTGACGGCATTGTCGTGGTAGATGACCAGTTTCTGATTATGGCGATCAACCCGGTGGCGGCTCGACTGTTAAACACGACCCTGGGCAGGGCCCAGGGTCACCATTTTCTAGAAGCTGCCTGTGATGCTCCTGAGGGGGTGGCCAGGCGGCTATTTGAGCCTATTCAAACCCTGGTCGAAACGGGTCAGCCCCCCGCCGATGAGACCGAGACGTTGGCGGTTGACCAGGCAGGGTCAGAGCAGCACTATCGCTACAGCAGCACCCTGGTCAAAACCGACACTGACCGACGCCTGGGGGCCGTGCTGCTGCTACAGGATGTGACCAAGTTCAAGCAGCTCGATCAGCTCAAGAGCGAGTTTGTCATGACGGCCTCCCACGAGCTGCGCACGCCGCTGACGGGGATGGGCATGAGCATCGATTTGCTGATAGAGTCCGCTCAAGAAAAGCTGTCTTCGCGGGAGGGCGATTTGCTATTGGCGGCTCAAGAAGATGTGCAGCGGTTGCGCAGCCTGGTCAACGAGCTCCTTGACCTGTCTAAGATGGAGTCTGGCCGCATCGAAATGGAGGTCGCCCCCACATCGGTTGAGAGTCTGCTCGAAAAAGCCGTTGACCTGCTCGAGGTGCAAGCGGCTGACCAGCAGATTCAGGTGCGGTCTCAGGTGTCTGATCGCCTGCCCCAGGTAGATGCTGACCCGAATAAAATTATCTGGGTCTTGACCAACCTGATTGCAAACGCGCTACGGTATGCCGAAACCCACATTGATCTCACCGCAAAGTCTCACGGTACCTGGGTGTCGTTTTCAGTGGCTGACGATGGCCCGGGGATACCTCAGGCCCAGCAGTCTCGTATCTTTGAGAAGTTTGTCCAAGTTGAGACCGAGCGAGACGTGGGGGGGACTGGTCTGGGCCTCGCCATTTGCAAAGAGATTGTCAAAGCCCACGGCGGCACGATTTGGGTCGAATCAACTTTAAACCAAGGAAGTACTTTTAGCTTCACCCTGCCCACTGTTGTTTCTTCATCTGGAGCCCTTGTTCATGCCTAATATTCTGATTGTTGATGATGAAAAAAATATTCGTCTGACCCTTGCTCAGGCGCTAGAGTCGCAGGGCTATGAGACAGCGGTTGCCGCCGATGGTCGCAGTGCGCTGTCTACCCTAAAAGAAACAGCTTTTGATCTGATGCTGCTCGATCTAAACATGCCCGGCCTCAATGGAGTAGAAGTGCTAACCCAGGCCATTGAGCAACAGCCTGGGCTAAAGGTGGCCATTATCTCAGCCCACGGCACCGTCGATAACGCCGTCGAGGCGATGAAGCTAGGCGCGCTAGACTTTTTGCAAAAGCCTTTTACCCCTGACGAGTTGAGGGAGCTGGTTAAACAAATCTTGGCGCGCAGCACCGTCGCTGAGAACCCGACCGACTATGACTCCCAAGTCACCGCTGCGCGCCACCACGCCAACGAGCGTCAGTTTGAACAGGCGATGGATTTGATTCAAACAGCTATTGGCACCTCCCCCGATAAACCAGACGCTTTTAACCTGCTGGGAGAGCTGTTAGAAATTAAGGGCGATCGGCTTGAGGCGCTTAAAAATTATCGGGTGGCCCTTGATCTTGACCCCGGCTATGAGCCTGCCAAGGCTAATCTTAACCGGGCGACGACCAGTCTCAAGTCTCGCCCCAGCCTGTAAGACCCGCTCAGATTGCCGTTTGTTTGTAAGGGAGCTATGAAAAAAAATCAGTATATTGTGGTGGTCGGCTGCGGTCGGCTGGGGGCGATGTTAGCGAGTCGGCTGAGCGGCCAGGGCCACAGCGTTGTTGTGATTGATCAGCAAGCGTCTGCTTTTGACGCCCTTTCCGCCGAGTTTAGCGGCTTTCAGGTGACCGGAGATGCGGCTGAGCCAGCCATCCTGCGCACTGCCAAAGTTGAGAAGGCTGATTGTTTACTGGCCGTGACGGATAAAGATAACCTCAACCTAATGGTGGCCCAAATCGCCAAACGTATTTTTGATGTGCCCCAGGTGCTAGCGCGGGTGTTTGACCCGGCCCGTGAGTCAATGTATCAAGAATTTGAGATTGCCACGATCAGCCCCACCCAGCTATCAGCAGACGCTTTTTTGCAGACGCTGTCTCAGCAGTTTCAGCAGGTATCCGCATGAGAATTATTGTCATTGGTGACGATCAGCTGACCTATTTTCTGGGCAGACAGTTTGCCAGTAAAGGCTATCAGCTGACGGTGATCGCCCCGAGCGCTGACCAGGCCCGCTCGCTATCGCGACGCCTAAAGGCCACCGTGCTGGTGGGCGACGGCAGCGATTCGCGCTTGTTAGAGAGCGCCGAAGCCTATCGGGCCAATGCGCTACTGGCGCTCACCGCCCAAGATCAGGATAATCTAGTGGCCTGTCAAATCGCTCAAGATCGCTACGGGGTTCCTCGAACAATTGCCCTGGTCAATGACCCTGAGAACCGTGAGATTTTTGAGAAACTGGGGGTGACGATTGCGTTCTCAGCGACGGAGATTTTGGGCTCGCTGATTGAGCAGCAGACCGATTTTCAAGATATTAAAAACCTGATGCCGGTGATGGATGGTGAAGTCAACATCACTGAGGTGGTTTTGAAAGAAGACAGCCCCGGCGTGGGCCAGCCCATTCGAGATCTCAATCTGCGGGGATCTGTCGTTGCCTGCGTCATTCGTCGAGGCAACGTACTGGTGCCTAAGCAGCGCAGCTATCTGCACGCGGGTGACCGGCTGCTGCTGGTTAGTGAGAGCAGCCACTACGGCGAAGCGCAGCAGGCTCTGGTAGGGAGAGGATAAAGCATGCACTATCAACGCTTTTTGCGACATCGCTATCAGGCGATCTGGGGCTATACCGGGCTGATCTGTCTGATTGCAGGTCTGGGGATTCTCGCGCCGCTAGTGGCGCTGGTGGCTTACCCAGAAGAGAGAAATTTGGCCTGGGGTTTTTTGCTGCCGGGGCTTTTACTCAGCGGCATCGGTCTCGTGCTCTGGCGCTGGCTGGCCCCGAAAAAGTCGTCAAGCCTGACTCTGCAAGAGGGGTCAGTGATTGTGGTACTGGCGTGGCTGCTTGCGATCGCATTCGGCACCCTACCCTTTATGTTGCTAGACGGCCTGACCCTAACCCAGGCCGTCTTTGAATCAACCAGCGGTTGGACGACGACGGGGCTGTCGGTGGTCGACGTCACCCAGACCTCGCACCTGATTTTGCTCTTTCGCAGCACGATGGAGCTGTTAGGGGGCGCAGGCTTAGCAATTATTACCCTGAGTGCGCTGGCTGGCCCGGTGGGGGCTAGCCTCAGCAGTGCCGAAGGCCGCAGCGAGCAGCTGGCCCCCAACGTACGCCGCTCGGCAACCCTGGTGCTGGGCATCTATAGCGGGCTGATCGTCGCAGGTATCTTAGCGCTGCGGATCTCGGGGGTAGGCTGGTTTGATGCGGTTAACCATTCGTTTGCTGCACTCTCAACCGGCGGGTTTTCGACCCAGACCAACTCGATTGGCCATTGGGACAACCCCGCTGTAGAAGCCGTGACCATTGTGCTCATGATTTTTGGCGGGCTCAATTTTGTCACCATCTACCTGCTGTTCAATCGCAAGTTTAAGTCGGTGATTAACAACGGTCAGGTGCGGCTACAGCTGCTGATTGTGCCCGTCGCAGCGGCCATTATTCTGCTAGGGATGGCCATCGGGCTTTATCCTACCCTGGGTAAAGCGGTGCGGGTTGCCCTGTTTGAGACGGTAACAGCGCTGAGCACCACTGGCTTTTCGACCGTGGGCTACGGCGACTGGAGTAGCCTGGGGTGGATGATCATGATTGGGCTGATGCTGATTGGCGGCGGCGCGGGTTCCACAGCGGGCGGTATTAAGCAGCTGCGGATCTATATTCTCTATCGCGCCCTGCGATGGGAGATTAGCCAGATGCTCAAGCCTTCACAGGCGGTCAGCGAGCCCTCGATTTGGCAGGGAGAGCAGCGCAAATATCTGCGCGATGCCCAAATTCGTCAGGTGGGGCTGTTCATCTTTTTGTATCTGGTCTTATATGCCATTGGCAGTACCGTCATCGCCGCCCACGGCTATCCTATCCAAGACAGTTTGTTTGAGTATGCCAGCACCATGGGCACGGTGGGGCTTTCTATCGGGGTGACTGCGGCCGATGCGCCCGTAACCGTCCTCTGGACTCAAATCGTGGGTATGTTTTTAGGTCGCCTGGAGTTCTTCACTGTTTTTGTTGGCGTTGCCCAGCTGATTAGAGACACGCGCCCGGTGCTGAACCTTGAGTAACCGATTAGCGGCACTTCATTGGCCCAGGGGGGAAGGGCGAAAGGCGAAGGGCGAAAGGGAGGAGGCAGGACTTTCCCTCCCGTCCCCTCCCTTTTATGCAAGATTTGAGTTTAAGAGACTTTTTAATGAACCTCGATTCAGTCTCTCTACTCAGTAAACGGATAAATGTCATCCACGATGATCGCAGGCTGCCCTGTGTGCTCAGATTCGAGCGCTTTCTGAACGTCAGGCTCCCAAAGCAGATCGTACTCGTTGTTCAGATTTTCGGTCGAAAACGGCAGCAAGACACCTGACACTGCAACAGGGCCGTCTTCCTTTGCCAGTTTAGGGACTGCTCCTACCACGAGTAGCCCCTGATCGTTAAATAACTGCTCGTTCTCAAGCGAAAACGCATCCGGCGCAAAAACGGTATCAATCTCACCGTTGACGACAACTCTCTGACCGTAAAAAGCCTCTGGATTTTCACTGATGGTTTCAGGAGACGGGGCGAGGGCGATGTAGTCAGCAATGACTGCCGGCTTACCTTCGTAATCAGCGTACAGCTCAAGGTCAAGGTCTAACTCATACCGGTCGGCAATAATCTCATACTCAAATGTTTCAACCGTACCGATGACCCACAGCCCAGTTTCCTCATCTTCGGGAACAGAATAATCTGTGCCAGTTGCGTTGATCACAAGCACATTGTCGTCTGGAAACAGCGTGTCTTCTTGCAGGCTAAAGGTGGCCGAACTGAGCTGATCTACGAAATTGCCTTGCAGCGTCACTCGCTCACCCAGCAGTGCATCCGTCTCTTCGGCGACGTCTTCAACCTCGACATCGGCCTCGCCAGCCACGTCAGGCTGCTCTGGCGAACAGGCGGCTAACCCCGTGAGCGAGACAGCTGCGATCATCCCCCCTGCCAACAAACGCTGAAGCCGATAATTTTTGGTTTTAAGCTGAGTTTTAAATCGATCTGTCATGGGTGATCTCCTATCTAATAGCCAAACTGTGCCCGTTCTATGGTGCTGGGCACAGAGGCTGGAACCTATCTATGACAATATTTAGAGATCTAGGTCAAGTGCATCTATCTAGCAGATGGACTTTATCTCTGTCTGGGGACAGATTTTTTTGAGACTAGATCAGGAGATTTCTTAGAAATTATCCTAAATCAGACTGCGGACAGATGCAGCAGCAACAGACAATCGTACACCTTGGGAAAAGAAACTCTGATTGAAAATCGACGCGTAAACACAATGAACTTGATTAAAAAGCTTGCCATGGCTGGGCTAGTGCCTGCCCTCACCCTAACGGTTGTGAGCACCTCACCCGTCGCCAAGGCTCAAACTTCTGCAGACACTGGTGCTGTAGCAGAGCCTTACAGCCCCGAGCGTGAATACGATGAATATATGCGGCTGGGGTTTGCGGCTCAGCAGGCAGGGGACTATGCGATCGCAGCCAACTATTTCCGCTATGCACTCTACGCAGTCCCCAACGATCGCGAGGCCATTACGGCCTACTGGAACGCCCGCTCTGAGCTACAGTCAACAGACTTGAGCGGTCGAGCTGCGATCTATGAGCAAAACATGGAGCAGGGATACGACGCCACCGATGCGGGTGATTATGAGGTCGCTTTAGAACATTTTCTGATGGCGCTTCAGCAGCGGCCTGACGACTACTATGCGACCCAGGCGATTCGGAATGTCTACACTTACTTAAATCGCGGGGTGGGAGCCAGCTCTCCGAGCGATGTCCCTGCAACTTACAACGTGTATGCCGGGGAGACCCCCTACGATCGCTACATGCGGCTGGGCTACGCGGCAGCTCAGCGAGAAGACTTTACCAACGCCAAAACTTACTTTAGGAGCGCGCTGTACGAACGCCCAAACGATCGTCAGGCCACCCTGGCTTACTGGAATGCCGTAGATGGGATACAGGATGGCGACTTTGGCTTAGATGCCACCACCGAGTCTGCCTACGATCGCTACATGCGGCTGGGCTATGACGCGACTGAACGGGGCAACTATGCTCAGGCCATTAACTTCTTTGAAAATGCGCTCACCGAGCGGCCTGAAGACGGCTATGCGACCCAGGCTATTCGCAATGTGCAGACCTATATGAGTAATTGAGCGAACTGCCTAAGTGTCGGATTTGTCTTGAGCCGCTGACCCCGGCACCGATTGAACCCTGAAGGCTGGGGGTTGATAGGTGTTGTCGAGATAGTGCTCGGGGATTGTGGTCAGATGGCCGTCTCGAACAGTGCGGTAGTGAGGTGATAGAATCTCTATCCCTGTCTCGTTGCGTTTGTCTTGGATGTGCTGGTGCAGCTCTGAATAAGTTCGAGCCATGATCGACGGCTGATCTGTATACGCATTGAGCTCATAGCTGACGTAAAAATTGTCCAGGTTAGTTTGCAAGACAAACGGCCTGGGCGAGGTCAGGATGTGGGTTGTGGCCCCAGCTGCCGCGATCAGCGTCTCGTGGACTTTAGACCAGGGTACGTCATAGCCCAAAGTCACCGTCGTATGCAAAATTAGCGGGGGTTCGTTGGGGTCGGCCTGAGCCGCGCTGTAGTTGATAATTTGGCTGGCCAAAACAGTTGAGTTGGGCAGGGTGATGACGACATTCTTGACGGTGCGAATGCGAATCACTAAGAGGATTTTATCGACAATGTTACCAACCGCATCTCCATGGAAAAATTCGCAGGGACTGAAGCCGCCGCTGTCGCCACCGCCTGATGCGACTGATGACGCGGGGGTAGACAAACCGAATCACTAAGACAGCCAGGATGAAGACCCCGGTTGCCCAGGCGGTGTTGATGATGCCCTGACGGATGTAGGGCCTTCGTTCGCTCTTCGCGATGACGCACCGCATCGCGGACGATATCGCGATAGTTTTGGACTAAGATCGCTTGGGGTTGGTCAGTGGCTAGGGCATCTGCCCGATCTTGCGGAGAAAAGGCTCCAACCCCGGTTCGTACTGAGAATAGCTCTTCACCGCCTAAGACGACGAGGGCCGGTTCAATGGGCGCAGTGGGCGGCTCTGCCGTCTCTTGGGCGATGGCGAGGGGATGACCCGGCAGCAATAGCATCACACATAGCGAGATCGCACTGCCTACCCGTATCAGCTGGCCTATAAACCGTGGGGAAATCAGGATAATGTTTGACCAAAACCGAACTAAAAAAGACGCAGATCGCCGAAAATCCACAAATTCTTAGTGCAGCCAGTACATAAAAGCGGGCGTCCCTCAGACTTAGCTGCGCAGTCCGCCCAAGATGCCTGCACCGATGACAAACAGCGCCAGCCCGCCAAACACATAGCCTGGAATCACCGACAAGATGCCTAATCCTTTAAGCACAACCAAAACAGCAGCGGCAATCAGGGCCATCCCGGTCATGTACAACACGATAGAAAGAACGGTATTCGGTTTTGAGGGTCCAGTCATGGCAGAAACCTAGCGATAAAAATGCAAGCAGCCGCTACAGCAACTGCTTGCATTTTTATCACAAAATAATGCGCTTGACCTGCTTTAAAGCCAGCTGCGATGTACTGACGTGCGTTTAGCAGACTAGCGTTTAGCAATAATCCAGACGGCATGGATAATGCCAGGGATATAGCCCAGCAGCGTCAGCAAAATGTTGATCCAAAACTGGGGACCAATGCCCACCTGCAGAAATACGCCCACTGGCGGTAATATAATTGCCAACAAAATTCTAACGAGATCCACGATGTTCTCCCTTATAAAATACTTTCTGAAATGCCTTAATCAGGTCAAATCATTCACATAAGACATAGCGCTAGGGGTTAAAGATCCCTGGCGCTATGCGGCGATGCGCTTCAGCGCTGCCTGTGAGCAGAATAAACCTGCCAAACCTTGACTGAGATACGCTATCGCCGTATCTAGGCTTCGTCTTGTAAAGTGGGGAAGCGCTCACCGAAGTAGCTACCCAAGAACGTGCTTACAAAGGATAGGACGACGGGACCCAGTAGAATGCCCAGCAAACCTTGAACGCTGAACCCAGGAACGAAAGCGGCTGAAATCCAAAAGCAGACGCCGTTAACGATAATCGCAAACAGGCCAAACGTAACGAAAGTTAGCGGCAGAGACAACAGCTTAATTACCGGTCGAATCAGGGCATTCACAACTGCGATCGAACCCGCTGCAATGAGGGCGGCGGGAAAGGTGGCGATATCAACGCCGGGAACAACTAAGTCTACGATTAATAAGCTTAGGGCCGTTACCAGACCCGAAATTAACGGTGCAATCATTCTGAATATCCTCTTTTAATGTTAAACCCGCTCGCGGGCTATGCAGTGTAACTCCACTCTGCCGGACGATTTGAAAATAGACATCCCTATATTGATAGATTTCTGATATCGATAGATTGCTAATTTTTTACCCGACCTTCTTCCTTTGACAGGCGGTAGGTCGCTCTTTAGGAAGATGCGGTTTTGAGCTTTGGTCAGCACAATAGACTTAACCGATCAAACTGTTTTACACCGACGAGAGATACACTATGAAAATTTTGCAATTTGCGCTAGGCATTTTCGTGCCGCCCGTGGGCGTCTTTTTAACCTATGGCCTCAGCTCGGCCTTGATAATCAACATACTGTTGACATTGCTAGGTATTGTTCCCGGCAGCATCCATGCTGTTTGGGCGATCGCCAAGCACTATGAGAAAGCAGGCACCGAAGCGTATTGACACGAAATCTGTCTAGCTGCGCCTGACGCTGAAGGGTGTGAAGGTTTTAAACCTGTGACAGGCTCGGATTGCTAAGCCCCCAGACTTTTCTGATTGAGCTTCTTTGCTTGAGACTAAAAGATCTGGGGGCTCTGTCGTGCTGTGATGACGCTAGCGCTCTTCTAGATCGGAGGCTTATATTCGACGATCCCCTTCTGGTGGTTTCGGGTAAACGCTTTTAAGCAGCTAGCGGTATGCGATTTACCTCGGGCGACTGCAAAATCGCCAGAACTCGGTGCTCATCTTCATCCAAATGCTTTAGCGCGGTTTGTGAATCAGCCTGATATTGAGCGATAAAGTCAAGTAGCCATCCGGCCTGATAGGCCTCTACGACATGGGGGTGAACGTAATATTTGCGACAGGTAGCGGGGCGGTTACCTAGCAGCTGGGCTGCCGCTTTAATGGCCTGGGTCACACAGGCCTGGTCCGGATGCTTAGCAATTGTTTGACCTATCTCATAAAGTGCTCTACAGGCGGTGACAGTCCCCCCCCAGGTGCGAAAGTCTTTTGCGGTAAAGGCGTCTCCCATTTGGGTCTGCAAATACTCGTTGATGTCGCCTGAGTCAACGGTTTGACGATGCCCCGCCTCGTCAAAATATTGAAAAAGGGTATAGCCGGGAATCTCTTTGCACTGTTTGACAATCTTGGCTAAGCGAGGGTTTTGTAGATCGATTTCGTGATCTACGCCGCTCTTGCCGCGAAACTGTAGCTTGATGCACCCCGCCTCGATATCAACGTGACGATCGCGCAGGGTGGTTAGGCCATAAGAGCCGTTGGTTTGACTGTATTGCAGATTGCCAACCCGAATTAGGGTGCGGTCAAGCAGCTGCACAACTGCCGCAATCACGGTCTCTCGATCTAGCGTAGCTGTCTGAATCTGCTGCTGAGTTATCTCTCTGAGGGTTGGCAGTGCCTGGGCAAAGGGAATTAGGCGATCAAACTTGATCTGGTTGCGCAGCTTAACCCAGTCGGGGTGATATCGATACTGTTTGCGCCCTCGCTGATCGCGCCCGGTGGCCTGCAAATGACCGTTTGGCTCTGGGCAAATCCAAACGTCTTCCCAACTGGGGGGAATCACCAATGCCTCAAATCGAGCCCGCCTTTGAGGGTCTTGGATGCGAGTTCCGTCTGGGTCGAGATAGCTAAACCCTCGTCCCCATCGCTGTCGCTGAATGCCTGGCTGCTGGTCACTGACGTAGCGCAAACCGGCTAATCGTGCCGACTCAACCGCATTTTGGTATAGCTCTTGAGAAGAAATAGACATGCGATCGCACTTACACTAGTCCACAGATCTGGAAATAGTCCAGCAGCTAGGAACGAGGTTCAAAGCCCTTGAATTGCCATTGGAACGGTTTGGCCATGGTTCGGTTGAAATAATCGATGAAAGCGAGAATCCGTTGACG
>JBCBZL010000162.1:0-10724 GCA_039815385.1 Cyanobacteria bacterium P01_A01_bin.114
GAGCGCGAATGGATCGCCCTCAACATCAACGAACTTCTGGTCGTTGAGTACTACTCTAGAAAAGCTTAGAACTTTGCTGCAGCGGCTAATTTGCCGTTTTTACCGCGTTTAGTTTTTCCGTAGCCCCTGAGGTCCGTCAGCCTCAGGGGTTTTATTGCGGTTTCTGTTCACCGTGTTTCTGACTGTGCTTGGCCAGAAACCGATCGAGCTGGTTAGCAAAGGCTTCGCGATCGCGCTGCCCAAACGCCGCTGGCCCGCCTGTCTCGACCCCGCTACTGCGCAGGCTTTCCATAAAATTGCGCATGGAGAGTCGCTCTCGGATGTTGCGATCGCTATAAAACTCCCCCCTGGGGTTCAGCGCATAGCCCCCTTGCTCAATTACGTTGGCCGCCAAAGGAATATCGGCTGTGATCACCAGATCGCCTGCTGCCATCTGTTGCACAATATGGGTGTCTGCCACATCTAACCCCGAACGCACCTGCACCGACTCAATATACGGCGACGCCGGGACTTGCAGCGGCGCATTCGCCACCAAAGTCAGGTGAATCTGTACCCGCTTCGCCGCCCGATACAGAATTTCCTTAATCACATTCGGGCAAGCATCCGCATCCACCCAGATTTTCATAGGAATTTGCTTTATTTTAGGATGTGGTAGACAAGGGTATGAGAGCCATCTTCCTCACGTCTGGAATCAAGCAGGATAAGACCCGCCTTTTCGAGCACACGCTGCGATGCGATATTTTCGGATGCCACGGTTGCGATCACTCGTTCTATCCGATGGTGGTTTGCACCATAGGATAGCAGGGCTGGCACCACCTCACTCGCCAAGCCCCGACCCCAGTGCGATCGCAGAAGCGCGTACTTGATTTCGGCATCTTCTTGTCCGCCTGGATGAACCAAACCACAGAAGCCTACAACTTGGGAGGACTCACGATCTTCGAGTGCAAACATGCCGTAGCCTCGCTTCTCGTAATTGTCTGCTGTCACCTTTAGCCACGCCTCGCACTCGGCATGGGTAATCGGCTCCCCGTCATCTACCCATCGCGCTCCTTCAACGTCCGAATAGACGGCGAAGAGTGGGCCAAGGTCGCTCAGAAGCCACCGCCTACACCTGAGTCGAGGCGTCTCGAAGATTACTGAACCAGACAGGGCACGAGCGATTTTCATGTGGCCTAACTCGTTTACCGCATCAACGAGGCGATTTGTATGATCAATACGGCGTGACCAAAACCCTGATAGTTCTGATATTGTTGGGTTTCATGAACTCAACCCAACCTACAGGCTTGAACTCATCAAAAAGAGTTTTAGTCTGTGTCCGAACCAGAGTGCAAAGCTTCCAATAGCTGCTCTGCAATATTAATTAACCCATAGACAGGTTCTTGCGTAAGTTGGGTTGTCTTAAAGCCATGGGCAATAGTGTTACGTAATGAAAGTGCATTCATAAGTAACTGATACTCAGATCGAGAAATTAGACCCTCAGTCGCTAATTGCTTGACTAAATAACTTGAGTCAAATCTTTGTAAGCTTAGTTTCTCAGACTCGGCAACAAGCCTTAAAGTTGCCTCAACTAGAGACCAGGAATAGAGGATGGCTGACTCAAGATGCTGTGTGGCAAGTTGCCTGGCCACTTGCAGTCTTGCTTCTATGTCAGATTTTTGTAGAGAGCTTTCAGCTTTTTGGGAATATGGGACGTCTTCTGGGTTAGTCACAACTAACTCAAATCGCCAACCAGGATGCTGCTCTACAACCTGGGCTAGATTACGTAAATATTGTGTAGAGGAAAAATTGAGTGAGGAGCGGGACTTGACTTCAACTATTACAGATTCATCTCCCCGACGGACTATCAGATCAGGGCGATAATTTTTAAGAAAATCAGGTAGATCTTCAGAATTTGGATGAAAAGAAACCTCGTATCCCTGGCTACGATATGCTTCTGCTAATTTCAGTAGTCGCTCTCTCTCTAAGTTCGCTGTTGGGGTTGCCATTAGGTAAGTACCTCTTGATCAGGAGCATCAACTACGACAATATGCAGAAATTCATTGCCACGAGCAAAACCTTCCGCTAGGGTCGGGGTCATATTTTCTACTTTGAAGTTACCGGACAAATCCCTCTTCCTAGCAAGGACATCGGTTACCTGATCGTCATCAACGTAGGCTAACCCAATTATGGCATCTTGAATTGGCTTGATAATGTTGTCCACATCTATTGGAACAGAATCGTAAAAATAGGTTATTTGAAGCATAATCAGCCCAGTAGCCGTTTTTTGCGTCGGCAGCCAATATTTTTCAGCCTCTTGTCGCACTGTTATCTTCCAATCTTTAAGACGTTCCCGCCTCCGTGTCTGCTGGGATACTGGTGGCCCATCTACTATGAATTCAAATCTAGTCAACACATTATTTGGCTAGAGGATTGTAAGGCACTTTAGATGATTTCATAGCGCTTCCATTCGCTATCTGGAAAAAGCTCCAGGTATGTGCTGGTCCAGCGAATTTTATCTGAGGTGGTCTGGGGCATGGCGACAGCCTTGGGCAAATGTACGCTTGCCTAATAATGATAACGGCAAGAAATAATCGTTAGGTAATTATCGTTTACCGCATAAATGAGGCGATTTGTATGATCAATACGGCGTGACCAAAACCCTGATAAATTTTCTTTCAAGGGCTCAGGCTTACCTATTCCTTCAAACGGAAGACTTTTCGTGGCTTTGATAAGCTTGTTAATTCTTTTAAGCGTCTTTTTATCCTGGCTTTGCCAATAGAGGTAGTCGCTCCAAGCCTCATCAGTCCAGGCTAACTGCCGATTACTCATCGATCAGATCTTTCTCAGCGACTTGACCCTGCTTATATTGAGCAATGGAGCGTTCCAAGTGAGCGGCATTGGCTGGCGATTTCAACAGGTGGACTGTTTCAATTAAGCTATTGAAATAATCAAGGGACATGACGACTGCATCGTCAGCATCTCGCCTGGTGATGATGGTGTAATCGGCATCGTGAACAACCCGGTCTAAGATAGCTTTTAGTTTATTTCTAGCTTCACTAAAGGTAATTACTCGCATCAGAAGAACTTGTCCACTAAATTGTACAAGTCTATTATAAGCTTTCGTTGCCGAGCAGGTTTATGGCATCCAAAATTTTGATTGTGGGCGCAGGTCCCGGCGGGCTAGCCAGCGCTCTGCGACTCATTGCCCAGGGCTATGACGTTGAGATATTCGAAGCTGCCGATCGCGTCGGCGGTCGAATGGCAGGCTTTGAGAAAGACGGCTATGCCTTTGACACGGGGCCGACGATTCTGCAGCTGCCGCGTCTGTATGACGAGCTGTTTGCAGCAGCGGGGCTGCGGCGAGAGGACTACATTCAGTTTCATCAGCTAGAGCCCTATACCCGCGTTCGGTTCTGGGACGATACTGAGCTAGATTTCACCACCGATCTCAAAACTTTTAAGCGGCGACTGTTTGACCTGCGGCCCGATTTGCCGGAGGCCTTTGACCGCTGGTATGCCGAGCACATTCGCAAATATGAGCTGGGCTATGAGCCGTATTTGGGGACACCGCCGCGATCGCTACTGGGCTATGCCAAACCCGATGAGATTTTCAACGCCCTCTCGTTTCGCCCTTGGGAGACGCTGTATCAGCATCTGTGGCGATTTTTCCAAGACGATCGGCTGGTGTACGGTTTGGGCTATTCCTCCAAATATTTAGGGATGCACCCAACAGTGTGTGCCAGTATTTTCAGCTTGATTCCGTACATTGAGTTTGCTGATGGAGTGTGGCATCCGCAGGGAGGCTTTCGGGCACTGGCCCAGGCGATGGGTAAAGCGATTACTGACACCGGCGGCAAGATACATCTCAATACGCCAGTTCAGCAGGTGTGGGTTGAGGCTGGAGAGACTAAAGGGGTTATTCTTCAAACGGGTGAGCGAGTAAGCGCCGATGCGGTGGTGGTGAATGCGGACCTTGCCCACGCGATGAATGGGCTTATCCCCAACCAGGCGCGGGGACGTTTCGGCCCAGATAGGCTGAAAACTATGCAGTTTTCATGCTCTACCTTTATGCTCTATCTGGGCATCGACCGCCGCTATGAAAACTTGCCCCATCATCAGATCTATCTCTCGGACAATGTCCGCAAGCGGGAGCGCCCCTGGCTAGATGACTCTGCCCTGGATGAGGCTGATCCGCCCTTTTATGTGTGCAATCCTTCAATAATAGACCCAGCTAATGCGCCCCCTGGCCATTCGACGCTATACGTGCTGGTGCCGATTCCTAATACCCGTTACGACGTAGATTGGGCGGTGAAAGCTAAGGCGTATCGAGATTTTGTGGTTAGCCGCTTGCCTAAACTCGGCTTTGAGAACGTGGCCCAGCACGTTGCCAGTGAAACCTGCTACACCGCTGATACCTGGCAGGATGACTATCGAGTGCATCTTGGGGCCGTTTTTAACATTAGTCACACCTGGACCCAGCTCGGGCCGTTTCGCCCGCCGATTCGCTCAGATGCGGCAAAGGGGCTGTACTGGGTGGGTGGGGCCGTGCATCCTGGCAGCGGGCTATTAACGATTTTGGAAGCGGCCAAAAGTGTGACTCATTTTGTTTCGCAAGACTGCAAGGGCTGAGCGGATGGCAGCTGTGGGAGAAAATCTGTGCGGTTGAGGAATAGCCCTAAAGCCTCACTGGCTTTAATAATCTTCGTATCGATAGATATCAAAATACGCTGGTAGGTAGAGGGATAATTGCTAATAACGTTTGTCAAAATCGGATTAAGTCATGCTTTAGGCATATTTCCTGAGAAGTGACGTTCAAAGTGTTACAAGTTCGTTACAATATTTGTGTGTCCTTTAAGAACTACCAATCAAAAAATGACTTATCAAACTCAAAGTCCTAACCGGACTCAAAAAGATGAAGTTAAGGTTGCTGTCCTCAGTGATGAGATGCAGGTTTCTGAGCGGCAGTCTGACTGGCAGATTTTGGTAGGCGCAACCCTGATTGGGTTGAGTGCCCTTGCGGCCCTGTGGGTGGGTTAGGAGTAAAGCCCACAGTCGGCGTTAGTGAACATCGGGCGAGGCTTCTGAGTTGGGAGCCTCGCCTCTTGTCTTGTCTATAGTGATTTCTCAATTAGCAGCAGGGGTGGTTAAAGCACCTGTGGTATTTTTGAATGCAGGCCAGTAAGTGAAAGGATGGTGGCGTGGTTCCTCTCAAAGATTACAACCCAGGTAAGACAGTTCCCTACGTAACCTACGGGCTGATTGCCATCAACCTTCTGGCTTTCATTTATGAGCTGACTTTACAGAGCGCCGGGTTGACTCAGTTTTTTGAGCAGTGGGCAGTGGTTCCGGCTGAGCTATCGCTGAGTTTTCAAACCGGGTTTGGGTTTCCAACCTTTTCAGAATGGGGCACCCTGGTGACGGCTCAGTTTTTGCACGCGGGTTTTTTGCATGTGGGGGGTAATATGCTTTACCTCTGGATCTTTGGCAACAATGTCGAGGATGAGCTAGGCCACGGCAAATTCTTGTTTTTCTACCTAGTCTGCGGGGTGTTGGCCTCGCTAGCCCAGTGGATTGTTGATCCGGTTTCGGCGGTGCCTTCTCTGGGCGCAAGCGGTGCGATCGCAGGCGTCATGGGAGCATACATCTTCAGATTCCCTCAGGTTCGGATCCTGACCCTGATACCCATCGGCATTTTCATCACCAGCTTTAGAATTCCCGCCCTCTTATTCCTGGGCTTTTGGTTCGTTGAGCAGGCTCTCTACGGTCTGCTTTCTTTAGAGGCTGCGGCTAATGTCGGCATGCAAGGCGGTGTCGCTTACTGGGCACACGCGGGTGGATTTTTATTTGGGGCGATTTTGGGCTGGGCTTTGGGCCTTTTTAACAGTGTAGAGACTGTGGCTGAGGTTTCTAGCGAAGGTTAGATCCTATAGTTCACATGCCCTATTGGATATCGTAGGGGCGTTGCATGCAACGCCCCTACGATATCCAATAAACGTTGCATGCAACGTCTTTCCCTAAATATCCCCCTCTCCTTCAAATAGCGTCTGTAAAGGCATTGCCTCAATGCCCAGTTCTTCGGTGAGATAGCGCGATAGCACCTCATTTTGGCCATGGGTAACGTAGACCGTTTTTGCTTTAGTCTCTTTGACCGTTTTAATCAGGCTGGGCCAGTCAGCGTGGTCTGAAAGCACAAAGCCGCGCTCATAGCCGCGTCGTCTGCGGGCACCGCGAACGGCCATCCAACCTGAGGCAAAAGCAGTCTGGGGTCGTTTGAAGCGCTTCATCCAAGATGAGCGATGACCTGAAGGCGGGGCAATGATCAGGTCACCTGCAAATTTGTAGCTTTTGGGCATTTCAGAGACTGGGATAGTGGGTAGCATCTCAATACCCACCTCCCGGTAGATTTTGTTTAGAACTTCGACTGCGCCGTGGGTATAAACAGACTGATCGGTGAACTTAGCTAGCTCGCTGAGCACTCGCTGGGCCTTGCCAAAGGAGTAGCAAAACAGTAGCGAGGGGCGTTCTAGGTCAGCCTGCCACCAGCGATAGATGGCTTGAGCTGTGACCTCGCCGGGGTTCCATCGGTAGATCGGTAGGCCAAAGGTGGCTTCGGTAATAAACGCATCGCACTCTACGACCTCAAAGGGGTCACAGGTTGGGTCTGCGCAGCGTTTATAGTCACCCGAAATCACCCAAACCTCGTCGTCGCACTCAACTCGAATCTGGGCCGACCCTAGCACGTGCCCCGCCGAGTGAAATGAAACCCAGGTCTTGCCCAGCTTCAGCTTTTCACCGTAGGTGACGCCGTGTAAGTTAATCTCAGCCCCCAGCCGCCTGCGCAAAACTCCCTCAGAAACGCCCGTGGCATAGTACTGCTGTGCCCCAGACCGAGCATGGTCAGAATGGGCGTGGGTAACCAGGGCCGTGTCTACAGGTTTCCAAGGATCGATGTAAAAATTGCCCGGCTCGCAATATAAACCTTCGGGTCGAACGGTAATCAAGGTGCTCATGGATGTTTTTGGTCGTTGAGAACAGCTAAGGGCTCACGATCGCGATCGCAAAGACTTTAATCTAATAAATTTTTATCAAAATGCGCACTCTGTTGGCCTAGCCCCTATTATGTAAGCCATTATGTTAAGCCAACTGTCTAGGGAGCTTGGTTATGAACTACGAACTCACCTACGAAATTGCCGGAGGCTTCATCGTCTTTGCTTTCCTGTTTTGGGTGCTGGCGGCTCGCCGTCGTCGCAATCAGCTGAGTTTGGCAGAGCAAATGACGGCTCAGTCTCAAGTTGAGCAGCTCGACCAGGATAACCAAACCCTCACCGAAGCGCTGAACTTGGCTCGCGACGCGATCGCAGCCCTCGAACAACAGCTCAGTGAGATGGGTGAAGCCCGTGATGGCCTTGAGCAAACCCTCAAAATGGTTCGTAGTCAGGCGACTGAGTCGCAAACCCAGATTGAGACCCTGGTGGGGCAAAACCAGCAGTTCGAGATCGATCTGGCCCAGCAGCGCAGTCAGGCTCAAGCGTTGCAAGATTCGCTAGACACGGTAAATCAGCTTAAAGATCGGATTGAGGGAGACCAGGCTACAAGTCAGGCTGCGATCGCAGCCCTTCAGCAACAGATTCAATCACTTGAGGGCAGCACCCCCCAATTAGAAACCCTTCAAAAAGAACTTGCAGAAGCACATCAAACTCAAGAACAGCTGACCCTCGAGCGAGATAGGCTCCGCACTCAGGTAGCCGATCTGACGCAGCAGCACGATCGCCTTGTCCAGGCAGGTGATGCCCAGTCTACGGCTGTCAGTGAGCAGCTCCAAACCCTCCAGCAGGAGCGCGATCTTGCCCAGCAAGCTACCCAATCGGCCCAGGCCACCCAAGCCACCCTGCAAAATCAGCTTCAGCAACAAGAGGCTGAGCTGACTGAGGCGACCCAGCAGATTCAAACTCAGCGTAGCAAGTTAGAAAAACAGATTAAAACCCTCGAGCAAGAAAACAAAGCCCTGGCGGATGCTGCGGAACAGACTCAGGCTATAGCGCCCCTCAAGCAACAAATTCATACCCTAACCCAGGCCCAGACCCAGCTCACCCAAACCCTGAGCGCCTCTGAAGAGACTGTCTCTGAGTTACGCCAGAGCTTGCAAAGTCTCCAAAGCGATCGGGCCGCTCTTGAAGAAGCCTTACAAATTAGTCAGCGGGTAATCGCATCTCTAAAGCAGCAGGCGGCTACCCCCGCAACCCCTCCTGCCTCACCCAAAGCAACCCCCTCACCTAACGCGACCCCAACTGAGACTATCCTAACTCAGCAAAAACAGGCTACCTCTAAACGCGAAAAGACAGCTAAAGCCGAGGCAAACCCATCGACTCAATCACTCGAGGTCGCGTCCCCTGAGCCCGCCGCCCCAGCTCAACCAGGTTCGCCGATCGAGTCGGCTCCATCGTCTACTGAGCAAGTTTCTTTTGCAGATAAAAGCGTTGTGATCACTGGGACTTTGCTCCATCTCACCTATGAACAAATTACAGCCCTGGTTGAGCAAGCTGGGGGGCGCATCAACAAAATGCCAAGCTCGAAGACTGACTATGTTGTCGTGGGTCAAAATCCAGGCAACAAGCTTAAAAAAGCAGAAAAATATAAGGTGCCGCAGCTGAGTGAAGAACAGCTGTTAGCCATGGTCAAGGATAAAGAATAAGCGCAGATGCGGAGATGGGTAAGACAAGCTGATGCTTCCCGACAATATCACGTTTAACCTTTAACGTTTAACCGTTAGCCCCTCCTCACTGCCTCTATCTTCAACAGCCTGACTATGAAAGACATTCAAAATCACTGGGCTCAAGCCTGCATCGAAAGTCTCGTCGAGCAGGGTCTGATCGCAGGGTATCCGGACGGTACCTTTCGGCCTGAGCAGCGCGTGACACGAGCAGAGTTTGCAACGCTACTTATCAAAGCCTTTCCTCGAGCGGCGAGTCGGCCTGCGATTCAGTTTATAGATGTGTCTGCCAGCCACTGGGCGACGGCGGCAATCCGCACCGCGTATGAAACGGGCTGGCTCAGCGGCTACCCCGGCAAGCGCTTTCGGCCTAATCAGGCGATCCCTCGGGTGCAGGCGGTGATTGCCCTGGCGGCGGGGCTGGAAAAGTCTCCCGGTCAGCCTGCTAACCAGACTTCTCCGGAAGCGATTCTCTCTCAGACGCTTGCCGATGCGGCAACGATACCGAGCTATGCGAGAGCGAAAGTGGCCGCTGCAATTGAGCAACAGCTGGTGGTCAACTATCCAGATGTGCGACGATTTCGGCCCAACCAGTCGGCGACTCGGGCAGAGATTGCGGCCCTGCTCTGCCAGGCCCAGGCTCAGACTGCTGGGGCGGCGAGCCCGGTGCCGACCCAGCTGATCGCCACCCCACCCAATACAGAAATTCGCGGGGTCTGGCTGACCAACATTGACAGCCAGGTGCTATTTTCTCGGGCCGCCCTAACGACGGCGCTCGACCGGCTGAGTGAGCATCAATTTAACACGGTCTATCCTACCGTTTGGAACTGGGGCTATACGCTCTACCCGAGCGCAGTCACCACCCGCGTGTTTGGGGCAAAACAGGGGCTTTATCCCGACACTGAAAACCAGGGTAGAAATGAAGCCGCTGAAGCTGCCCAGGCCAATCGCGACATGCTTTTAGAAACGATTGAGCTGGCTCAGGCTCGCAATCTCAGCGTGATTCCGTGGTTTGAGTTTGGTCTGATGGCCCCGGCAGACTCGCCGCTGGCCCAGCGTCACCCTGACTGGCTGACCCAGCGACGAGACGGGACGACGATTGATTACCAAGACAACGGCAAGTATGCTCGCGTTTGGCTCAACCCTTGCCACCCTGAGGTGCAACAGTTTTTGGTCGATCTGGTCGATGAGCTGAGTGCCAACTATGCGATAGACGGCTTTCAACTGGACGATCACTTTGGCTTGCCCGTGGCGTTTGGCTATGACGAGACAACAAAGGCGCTCTATCAGCAAGCTACCGGTAACCCGCCGCCAGCCGACGCCCAAGACCCGACCTGGATGCGCTGGCGTGCTGACCAGATTACTCACCTGATGAAGCGCCTGTTTACGACGCTCAAGGCTCGTCGGCCCCAGGCTGTTTTCTCGGTATCCCCCAGCCCGGCTGGGTTTGCCTACAACCGATATTTGCAAGACTGGCCCGCCTGGGAGCGCAGCGGCTATATCGAAGAACTGCTGGTACAAATCTATCGCCGCGATCTCCCCAGTTTTATCCACGAGCTAGAGAAACCAGCCCTGCTGACGGCTCGCGGCCATATTCCCACAGCTGTGGGCATCTTGACGGGTCTCAGGCAGGATCCCCTCGACAGTGTGCTGATTGAAAATAAGGTGCAGGCAACCCGTCAGCGCGGCTACGCGGGGGTGGCTTTTTTCTTTTACGATTCGATCTGGCAGGTGGCTGCAGGTGAGCCGATCGATAGTCGCAGTGTAATGGTGCGATCGCTGTTTGACACGCCCAAGTCTCGACCTGGGCTATTGGTAGAGCCAGCTGCGGAGAAATCAGTCGCTAGCCCGCTTTTATCGACCCAATAGTTCTATTTTGCGGACAATCCGAGGGTCCGTGCATATTTCTAGGCGTCTTACCCAACTAAGTAATAGGTACCTTACATACCTTACACGCAGCGCAAAAATCTGAACTTGCCTGACTGTTAGGTGCGGCCTCCTGCTTAACGTTTAGAACTACGAACGGAATAATGAC
>JBCBZL010000027.1:0-26512 GCA_039815385.1 Cyanobacteria bacterium P01_A01_bin.114
CAGTATCAAAAAGTCGCCGAGCGACCTGAAAATCTTCAGCACTGCTGACCTGTGGCTTGAGCTGCTTGACCACACACACGGGTTGCCCCGGCAGGTGCAAATCTTGAGCCCGAAAGGTTTGACCAAAGCCACCGGCACTCAGCTGCTCGATGATTTTATAGCGTCCTCCCAGGGGTTGCCCCGGCCGGAGTGCTCGAAGAAAATTCATCGCCATAAGCGTTACGGTAAATCTATCTCGGTGGTGTTCTCAATGGCCTCTGTCTCAATAGCCGTTTGATTGACGTTTTTGTCTTTATCTAAGGAAGCACGCTCTGATATTACACGGTCTGGTTTTGATGTCTTCTCTTTTTCGATTTCAAATTCTAGATCAGCGGATGAATCCTGATAAAACTGATAGTAAGCAGCGTCATCTTCAAAGGTCGTTTGCTCCATCATTCCGCAGATCAGGCCTTTGTGGAGCAGCCATTGGCCTACTAGGATAGCGCCCTCTCGGGTATAGTCTCGCTTTTGCATGAGCCACGCCACCACTGCTGATCCGGTAAAACTGTCTGGATAGTAGTGCGTAGATGACTCAATATTATCTCCCACCTCATACTCTTTGACCGCGTGATCTTGGACCTCTAGGCCCTGTTCACCTTGCATGGCTTCGGCTAGGGCTTCTAAGTCAAGATTAGATAAGACGTCATTAGATAAATTGTCGGGTAGACCCTCTGAAAAGTTGTCCTGTTTGGTTAGCAGTTCAGGCGACGGCTCAGGCGATAATTTTTGGGTGGGTGATAATTTTGGGGCGGGTACAGATGCAGGGAGGTTGGATACTCCGTTCACTTGCTGCTTTAAGAGGCCTACCAGCTCGTCTAGCTGGGGCGATCGCAAATGTAAATCTCGTTGGGGAAAGGGCACCTCGATGCCATGATGGTGCAGGCTAGCTTCGATAGCGTAGTTCAGATCGCTTCTCACCCGAAACTGCTTACGCGGCTCCCCCGTCCAGACCATGATTTCAAAATTGAGTGCGCTGTCCCCAAAGCTTTGAAACCAGACCTCGGGCTCAGGGCGCAGCAGCACCTCGGGGTGGCGCTTGATGGCCTCTAACAGAGCGGTCTTGACCAGGCCGATATCAGAGCCGTAGGCCACGCTGACTGGTACCCGCAGACGCGATACCGGGTTGCCGTGGCTCCAGTTAATTACCTCGCTCTCTAAAAATCGAGAATTGGGGACGATGATGGTGACGTGATCCAGGGTATAAATTTCGGTGCTGCGAGCCCCTACCCGTTTAACGATACCCACTAGCTCGCCGATGTTGATAAAGTCGCCCACCTGGATGGGACGCTCGAGGGTAATAATAAAGCCGCTAATGAAGTTGTTGGTGATATTCTGCACGCCAAAGCCGATGCCCACCCCCAGAAGGCTGGCCAAAATCGCCAGCGTACTGGAGTCAATGCCCCAGGTTTGCAGTAGGACAATGGCCCCCAAAAAGACCAGCACATATTGGATTAAGACGCTGAGAATATCTTGAATCCGGGGTTCAAGGCGGGCTCGACTCAGCACATAGAGCCGAAAGAACTGCGCGATCGCACGAGTCACAAACCACAGCCCAACGGTCAGCCCGATCAGCAGCAGCAGCTCTAAGGCAGAGTATTGGGCATTGCCCAGGCTAATGACCTCAGCCGTGAGAAAGTTGTAAAGCGTATAGCGCCAGCTGCGGGCCTGAGGAAAAATGTCGGTGACGTAAAAGGCGACAATCAGCCACAGCCCCACCTTGAGCCCCGAGAGAGCGAGCTGCCAAAATAGCTTGATCGGCCTTTCCCATTCCGTAAAGGGATGAGTTGTATATCCTAACTGTCGGTTTAGGTAGACAGTCCCCAGGCGACCCACGCTCCTAAGTATCAGGTGCAGTGCGATCGCAGCCGCTAACACAATCAGACTGTAGAGCGTCGCCTGCCGCAGATAGCTGGGGCTACGTTCGAGCTGCCCTTGACGTAAAGCCAGCTGAAGCTGCTTTGCCCAGAGGGTCGCCTGCTGCTCGGGTTGATACTCAGGTGTGACGGCATCCGCCTGCGTAATCGTGACCAAACTGGCGTCACTGTGCTGGCTCCGTAAATAAAACAGATTTCCTGAGGTTTTGACTGGCTCAATCACGGCCTGTTCAGAGCGTCGCACTTCTTGCTTAAGCTGAGCATTGATGCTACGGGCTCGCGCCGTCGCAGTTAGCTTATCTGTGCCGTAGATCTCAAAAACGACCCGACCGTCTACCACAATCTCAGCATTGCCCCGAGCCTCGATTGGTGCCAGCTGAGATCGGGCCGGTGCCGACGAAAGCACCCAGGTCAAAGCCGCAAGGGCGAGTAAAACCCAACCCCATCGTCGTAACTGGTTCCCAGCCTGACGTGGTAAACGCCTAAACTTGAACTGTCTGGGTGGTCTCAAGTGCTCCAACCTCTACACCAGAGCTAATGTCAGCAATATTCAAATACGTGCCAGATGTGGGCTCAGTGACAGGATCAACGGTGGGCCGAGCCTGATTTAACAGCACCTGAGCAATCAGCCATACTCCCGCCCCCAGCACAAGTAAAATACCGCCCCCCAGCAGCCAGATCAAAATAGCGTTGGGGTTGGTCCCTGCCTCGGTTTTGGCCAGGTGGCTATGATCGCGATTCAATTCTGTAGAATTTGCCTCGTCAGCGTTCAAAATTGCGGCTGTAATCTTAAACGGCCCAATTCTAATCGTGTCTTTGGGTGTAAAAACTTGCCCGCCTGATCGAACGGGCCGACCGTTGAGGAATGTGCCGTTAGCGCTTTTGTCTGTGATCTGGAGCTGTCGATTAACCAGGGTAATCAAGGCATGGTGTCGAGACACTTGCTGATGTACCAACTCCAGATGGGAGACAGATTGGTCGCCCAGCTGGGCAGGCATTTTGGCTGCCTCGCGTCCGATCGCGATAGGAAGCTGAAGCGCAGCATTGTGGGAATTTCCCGTCAGAGGATCTTCCCAGATCAGTTTTAGAATGACAGGCTCACCCGACATGGCGATTTCATAAGGCTGTAGGGCATAAGACGATTTTACCTAGACTTTAACCTATCCCCTCGTCGAGAGTGCCAAAGATCTTCTGATGACAGCCCGCTGTTATCTACGCATCTTCACACCTACGCCCCTGTACTGCCCATATCTCCCACAATTGCTTTCATCCCTTCCAGCGTGGCCGGAAGGCTGCGAGGATCCATAAACATGATTTTGCTACTGTCGCTAGCGCCAATTTTTTGGCCCATATCGAGGTAGCCCTGGGCCAGTAGGTATTGCAAGGCTTCCCGAGCCTGGGGATCGGTTTTGAGTTTTTGGCCAATCACCTGCATCGCATCCGAGATCGCCTGAGCCTGGAGCACTTGCTGCTGCCTTGTGGCCTGGGCTTCGAGCACGATGGCCTTTTGCTGTGCCTCCGCATCCAGGATGGCCGACTTTTTGCGGGCCTCTGCATTGAGCACGTCTGCCTCAGCTTTACCTTTGGCAGTGTTAATGGCGGCTTCTTTTTCACCCTCAGAGGTCAAGATGGCAGCTCGCTTTTTGCGCTCAGCCGTCATTTGTAGCTCCATAGAGTCTTGGACTGCCTTAGAGGGCATGATGTCGCGCAGCTCTACGCGGGTGACTTTGACGCCCCAAGGGTCGGTGGCAATATCCAATTCCCTTAGCAGCGTTTCGTTGATATCGGCGCGGGCGGTAAAGGTTTCATCCAGCTCAAGCTTGCCCATCTCAGCCCGAATCTGGGTGAGCACTAGGTTGACCATAGCCGCGTGCAGGTTCTCTACTTTGTAGGCCGCTTTTTCCAGGTCTATGATGCGCCAGTAAACCACCGCATCCACCGTAATCGCCACGTTGTCACGGGTAATACTGGGCTGAGGCGGGACATCCAGCACCCGCTCTCGAATGGTCTGTTTGTGGGTCATCCTATCTAGAAACGGCATGGTGAAATTGAGGCCAGGTTTCAGCTTCCTGCCGTTATACTTGCCCAGGGTCTCAACCAGGGCTTCATCCCCTTCATTGACAATCCGAATTGAGCCGGCTGCGACTGAGCCGCCCAGTGCCAACAAAATGAGAAATCCGAACGGGTTCATTGAGACGCTCCTAAAAACTATCTGTAAAAAAACTATCTGCGAAACTATCTGTGAAAAAACAAAATCGTCAGTAGAGATTAGCGTTCCTGAAGGTTTGTGCCTGAGGGCTAACTTTGCAGAATATTCTCAGGCATCACCAGGAGGGTATTGCCCTGGCGACCGATGACGATGACTGCTTGGTTAGCCGCGATCGCAACCTGGGTATCACTACAGCGGGCTGGCCACGAATTCCCCTCGTAGATTACCCGTCCTGCCTGGCCAGGGGCAATGGAGGTGAGCGTTCTCGCCTCAGTTGATTCGCGCAAGGCTGGGGGTGTTTTATTGGGGATAAACCGCCTCAGTGCCCAAAATGCCATCAACGATAGCAGCATCCAAAGGGCAACCTGAAGGCTGAATGGCTTTACCACCGTAGAGATAAGCGCCACTGATAGAGCGCTAATCCCTAAGGCCGATTCTAAAAACGCGGTGGGGATCATCAGTTCCATCAAACACAGAACGACACCAATCACCACCCAAAACAAAGTCAAACTCATAGTTGTGGAGCAATCAAAATAGTCTCAGTCACCATCGTCTTAGTCAAAGCCCGCTTCTATCTCCAGAGTAATCTAGCCAAATTGAGTTTGATTCTATACATGAAGAACTAATAAGTAGCGTTCCCCACCCCAAGCCAAAAACAGAGGCCTACAGTTAGGGCTAAATACAGGGGCCAAATGCAGGGGCTAAATCAAGGTGGAAAGCTAATAGCCAACCGTTCACTTTGCGATTAACATGAGTCTATTCTTTTTGGCTGAGCTAAGGCAGTTTGTCCTTACAGCCCAGGGTTTTTCGGCATCTGCGTTCCATACAATAGTTGCGATATGAGTAGTCCTGACCTAAGCAAATATCCGTACAAACAATATGTTTGGGCACTGGGAGAGGGGGTGAGCGATTTTCCTCTGGGTCAGGTGATTGATAGTCGTTACAAGGTGGTTGCCCCGTGTGTGTGGTTGGATACCCAGCCTGCTGAGCTACCCAAAGAGCCAGATGCGATTCCGACCTTTGCCCAGCCTTATCTACAGGCCTATGCGCATCAATTACATATTCCGACTGTGTATGGGGTCTGCCATCAGGACGGGGAGCCGATTTTGCTGCTCAGCAACGTGCCGGTTGACCGAGGGGGCCGGTTGTTTCCAACCCTAAATCAAGGCTGGGAGAGAACGACTGCCTTTCGTCAAGTCTACTGGCTGTGGCAAATACTAGGCCTATGGCAGCCTTTGGCACATCTCGGCGTCGCGGCGAGTCTTCTCAAGCTGAATAATATTCGAGTAGAGGGCTGGCGGGTTCGATTGATTGCCCTGGTCAGTGAGCCCAAACAACCTACCCTAAAGGATCTAGCTGAGGCTTGGTCAACATTATTACCGACGGCCCACCCCTCAATTGCCCCTGCCCTCGAAGATCTGCTCAACCGCCTGGGCGAACCCGATCTTGAGCCAATTTTGGCAGACCTCAATCGCATCTTACTGAGCGAGGCCATTCCCTTTTCGGTCAGCTTAAAAATTGCTGGGGCGACCAGCTCAGGCCCCCAACAGTCGCAAAACGAAGATGCCTGCTACCCTAGCCGAGCTGAGTTTAAGCGCACCAGCACGGCTGACCTACCCCTCTTGCCCCGTCTGGGGATAGTTTGCGACGGCGTGGGGGGCCATGCTGGGGGCGAAGTGGCCAGCCAAATTGTGGTGCGATCGCTACAGCTACAGCTCAGAGGTCTGCTGCTAGAGGCCGCCGAGCAAACGACCCCGATGCCGCCAGATCTGGTGATCGAGCAGATTGAGGCGGCTATTCGGGTGGCCAACAATCTAGTTGCCAGTCAAAACGACAGCCAGGGACGGCTCGAGCGCCAGCGCATGGGCACTACCCTGGTGGTTGCTTTACAACTGCCCCAGCGCATTGCTGTGGGCGATGATAGCTGGGAAGAGGTCAATGAGCTCTACATTGCTCACGTCGGCGACAGCCGTGCCTATTGGATTACCCCAGAATATTGCCATCAGCTGACCGTCGATGACGACATTGTGACGCGCGAGGTGTCTACAGGCCGCGCGCTGCTCAAAACAGCTCAGCAGCGCCCCGATGCCAGTGCCCTGACCCAGGCAATTGGCACCCGTGAGGCTGACTATCTCAAACCCCATATTCAACGGTTCATTCTTGATGAAGAAGGGGTTTTGCTCCTGTGTTCAGACGGTCTCAGCGATCATCAGCGGGTCGAAGAGTCTTGGGCGAACTATATCGGGCTGATCGTGACGCATATTGTCTCCCTGAGTTCGGCTGTGGACTCTTGGATTGAGCTGGCTAACCAAAAAAATGGCCACGATAATGTGGCAGTTGTGCTGATGCACTGCCAGTTTGCTGGCCCCAGCGCCCCAGCTATCGAAACGGGTAAGTTGATTACACAGCAAGATCTCATGCAGGAGACCGAGCTCACCGAAGCCTCTAAAGCCCTGCTCTATGGCGAAACTGAAGACGACCTGACCGGGGTTGAATCCTTAGATGCGGGTCGCCCTCGTCATGCGTTCAAGGTGTTTATCCAAACGATACTGACGCTTTTGCTACTGGTGGGCCTGGGCGTGGCTGGCTACTTTGCATGGCGTACCTGGCAACCGAGGCCCACCGCGCCCGAGCTGACCGTACCGGAGTGAGGGCGAAGGGCGAAAGGGACAAGGCGAAGGGGGCACTGCTAGGGTATTGATTGGCAAGGCACTGGGTTGAGTGATCCAGCCTTTCTCCCTTCGCCTTTCACCTTTCGCCTTTCTCGATACCTTTAACAACATTGAGGTTGGTAAACTCTCTTCAGCCAGGCGCAATCCTATGCAAAGATAGTAAAACTCTGTCGTTGATAAAAACTCAGATAATATGCTGTCTCAAGCGACCGTTGTAGCTCAAGAAAATATAGCCTCAGCAAAGACTGCTCAAGAAACTGAATTAAAGACTCCTATGAAAGTTGGCGATCGTGTTCGCGTTAGCGCACCTGTGACCATATATCACCACCCCTTGCATCGTAATCAGCCCCGCAGTGCTCAAGGTATGGAAGGCGCTATATCAGCAATTTTGACTGACTGGAAAGGGCGTGCGATCAGTCCCAACTATCAGGTAGTTGTGCAGTTTGAGGTTGAAGGTGCCAAGCGACCTCTCAAGATTCATCTCACTCAGTCTGAGCTAGAAGTTATCTAAGCTGCGCTCGAGCAGGGTTTTTAATGAGTTTAGGCGATAGCCTCGCCACGTTGCTAGGGGCGAGATCGCAAACCGAGTTGGGGATAGCTAGGTCGCGGGCCTCGGCCTCTGAGTCAAAGTTGCCCAAATCAAAATCACCCAAGCGAGATGGCTATCGCCCGGATCTCGAAAACCAATCAAAAATAGGGATATCTCGCTGCATCGCGGCTAGCTCGTCACGATGTTTTTGAGCGGTTTCCGCATACCACTGGCAGTAGGCTTCAAAGGCTTGGCGGTTTTCTAATTCCTGTCTAAACTCAACGGCAATTTGCTGTAGCTCAATGGCTTCTGAAAATTTGGCAGTGGGCACCGAGGCCAAGGTTTCTTTGAACATGCTGTGGACAGACGCTTAGAGAGGACAGGTTGCGGTAGGTAAGCAACAGAGTGCAGAGCTCTTGAGTATGAATGATACCAAATCCGAATGAAGCACCCCCGATTCAACTACAGCCAACCCTTGAAGCGATAAACCCCAAACCCAATGTATTCCTTGAGGGTGCGAGTGAAATAATGTAGGGACTCGGTATCTGGAAGCGCATTGAGCAAACTTGCCTGCGGCGAGCTGTTAATTTCCTCAAAGGTGCGTTCTGTGACCCAGTAGTCAGTGGGAGCCGGTATGGCGTCTATGCCTTGCTTTTTGAAGATTGCCATTGATCGGGGCATGTGGATGGCTGAGGTGACGAGCAATATTTTTTTTAACTGGCGGCGCTGCAAAATTTCTTTGACATTGACCGCATTTTGATAGGTGTTGAGTGACGTGCCCTCGTTGATAATTGCATTAGCCGGAACACCCATCGCTGTTGCAATTTTGGCCATATCTTCTGCTTCTGGGGGGCCGCCGTCTTTCCAATTGATGCGTCCCCCACTAAAAATGATCAGCGGGGCTTTTTGGGTTTGATAGAGTCGCACACCGTAAAGCACTCGATCGCCTGCGTCTGCAACTTCTACCCAGGGGCGTGGGGGCATGGCCGGGTAGATACTGCCCCCCAAGACCACGATGGCCTCGGCGGTTGGCAGCTTTGCCAGCGGCAAATATTGCCACTCTAGCGTGCGGACAGCCTGGGCTGAGACCCAGGGATTGCTGCTGATGATCAGCAAAATGAGGGCGGTTGCGATCGCAGCCGCCGCCCGTCGTGGTTTTTTCCATAACCACACTAAGCTCAGTGATAATAAGATGCAGGTCAGACCCAGCGGATAAACCAGCAGCGGCAGTAGCTTAGACAGAAAAAGAAACATGCTGATTTAGAATACCTACCGCCTCTGCATATCTATCGCCTTTGCTGTCTGCGTCTTAGCAGATCTCGCCGTTCTCGGCGCAGACGTAGACGGGGCACCCGAGCAAATCGATTACCTGTAGAGTTTTCGGCGTTTTCCTGCTCCTCTGGCGGCACAGGCACGCCGCCTTTCACCTTCCACCAGGCTGATACCATCCCGGCTGCAAACCCGCCAACCGCCCCAAAAATAATGCTAAAGCCGGTCGAATACCCCAATAGCTTAAACACCAGCAAGAAGATCAGCCAGCTGCGAATCGCGACCGGCACGATCAGGTCAGTCATGTCGTTGACGGGCGTTTTGGACGGAGATTCCATAGCAAAGCTAGAGCGTTAACGCCTTTACTATACCCGCAACCTGGCTGTCTGAGTTCTGGGTTGTGTCGATTGTTTGAACATAGGTTTGTGCCTTGTCGCTAAACGGTTCCATCGACTGCTTTGCTAAAACTTCAACGGTGGCGTCAGCAATGTCTCCGGTGCGTTCAGCGACTCGAGCCCGGAGGGTTTCCTCAGGGGCAGTGCAGTGCAAAATACTCAAGGGCAAGCTGTTATCTTGTGCTGCTGTCAAGACCGGCTGTCGTAACATCTGCCGATCATACTTCGCATCTAAGATCACAGAGTAGCCTGCCTGTGTGAGCTTGAGCCCCAGCGATAGCAGTCGCTCATAGGTTTTTTGAGTCATCTCCGGCGTATAAATGCGATCTGTTCCCTGTGCTGCCAGCGGTACTCTAGCCAAATGCTTGCGTACGGCGTCTGAGCGCAGATGCACCGCGCCGATTTTCTGAGACAAGGCGCGTGCGATCGTGCTTTTGCCTGAGCCCGATAGCCCGGCCATGATGATCAGCTGCGGTGATGCTGTTTGCACATAAGACCATGCCAAACGATAGTATTTGGCTGCTTTCTCACTGGCTTGCTGCTTGACTGCGGCTGGCACACTGGCATCGTTGAGTAAAAAAGACGTAACCTTGGCTCGAACATAGGATTGGCGGCTCACGTATAGCGGTAAAATCTGCAACCCGTGCCAATCTCCGGTCTGTTCAGCATACTCATTGATAAAAACGGTACTCAGATCGTGCCGCCCAGCGACCTGAAAATCCATCACGATATAGGCAATGTCAAACATGACATCGACAAACCGAAAGGGTTCATTAAACTCAATGCAGTCAAACAGCGTTAGCTGCCCTTCCCACTCGCAGATGTTGCCAAGATGTAGGTCGCCATGGCAGGCCCGAATTCGGTCTTGCTGCATGCGCTGCTCAAAAAGCGCTGCTTGCTCTAGAAAAAAGCGATCGGTATAGGCCTTGGTCTCATCAAACTGCTGCTGGGTTTGGGGGCCACCAATGTAGCCGACCGTTTGCGCGTAGTTTTCGTCAATCGCCTGCCGTACCTGCTCAACCTGCCCAAAGTCCCGAATGTATTCGCTAGTCTCGGTTTTGGCATGAAAATCGGCTACAACTTTGGCTAAGGAACGGATTTTGGTTTCATCCAGTCGCCCTGCCTCAAACTGATTGCTGAGCAATGCCGTTTGAGGAAACTGACGCATTTTGACCACATAATCCACAACCTGACCAGCGCCCTGCAGTGCAAATCCATTGTCGGTTTGACCAATCGGCAATACTTCTAGATAGAGTGAAGCAGCTGCCCGCTGGTTGAGTCGCAGCTCTTCTTCACAAAAGTGACGTCGCTTGTCTACGGTCGAATAGTCAAGAAAGCCAAAATTTACGGGTTTTTTGAGTTTGTAAGCGTAGTCCCCGGTTAGCAAAACATAAGAAACATGGGTTTGCATCAGCTCAATGGGTTCCGTAACCGCATGTGGGTAAAACGAAGGCGTCAGCATTTGTTGGATTAGGGGAGGCAGAGTAGAGTCAACCATGTTGCTGAGTAATCAAGAGAGAAGATAAGAGATTTAGGGAACCCAGAATATCGAGCTTTGTCGGGCATGCAAAAGGCTGAAGGCTACTAAAAAGCCAGAGGGATTTTTACCTCTGGCTTTTTGATTTCTAGAGAGACTTGCTAGAGAGTCTTATCCTAAATAAAAGGCAACCTGGCCTGAGCGGTCGGTCAGGCTAAGCTTACTCTGCAGCAGCTTCTACGTCTGCGATCGCATTGTCTTCTTCCTCTTCAGTCTCGCTGGCCTCGGCGGTACGGCCTGCCAGTACAGAGACGACCAGTAGCTCAGGGCTGTCAACCGCAAAAACGCCGTCCGGCAAGATCAGATCGCCCACATGTAAAGAATCCCCGATTCCTAGGTCAGACACGTTGATATCTAAGGTTTCAGGAATCCCATCGGGGGGGCATTTGAGCTGCATTTCAGTGATCACCGTATCCAGTACGCCGCCGTCATCTTTGACGCCTTTGGCGATGCCTGTGAAGTTCAGAGGCATCGAAACTTCTACCTCAGACTGGGAGGCGATAGAGAAAAAGCTGATGTGGTAAACCTTATTTTTCCAGGGATGGGTTTGGACTTCTCTCAAGAGAGCCTTACCCTTCCAAGGCATGTCGGGCACCTTCACATCAACGACGGTTTTGTTGACGACCGCCTTTCGCAACAGCGCTTCGGCATCACGCGTATTCACCGTTAGAGAGACAGAGCTGGTGCCATCGTGCCCATAAAGGACTGCGGGCAGGTTGCCACTCCGTCGTACCGCTTTGGGTTTATCACCTGCAGCGCGTTTTTTACATTCAATGGTCAGTTCCATAACAGTTGCTTAGTCAGTAAATGAAAGGGTCGGAAACTTGGGGAATACGGCGCTTTATCATGCTACCGGATTTGAGAGCTGTCGAAGGGGAAGATTACTAAAATCAAGCGACTTTGAACGCCGCTCCATTTTCATGAAGCAGGGCTCGCTTAGGCCCGTGGATGGGATCTTCGACGATAATCGTTTGGTCCCGGCTAGCTCCCAGCGACACAATGGCGATGGGCACTTCCATCAGTTCTGCCAAAAATTTGAGATAATCTAAGGCCTGCTTAGGTAAATCTTCTAGTCGACGGCAGTGATCGGTTGACTGCTTCCAGCCGGGCATGATTTCATACACGGGCTCGCAACGGGCAAACTGACGGGCACTACCTGGGAGTTCTAGACATTTTTCGCCGTCCAGCTTGTAGGCAACGCAGACTTTAATTTCGTCGAGGTGGTCGAGCACGTCTAGCTTGGTGACCGCTAGGCAGTCTAGGCCATTAACACGCACGGCATATCGGCCAATGACGGCATCAAACCAGCCGCAGCGGCGACGGCGACCGGTGGTGGTGCCAAACTCTGCGCCAATCTCGCAGAGCATTGCGCCCGTATCATCGATCAGCTCAGTGGGGAAAGGCCCCTCGCCGACTCGGGTGGTGTAGGCCTTGGCGACGCCAATCACCCGGTCAATCGCAGTCGGGCCGATGCCTGACCCAATGCAGGCTCCACCCGCCACCGGGTTAGAAGAGGTGACATAGGGATACGTGCCGTGGTCAAGATCGAGCAGGGTGCCTTGAGCACCTTCAAATAGAACATTCTTGCGCTGCTGAATCGCGTTGTAAATGTGCAGTGGGCTATCGACAATATGCGATCGCAACCGCTCTGCGTACACAGCATATTCGTCTAAAACCTCTTTAGGGTTGAGGGGGGCAAGATCGTATAGCTTTTCGAGAACAACGTTTTTATAATTGACGGTCCATTCCAACTGTTCTTTGAGCGCGTCGAGGTCCATCAGATCGACTACCCGAATCCCCGTACGCTCTGACTTATCTGCGTAGGTCGGGCCAATCCCTCGGCGCGTGGTGCCAATTTTTTTAGTCCCTCGGCGTTCTTCGGCAGCTTGGTCAATTAGCCGATGGTAAGGCATCGTGACATGGGCCGTCTCAGAAATAAATAAGTTCTGAGCAGAAATGCCCAGCTCATCGAGCTTATCGAGTTCGCCAATCAGTGCCCTGGGGTCAATGACCGTGCCACTGCCGATCAAGCATTCTGTTTCCGGATATAAAATGCCCGACGGGATCAGGTGCAGCTTGAAGGTTTGGTCTTTTACGACGACAGTGTGGCCTGCATTAACACCGCCTTGGTAGCGAACTACTACATCTGCTGACTTACTCAGCAGATCTGTAATCTTACCTTTACCTTCGTCGCCCCACTGGGCTCCAATTACAACAACGTTTGCCAAGGGATTATTGAGTGCTAGAGTTCAAACAAATGACCATTATCGCCAGCTGACGCTGAGGGTGTCAACACGTAACATCCTCGAAGCGCGCTTGAATTCTAACGGAATACCCTTGGGCTCAACCTGGCTGGAGGTTGCTTACAGTAAAGTCTACACCAGCTTTTTAGACAAGCAACACAGAATCTAAAAAATAGTGTAAAACTAAGTTTAATATCTCTTTATATTTCATGAGCTTTGACGGGCGAGCTGGTTTCTGCCCCCTTAGACCTAGCCCTTTTGACCCCAAATCACAGGCTCCTTTAGCATTTGGTCCCGTTTAGTATCACTTCCATTTAGCATCAGTCACCCTTAATCCATTCCAAAAATTACTCTAGAAGGCCTTATGAGTCTCTATGCAGAACTGCATCGCCATCTAGGGGGCTCTGTAGTACCCCGTATTTTATGGCGATATTTCCAACGCAATTGTCCTGACCTGTCTGGTCGATTTTCTGACTATACCCAGTTTGAGCAGTTTTATACGCAGCCCAAGCAGTCTCTCGAAGAATATTTAGAGCTGCATACCCTGGTAGAAAGTGTCCAAACTAAAGAAGCGCTGCCTTATTTCATCTATCGCTTGATTCGCGGGGCCTATATTTTTGAAAACCTGGCCTATCTTGAGCTGCGGTATACCCCTTACTACCGGACCCCCGAGCATCTGTCTCAGCCAGAACGGATTGACGCCATGGCTGAAATTATTGAAATTGTGGGCCGTGCCAGCGATCAGAGCGAATATCCCATCGTGACGCGGCAGATTCTTTGCATGCACTCGCGACTGCCCTACGAGGTCAATCGCGCCATTGTCGAGTTAGCTGCCCAGTATCCTGACTATGTTTGCGCAGTGGATATTGCCGGGGGAGATGCTGCCTATCGAGAGCGGCTAGATGAGTTTATTGGGCTCTATGCCTATGCCCAGTCTCGGGGGCTTAAGACTACGGGGCATTTATATGAGACGGCGAATGGCTGCTATCCAGAGCTGCTGCCTTACCTGATGCGGATTGGTCATGGGATTCAGATCCCACTCCACTATCCAGAATTATTGAAGGAGGTGGCAGCGCGAGGCCAATGTTTGGAGATATGCCCAACCACCTATTTACAAACAGGAACCTTAGAGGATTTAAGTCAGCTGAAGCAGGTTTTTAATCTTTGTCTGGATGCGGGCGTCGATATTGCGATCTGCACCGACAACGCTGGGCTGCACGATGTCCGCTTACCCTTTGAATATGAAAATCTGCTAACCCATGATGTGATTGGGTTTGATGCCCTGCAAGCTTGTCAGGCAGCGGCCTTTCGTCATGCGTTTGCGTGGCCCCATCAGGTTCAGCCTGCCTCTATGCTGTCTGACCTGATAACCGGTCGCACCGCTCAGCATCCTTTGGATGGTACGAGTTTTGATGTTGAAGAAATGCAGATGCGGCAGCAATAAAGTCACCGACGCGCGAATTTGTCGAAAGTTTGAATTTAAAGCGGGTAGACCATACTAGATAATGAAAAGGTTTTCAGTTTCTAGTTTTTTATCCGTAGGCGCTGCTGCTCTCCGGTATGACTCCATCTGTGAATTGCTGACGAAGAGCAAATATGACAGGCGAATTCATCCTTGGAAATCAGCAACGGCTATCCGTACCTTTATTTACCCGCTTGAGCTATGCGAACTTCATACTGCGGCGATCTGCGATCTGAGCATATTGGTAAAACCGTAACCCTCTATGGTTGGGTCGATCGCCGCCGCGATCACGGCGGGGTGATTTTTTTAGATTTGCGCGATCGCAAAGGCATCGTGCAAATCGTTAGCGATCCCGAGCGCACGCCCGAGTCATACCCCATTGCCGATCAGGTGCGCAATGAGTACGTGGTCAAAATTGAAGGTCACGTCAGCCAGCGCCCTGATGAGTCTTTAAACCCGAAACTGCCCACCGGGGAAGTTGAAATATATGCTGACAGCATCGAGCTGTTGAATGCGGTTCGCAAGCAAATGCCCTTTCAGGTCTCGACGGCGGAAGCAGAGTCCGTGCGTGAAGATCTGCGTCTTAAGTATCGCTATCTGGATCTGCGGCGCGAGCGCATGAGCCGCAATATGCAGCTGCGGCACGAGGTGATTAAGGCCATCCGTCGGTTCCTAGAAGACCAGGAAGATTTCATTGAGGTCGAAACCCCCATTTTGACCCGTTCTACGCCAGAGGGGGCGCGGGACTATGTTCTGCCTTCGCGGGTCAACCCCGGTGAGTGGTACGCCCTACCTCAGTCGCCCCAGCTATTTAAGCAGCTGCTGATGGTGTCTGGCTTTGATCGCTACTATCAGATTGCCCGCTGCTTCCGCGATGAAGACCTGCGGGCCGATCGTCAACCCGAGTTTACCCAGCTCGACATGGAAATGAGTTTCATGTCCCAGGCAGAAATCCTGGATTTAAATGAGCGGCTGACGTGTCACGTTTTCAAAGCTGTAAAAGGCATCGACCTGCCGCGCCCCTTTCCTCGGCTAACCTATGCAGAGGCGATGGGACGCTACGGCAGTGACAAGCCGGATACCCGCTATGCGCTAGAGCTGGTGGACGTCTCTGATATTTTGAAAGATTCGGGTTTCAAGGTGTTTTCCGGTGCGATCTCATCCGGCGGGCAGGTCAAAGTGCTCCCCATTCCTGGCGGCAACGACGCCATTTCCAATGTGCGCATTAAGCCCGGTGGTGATCTGTTCAAAGTCGCCACCGATGCCGGGGCTAAAGGGCTCGCTTACATCCGAGTCCGCGAGGGCGGTGAAATCGACACGATCGGAGCTATCAAAGACAATCTTTCTGCTGAGCAAAAGCAGGCACTGCTCACCCGTACTGGGGCAGAGCCTGGCACGCTAATACTGTTTGGTGCTGGCCCCACCCCCATCGTCAACGCCACCCTCGACCGGCTACGTCAGACTGTCGCGCAAGAGCTGAAATTGATTGATGAGAGTAAGCTCAACCTGCTGTGGGTAACCGACTTTCCCATGTTTGAGTGGAATGCTGACGAAAAGCGGCTGGAGGCGCTGCACCATCCCTTTACGGCTCCCCATCCCGATGATGTTGAAGATCTCAAAACAGCGCGGGCAGTTGCCTACGATTTGGTCTATAACGGCTACGAAGTCGGCGGCGGCAGCCTGCGGATCTATCAGCCAGATCTGCAAGCCAGGGTGTTTGAAACCATTGGCCTCAGTGATGAAGAAGCCCGCGATAAGTTTGGCTTTTTGCTCGACGCTTTTGAGTATGGCACCCCGCCCCATGGCGGAATCGCCTATGGGCTAGATCGGCTGGTGATGCTGCTGGCGGGTGAACAGTCAATTCGAGATGCGATCGCATTTCCCAAAACCCAGCAGGCCCGAGATTTGCTCACTCAGGCTCCAGGGAGCGTCGATACCAAGCAGCTCAAAGAGCTCAGCGTTGTTTCTACCCACAAACCTAAGGAATCCACGTCCTGATGCTCATGCCCCTATCGAATCCTGCTGTATCCTCTTGTTGGACGGCATCTTTGCTGGATGGGTACGCTGGTCGGACGGGGTCGGTTTTTTGTGTATCAGTTGGCAGAATTAACGGGCTGGTAAAGATGGGCACGCTGGTTGAGCGGGGCCGGTTTTGTGGGTATTGATTGGCAGCTTTGCCCATCCTACGATTCTGCTGATCGGTTGGGGGCATGGGTGCTTGCTCCCTTTGCTCTTCGCAGGCGTTACATGTAACGCCCCTACCCTATAGCCCAAGGGGCATGGCTTCGCTAACGCCTTTCGCCTTTCGCCTTTCGCCCTTCGCCTTTCGCCTTTCGCCTTTCAACCTTCCCCTTTCAACCTTCGCCCCCTTTCCGATTGCTACGCTAACATCAAGCTACGCTCGGTTTTTCGCCTATATGGTTGCTGCCCTAATCCTGATTGTGATTGGTTTAATTCCTCCTATTTTATCGGCCTGGGTAAGCTTGCGTGCCCACCGTCGGGTGCAGGCTCGCTTTGAGCTAGCGATGGAGGCGGCTGCTAATCATCGATTTCGTGATTTTGTACGCCGTACCCCTGACGAACACTATGTCGAGGGGGTGGGGCTCATCGTTGGCGATTTGACCTGCCAGCTCAATGCGCGCTCACCATATTTGCGCTGTGCGGTCAATCCGACCGGTCCCTGTGAGGGATGTCGGCACTATCAGGGCAGAGACTATACGTAATGCCTGGTAGGAGAGTTTGAACAACGGAAACCTGGCTAAAGCCTATTTATCCGATTTCATCTTTTAGGAAGGCTTCGATCGCCTCAACTAATCGATCTAGCTCTGACTCTAAGGTGAAATAGTGAACGCACGCCCGGACGCAGTGGGGTAAAAGAAGTGTGCGTAGATAGATATGTTGAGTTTCTAAATACTGTACGAGCCGAGTATGTAAAGTCGGCGATGGCGTGCCGTCAGGGGAAATTTGAAACGAGACCAGGCCTGACTCGGGCGGGGTTTTGAGAATGCAGGCAATTTTGGGTAGGCGATTTAATCGACTCCATAAGTAGATGCCGAGCTGGCAGATTCTAAAATAGCGCTGCTGGGCGGTGCCCCACTGGTTGTGAAATGCGATCGCAGCCCTCAAACTCGGCCATAGCGGCCCATCGGAGGTTGCTATCTGAAATCGTCGACCATCGGGTTGCCAGCCGATGGGGTTAGCCTCATCATCCACGCGAATGCCGCGCCAGCCGATAAACGTGGGTGATATGGCCTCAAGGGCATCTGGCCTGACGTAGAGGCCACCCACCCCCGCCGGGCCACACCACCACTTATGGCCCGTAAAGACATAAAAATCAGCCCCCAGCTCATCCAGATTGAGGGGCAACATCCCCACCGACTGAGCTGCATCCACTAAGATCCGAACGGGCTGAGGCGCGTGGTTACAACACAGGTTGACAATGTCTTTGAAGGGCAGCAGTTGGCCCGTATTCCAAAGTACCTGGCTGATAACAAGCAACTTTGTCCGAGGGTGTAGGGCTTGGGCAATGGCCATGGTGGGCGAGAGTCGAGACGGTGGCTTGAGCGAGACCCAGTCAACCCCAACGCTGTAGCGGCGACTAATTTCAGTGACCGCGGCCACGATACCGGGGTGTTCACAATCTGAGATCAAGATGCGATCGCCTGCCTCCCAAGGGAGCCCCCACAGCGGAATATTGCAGCCCACCGTGACATTCTCGGTCAGTGTCAGACTTTCTGGAGTGGTGCCCAGCTCGGTTGCCATCGTTTGGCGCAAGAGATCGGCTTCTTGTTTTAGCCATTTATTGGCCGCACTTGAAAAAGGCCCCTTTTGCTGAATGAGCTGATGGCTCGAGTAAATGGTCTCAACTGCTGTCTGGGGCATCGGTCCTTGTCCACCATAGTTGCCATAGAGCTTGCCACTCAGCGCTGGGATAGACTGCCGATGCTGCTGTAGGGTTTGAATAATTGCTTGAAGATCTAGACGATTATTCACGCAGACTCCTGAAATAGGGACATGAGTTTAAACCCCAAGTGATCGCAACGAGGTCTAACGATCTTTGCATATCCGGGGCTGCATAAAATGGCTAGCTTTTTACAAATAGTGGGGAAGGTTTAGGAAGGGGGGGCGCTGACTGGATAGCCATCCTAGATAGCGTTAAAATCCGGTAGCGTCGATTACTACGATCGCCACCCGTCCAAACACACAAACGCGATGAGGGAAATCACAATGGGAATGCGTCGTTCACGCGTCACCGCTTTACTGAGCATGGCACTCGCGTTGGGGCTTTCGAGCTGTGGTCCGTCTAAGGTGGCTCAGTGTAATAGTTTTGCTGAGGTGATCAACGAAGCCCAAGGCTTCAAGGCTGAATTTGAATCTGAAATCGACGGTTTTACCCAACAGGCTGCCCAAGCTCAAAGTCTCGAAGATATTCAAACCGCAGCGACTCAATATATTGATGCGGTGGATACGGTTGTCGGCAATATTGATGGTATGGTCTCAAGCCTTGAAGGGCTCTCCTTAGCCGATGAGCAGCTAGAACAGCATCGAGGCGACTATGTTGGCATCATCTCAGGCTCAGCCACAGAGCTACAGGTGGCTAGCGAAGCTATGAAACTGGTGGCAGATGCCAAATCTGAAGCCGATCTCGGTAATGTATTAGATGCTTTTCAGCAAAAGGCGAATACGGCTTTTACCAATTTGCAAGACCTCTCGAACCGTGAGTCTGAGTTGGTGACTAATATCAATGCTTACTGTGAGGCCGAAGGGAGTGCGGCGGGCGATGATGCCGAGGCTCCGTCGGCTGAACCGGCTCCGTAAAGGCTTAACCAAGGGGCCTCAAAGTTGGGCTTTGGCTCAGCTAGCGGATGCACGGGACGGTGACGAAACGGTAAGATAAGTAGCGCTGCTTACCTGCCTTAGCCCATGCCTGCTACGCGATTTCGCCTGCTCGATCGTTCGCCCCACAAAACCCTTGAGATCCAGCCGGGTGAAGGTGGGCTGAACGGGCGTTTACAGGTGCCCGGCGATAAGTCAATTTCTCATCGAGCGCTGATGTTGGGGGCGATGGCGAGGGGTGAAACTCGGATAAAAGGGCTCTTACTGGGCGAAGACCCGCGCCGTACGGCGCGATGCTTTCAGATGATGGGGGCTGAAATATCAGAGTTGGAGGCGGAATGGGTCACCGTCAAGGGATTAGGCATTGGCCATCTGCAAGAGCCTCATGACATTTTGGATGCTGGCAACTCTGGCACAACCATGCGTTTAATGCTGGGGTTGCTGGCCTCGCATCCCAACCGCTATTTTGTGGTGACGGGAGATGCCTCACTGCGATCGCGACCCATGGCACGGGTGATTAACCCCCTATCAGAGATGGGGGCAACCATTTGGGGGCGGGATGGCCATCGCTTTGCGCCACTTGCCGTTCAAGGCCGCGCTTTGAAACCGATCCATTACCGCTCACCGATCGCGTCAGCCCAGGTAAAATCCTGCGTTTTGCTGGCCGGGCTCAATACGAACGGAGAGACCACCGTCACCGAGCCGAGCCTATCCCGTGACCATAGTGAACGGATGCTCAAGGCCTTTGGCGCACATCTAAGCATTGATCCAGACGCCTGTAGTGTCACCCTGCAGGGGCCCGCTCAGCTGACCGGGCAAACGGTGATTGTTCCCGGTGACATCAGTTCTGCGGCGTTTTGGCTAGTAGCCGCGTCTATTTTGCCAGGGTCTGACATTGTGATTGAAAATGTTGGCATCAACCCCACCCGCACGGGCATTTTAGAGGTGCTGCACCAGATGGAGGCCAACCTCACCCTCGAAAACCCGCGTGAGGTGACTGGCGAGCCCGTCGCAGATATTCGAGTTCGGGCTAGTCAGCTCAAAGCCTGCACTATTGGTGGCGATATTATTCCTCGCATGATCGATGAGGTGCCTATTTTGGCGGTAGCGGCGCTGTTTGCCCGGGGTACCACCGTGATTAAAGATGCTGAAGAGCTGCGAGTCAAAGAAAGCGATCGCATCGCCGTGATGGCCAAACAGCTGGGGCGGTTGGGGGCAACCGTGAGTGAACGCCCGGATGGCTTAGAGATTACTGGCGGGCAATCCCTCACGGGGGCCGAAGTAGATAGCGACACCGATCACCGCATTGCCATGAGCCTTGCGATCGCAGCGCTCTGTGCCCGTGGGACGACCCAGATTCATCGGGCTGAGGCCGCAGCGGTTTCATATCCCACCTTTACAGACACCTTGGTTCAGTTAAGCCAATCGCCTGGGTAATAGACCTTCAAGCTATGTTTTACGAGGGTTTTAGTCAATGACCGTTGGTCTGGTTCGGTTTAGGTGTAATCACCGCCTTGAATAATCGTAGCGGCCGCTTGATCAAATCAGTGATTTTACGTTCGGCGATTTCGCGGAGTTCTGCTTTTTGCGCTGCGGCTGCGGGGTAGAGACAATTTTCGAGCCCGGCTCGGGGGGGCAATGGGTGCTGATATCAAAGCAAGTTTATATAAGATCGCTGATCCTGGAAACCCTTGCCGGTCAAAGAATTTTAGGGTTTTTCACGGATTTAAAGAGCGCTATCAACGGCCCCATTTTTGAGTGATTCATCTCAGACACCGTGTTTCTGCGAGGCAACCTGGGAATATTAGATACACCTTCCAATGACCTGTCCGAAACGGTTGATTTATGTGGCGTCAGCTTAAAAACACACTCAGTAGCGTGCGTACTTACCCGGATCTTAGCCCCGACCTCCAGGTGCGCAGACAAGTAAACCGTCGATTGCGATCGCAACGTCCGCCGCTCAAGCCCAAAGACTGGTGCTACGAATTTCGGCTAATAACCCGGTGCGATCAGCGCCTGCTCGATTTCTTACACAGTCGTTTGCAGCATTACTCAGGTCTCAACTTTAGCCGTGTACGCCCATCCGACCATTTTGTAGAAGACCTTCAGTTTCCGCTGGTGTGCTGGTTTGACTGGGCTTGGCAACTCTGCGAAGATTTTGAGCGAGTTTTTGGGGTTGATATCAGCGAAGAGTTTGATGAAACCCAATTTGAAACGGTCAAAGACCTGCTGATCTTTCTAGATCGGCGAGTGACTGCCCGCGAAGCTGTCCTTGCCTGCTGTTAGGGGTCAGCTATCCGATCTGCTGGCCTGATCTTTTGGCTAAATCTTTTTAGAGAGAGGCGACGTTGTCAATTGCCTCTCTTTACAAACCGCAATTGACTGACAACTCTTCTCCTAAGAGCGCTAAATTAGAGAACAGCGCTTTTAGGAACTCCCATGCCAAGAACCCAGCGTAACGATAACTTCATCGACAAATCTTTCACGGTGATGGCAGACATGATCTTGAAGATGATGCCCACCAAAAAGCAGGCCAAAGAAGCCTTTGCGTATTATCGGGATGGGATGTCAGCCCAAGCTGATGGCGAGTATGCCGAAGCGATGGAAAATTACGAAGAAGCCCTCCGTCTCGAAGAAGACCCCTACGATCAAAGCTTCATTCTCTACAATATGGGCCTGATTCATGCCAGCAATGGTGAGCATGACGTTGCCCTAGAACGCTATGCGAAGTCTTTAGAACTCAACCCCCGAATGCCTCAGGCTTTGAATAATACAGCTGTTATTTACCACTATCGGGGTGAGCAAGCCGAAGCTGCAGGCGATGCTCAAACTGCTGATGCTATGTATGACGAAGCTGCCCAGTATTGGATGGAAGCAATTCGGATCGCACCCAATAACTACATCGAAGCCCAGAACTGGCTCAAGAATACAGGCCGGATGAAAGTGGACATGATGTATTGAGGAGTATACCGATGATTGATCTTGACCAGGTTCGAAAAGTTGCCCACTTAGCCCGTTTAGATCTGACAGCTGACGAAGAGCAGCAGCTGACTGAGCAGCTCAATAGCATTTTGGGGTATGTCGAGCAGCTTGGCGAGTTAGACACCGACGATATTTCGCCGACCACTCGAGCGATTGAAGTTAGCAACGTCACCCGCAAAGACGAACTAACTCCTTTTGAAGATCGAGAAGCTATCTTAGACTGCGCCCCTGACCGCGAAGATGATTTCTTTAGGGTGCCCAAAATTTTGGGCGGCGAAGATTGAAAACCCAAATTTCACATTTCTGTTAAGCCAATTGAGACAATGCTCCAGAAATGGCGATGCTCTCCAGAATAGATTAATAATTGGAAACGATTATGGTTTAGTTCTAGGGAGAATATATATGGCCCTTAGTGAAAAAGTTAAAGATCAAACTATACGAGAAAATATTGCGTCTGACTGTGCCAAGCTCATTGACGAACATGTGTCAGCCAAAAGCGGCCTATCGGGTATGGCCCTAAAGGCTACCTACGGCATGGTCAAGGGGATTGGCGCTGACTATGTTCCGGGGGCGATCAAGCGACTTTTGCCCCAAGCCTGTGAAGCCCTTGATCCGATGTGGGCTGAAGGGTTGCAAACAGGGAATCCGGTTGACCATTTGATTCAAAACCGTACCCTCACTGCGGATACGATTCTCAGCGTGACTGATAGCCGGATCCAGGGTACAAACAACGGCATTATCCGAGGGGCTTATAACAAGCTGCGCAAATCGGTGAAGAGTGATGTCGAAGAAGCGGTGCCGGGTATCGCTAAGATTATCGGCAGTCACGTTCAAGCGTAAGCTCAGTTGTCTCTCTATGTTTCCCTATAGGAAGGGGCTTCAGGCCTGCTAGGCGGCACCACCACATTTCTGCTGGTATTTCTCAATCTGACGCTGCAGGTAGGCCGTTTTCCCCAAATTTGCCTGCTCATAAAGTCGCTCAAATTCACGCTGAAAGTGCTTGGCGACGGTTGGATTGCGAATCACCAGCAGATTTTCATCATTTTGGGTATTGGCAGCTTTGCTCCAATTATGTGACCCTACAATGACAGTTGCCTCGTCAATGACGGCAAATTTGTGGTGCAACTTGTCGCCGTCGGCGAGCTCAGGGTAGCCGACTGAGTCGCTAGGGGCCTGCCAAGGGCGATTGTCTTGTTCATATTGACAGCGATAGTCTGGGATAGAGATCCCCAACATGTCCAGCGCTTCGCTGTAGCTGCGATAGGCAAAACTCCGATCAATCAGAGCCCGGCTTGAGACGCCAGCTTGGTTTCTATAAGCCAGGGTGTTGGCAATGCCCTGGTCGCTAAAGACGAACAAAGCCAGATCTATACTTCGTTCGGCCTGAGCTAAGGTGCTGGCGATTAGCCCATTGACGGTATGGGCTGATGGGGTATCGGCTCGATGGGGCGAAAATTGTACGGTGACCGTCGACCCCGGTAAGAATACCTGATGAGCGGGGCGAGGTGGTTTAGGTGAGCCAAATAAACTATCGGTTTGGCCGCCAGGGCCATCGCCCCACATCAGGTCAAATTCTTGGGTGTAGAGCTGAGCCACGTCTGAGCTGTCTAGGCGCAACAAGGCATTGGCGTTGCCTCGACTTTCAGGGACGAGGGCATCGCCATGGATGCCCGAAAAGGTCCAATTAACAGAGCCTGTTAGGACTCGTTGACGATCAACCACCATAAACTTGTGGTGCATTAAGCCGCTGCCTTTGGTGCCGTCGGCGGTATCGTCGATGACCGGAATTTTTGCCGTTTGTAAAATTAGTAGGGCGTCACTGGTCGCAGCTTCTTGGGTGGTTATCTGACCATCGTGATTGCGATCGCTAAACGCGACCAGGTTTTCAAGTTTGCTGCGGCTCCGCTCGTCAGGGTGTGAATTTTCTGGCTCCTGACTCCAAGGGTGGCTATATTGATTTTCGAGAATTAGCCGCACTTTTACACCAGCTTTACTTCGACGAACCAAGGTCTTAGCGATGTCTGGTAGATTGAGCTCTTGCACGGCAATGTCAACAGACACCGTTGCAGAGTCAATAGCCTCTATGATGATTTGCTCTAAATCATCGCCATAGCGGTGGGTGTGACGATAGGGGTCGGTGTAGCGACTCGACTGTGAGTGGTTGAAAAAAACTTGGATATAGGGATCCTGAGGAAGTGCTTCAAGGGTGGGTAGCAAGCCAGAAGAGCCTCGCCATGCGATCAGCCCCAGCGAAAGCAGTAGGCCCGCGGTAAAGCAAAGGCCCCATTGTCTGAATCGTTTTTTCTTAAACCAGATTCCCAAGCGTCTTGACCGAGTGAGTTAGCACGCTTATTAATCCCGCTGAAAAATCCGCCCTAACGGTCGCAGCAACGAGGAATCTGCTGATAGGATCAGTTAAGTATCCTAATTCCCTTACGCTGCTATGCCGACGCCAGAAACTTTTTTAGAAGCCACTCAATGGATGGGAATTGCCACCCTTGCCCTCGCCGCGTTAGCCACGCTGGGTTTTGTATTGCAGTGGGGATTGCGGTTTCGCTTGGTAGGGGCCGCTGGGTTTAGTGCAGTACTGACCGTAGGCCTGTTTGGCTTGAGTTTTGAGCCGTTGCTACCGGCAGCTGTCCCTGGAGCCCTTCCCTACACGACTGTATTTGATTCGGGGGCCACCCAGATTGTCATCAAGGTGCCGCAAACGATTACGGCTACTGAGCTAGATGCCACCTTACAACAAGCCGCTAAAAACTTATTTAGGGCGAGCCGCTTGGGTAGATCGGGCCAACAACCCACTATTCGAGCCCGCACCCTTGTTCACAAGCCAGATGATGCCTCTGAGTTAGTTTATGTGGGGGAGGTTCAGCCGCGGCCTGGTGACAACGATAATCCGCTATCGGTCAAAATTTATAATCAGCAGCTTGCTAAGGCCAATGCGGCGGCCGCCTAGCGATTTTGGGTTGGTCTTCACACAGATTTCTACGTAGATTTCCATACAGATTCCATGACAACATCTTTATTGCCAGCTTTAATGGTTGCCCCAGCCCAGGTGGTTCGCGGCAAGGGTATTTTGCTGCAATGTGCGCCTTTGCTGGCCCGGTTGGGGCGGCGGCCTCTATTGGTTGGTGGAGACGCTACTCTGGGGGCGGCGCTGCCCTTTTTGCAGGCGGCACTGGCGGAGTTTGTGGTCGAACAGGTGTCGTATCAGACTGACTGTAGCGAAGCCTCTCTGGCTGAAATGCATGGGGTGCTGGCGCAGCACAGGGCAGATTTTGTGATCGGTGTGGGTGGAGGCAAAGCCTTGGATGCGGCCAAATTGCTGGCCCACCAGGCCAATGTCCCGGTGGTGACAGTTCCGACCTCGGCGGCCACCTGCGCAGCCTGGACGGCACTCTCTAATGTTTACTCAGATGCGGGTGCTTTTTTATATGATGTCGGGTTGCCGCTGTGTCCTAATCTGCTGCTGCTAGACTATGACCTGGTAATCACAGCTCCCCAGCGGACGCTAATCGCAGGGATTGGCGATGCGATCGCAAAATGGTATGAAGCCTCCGTCAGCAGCGGACATTCAGAACAAACCTTAATCATTGGCGCAGTGCAGCAGGCTCGGGTGTTGCGCGATATCCTTTTCCAAAAATCAGCGGCGGCATTACAGGCCCCTGGTGGTGAGGCTTGGCGTGAGGTTGTAGACGCCAGCGTTTTGATGGCGGGTGTGATCGGTGGCCTGGGGGGTGCCCAGTGCCGGACGGTAGCCGCCCATGCAGTGCACAATGGCCTGACTCAGCTTGCGGCCAGCCACGGCATCCTCCACGGTGAGAAAGTCGCCTACGGTATTTTGGTGCAGCTCCGCCTCGAAGAAATGGGACCGGGTAACTCACTGGCAGCCACGGCACGTCAGCAGCTGCTGCAGTTTTATGACACGATTGGCTTACCTCGGTCGCTGAGTGAACTAGGGCTTGAAGGTCTGCGGCTGAGCGAGCTAACCCAGGCTGCTGAGTTTGCCTGCCAGGAGGGCTCTGATATTCATCATTTGCCGTTCCCTGTTGAGGTTGATCAGGTGATGGCGGCGATGGTGTCGACGACGGCTAGCGATCGTCGGCTGTCCTCAGCTTCAGAAAATAGCTCAGCACAGGAGGTTCGGTTATGAACTTAGACTGGATCAAACCAGCCCAACGTTTAGACTCATTGCCTCCTTATGTTTTTGCACGTTTAGATGAGCTCAAGGCCAATGCCCGTGCCCAAGGGGTCGATTTGATTGATCTGGGCATGGGCAACCCCGGTGGGCCAACGCCGGCTCCGGTGGTTGCGGCTGCCCAAAAAGCGATGCAAGATCCTAATCATCATGGCTATCCTCCTTTTGAGGGTACTGCCGAGGCATGAGTGGAATCCCGTTGGTGAGATTGCCCGCCTGACGGAGCTCATCTAAGAGTCGTGAGGTCCGACGGGCATTGCGGCC
>JBCBZL010000329.1:0-5290 GCA_039815385.1 Cyanobacteria bacterium P01_A01_bin.114
GACGGCGCTCGACCCCTGACCAGAGCCGGAATGCTTAATTCGAGCTATTTATGAGAAGCAGCACAAAATTTGCGTTTTTGCCTTTAATTTAATGTTTTCTTTAGATTTACGTGAACCGGGTGTTCCTTTTTACTGGGTCGCTCGCTCAATCGCTAGCCTGCAGAGAGTAGAATCCTTGCTAAGAAAGGAGTTCAGCCATTTCAATCTGAGTTGAAATGACCTCAGTGAAATTGCGGAATTCTGTGAATCTGGAGCAAATCTAAAGCAAATCTAAAGAAGGCGTGTTAATCTAAGCAGTAGATACACCCCATCTAGGTCGAAAACACGAGTTTTCCCGTAGGGCAAACTACGGATCTCGCTCTATAGATTTGGATGTGGCAAGGTTTAGAAAGTTCTCAAGTTCTCTTTTAAAGAAGAGGCATAAGGGAGAGGCGTATGGATACTGACCTGCTGAGACTGATCTGGTCTGTGGTTGAAGAAACACCCACAGCTCACCTACACAGAGGAGGCAGTGTGGAGCAGATTCGACTATTGCTCCACAGTATTGAAAACCGCGCGAGTCTTTCCCATCAGGAGCGGGCTCAGGTGCAGCAATATTTGCTTGAGCATACCCCCCTCATTCAAGAAATTTGTCTGGAGCAGGCTATGTAGTCAAGCGGGTCGTCATAATGAAGGGATGGAGCACGTACCCTCAACCGCCTTTTCGACACTTCTGCTGATTGATGACTCGTCCGAAGATCGAGAGACCTTTCGGCGCTTTTTGCAGCAGGATTCAAAATCAGCCTATCAAATTCTGGAGGCCGAGTCTGGTGAGCAGGGGTTGCAGCGTCTAGACCAGCTGCTGGCGCAGTCGGGCTGCGACTTAGTACTGCTCGACTTTTACCTGCCGGATATGGATGGGTTAGACCTGCTTAGATTATTCAAGCAGCGAGCGCTGTTGGGGATGCCCATCTTAATTTTAACGGGGCTTGAGGATGAACAGATCGCGGCTCAGGCGATTGGCCTTGGGGCTCAAGATTACATTGCCAAACAGCAGCTCACGGCTGAGATTTTACAATTTGCGGTGCGGGCAGCCCTCAGACAGGCAGCGCTCTATCAACAACTACAGCTAACCAATCAGCGTCTAGAAGCCCGAGTCCAGGCTCGAACGGACGAGCTGCAGCAGGTCAACACCAAGCTGCACGACTTGAACGAATCACTCAAAATCTCGAATCAAGATTTAGAACAGTTTGCCTACATTGCCTCCCACGACTTAAGAGAGCCCCTGCGCAAGGTGAAAAGTTTTGCCGACCTGCTGGCTAGGCGCTACCAAGGCCAGCTCGATGAGACAGCCGATCGCTATCTTCACTACATGACCGATGGCGTCGTCAGAATGCAGGCCCTGATCAACGACTTGCTGACTTACTCGCGATTGGGGACGCAAGATCTCGCCAAAGCCACTACTGATTTAAATCAGGTCTTGGGCCAGGCCTTAGAGACCCTCCATGAAAAAATTCAACAGAAGCAGGCGGTGGTGCAGGCGGGTACGCTGCCTGTTTTGCAGGTCGATGCCTTACAGCTAGAGCAGCTCTTTAAGAACCTGATTGAGAATGCCCTGAAATATAGTCGCGACGACGCGCCGCCTCAAATTACCATTACCGCTGAAAATCGTAACCGTGACTGGCTGATCACAGTTCAAGACAACGGCATTGGAATTGAAGCCGAATTTTGCGATCGCATTTTTGTCATTTTCCAACGGCTGCACACCCAGAGCGAATATTCCGGCACTGGCATTGGGTTAGCCATCTGCAAAAAGATTGTCGAACGTCACGGCGGCACGATTGGCGTGACCTCAACCCCAAATATCGGCTCGACTTTTTGGTTTACCCTACCGTCAGCCACCGATTCAAGCAGTACAACGATCGAGATAATGGGTTTAGAATAATCTTCGCCCTTCGCCCTATAGCCCAAGGGGCATGGCTACGCTAGCGCCTTTAACCCTTCACCCTTCACCCTCCACTACCGGGAAGCTTGTCTTCAGGCGATAATCCCTAAGAGCTAAACCGGTCTACCTTAAACAACAGCAGCCGAGTTAAGAAAAGAGCGGCTAAAACCGCGCCCCCAAAAATCCCTCCCCCAACCCGTGGCCAACCCGCCAAGAAAAACTGAGTGGCCGACAGCGTCAGAACGCCAAACAAGAGCGTATAAATGATGCCCATGCACAGCGTATTGAGCTGACGCAGTTCACGATTAAGCTCTACCGAGCTAACCCGCATCTTCAGGTCGCCCTGCTCTAGCCGATTAAGCGTGCTCTCAAGATGTTGAGGCAAATTCAAACTGGTGTTGGTAAACTCAGTCGCCTGCCGGGTGAGCTGATCTAGAAACACTTGGGTAGTACCGGGGCTGTCTTGGGCCATAATTTCCTCCGCAAACGGTTGGGCAACGTGCATAAAGTTAAATTCGGGGTTGAGAGACTTTCCTAAGGCTTCTAGGGCCGATAGAGAACGCAGCACAAAGGTAAACTCGGCCGGAAATCGAAAGGGCTGATTGTAGGTCAGCTGATAGAGATCGTCATTGATAGAAGCAACAGAGATCTCTGTTTTCTTTTCTAGGGCCTGGTCAAAGTAGTGATCGAGCATAAACTGCACCGATCGCCGCACCGGACCCAGATCCGAATCAGGCGCTAAGGCCCCCAGCGCGACCATTGCCTGCACAACCAGGGTGGCATCTTTGTTGAGAATGCCTCGGAAGTTCAGCATCAGTTTATCTTTGGTCACGGGCGGAATCCGGCCCATCATGCCAAAGTCATAAAAAATCATCCGCCCCCTGCCATCAATGGCCAGGTTGCCGGGGTGGGGGTCAGCGTGAAAAAAACCGTGGTGCAGGATCTGCCGAAGATAGGAGCGTGCGCCTAGCTCAGCCACCGCAATGCGGTCAATACCGGCGGCAGCCAGGGCGTCAAAGTTGTTGACCTTAATGCCAGGAATATACTCCATGGTCATCAACCGAGGGGTGGTATAGCGCCAGTGAACACGGGGCACCACCACGTCTGAGATCTCTCGAAAGTTGCGGCGAAAGAGATTGGCATTGCGGCCCTCATTCAGGTAGTCCAGTTCTTGCCAGAGGCTGCGATCGCACTCCTCATAAATCCCGAGCCAGTCCTGCCCATTTTTACCCCACTGGGTTCGATGCTGAACAAACTCAGCGATCCGTCTGAGAATGCCCAGGTCAATACTAAACAGCCGTCTGAGACCAGGACGCTGCACCTTGACAGCCACCTCTGCCCCAGAGTCAAGCTGGGCATGATGGACCTGCCCGAGGCTAGCCGACGCAATTGGGACGGGGGTAAAGCAGGTATAGACCTGCTCAACAGGGCAGCCTAACTCTGCCTCAATAATGTCTGCGGCCTGTTCATAGCTAAAGGGGGGCACCTGATCCTGAAGCTTTGCAAGTTCTTCAATGTACTCAGACGGGAACAAATCGGCCCGAGTCGAGAAAAACTGACCAATCTTAATGAAGGTAGGCCCCAGATGCAAAAGATTTTCTCGAATCCAGATCGCCCGCCGTCGATGTCGCTTGGCCTTTTGCTCAAGGCTGGGGGGCAGCGTCAAACTGCCATAGCTCCAGGGTTGCAGATCTAGCCAGAGAGATAGCAAAAACACCCCAGCGACCCGACCAATGTCGATTAAACGGCCAAGCTGGGTGTAATGGGTGCGCGACCAGCGATATGAATCATAGGAGCGAGCTGGCACTAAGCCAGCGATGTTGGGGGTTGCAGATTCAATCGGGTTCGCACGCATTAGCGTCTGGAGTCAGGTAGACGTCGGGAAAGCTTACATTTAATCTACTTAACAGTAGTTTACAGGAATTGTTAACGTTTGTTAACGGATGCGATATAGTTTAGGGGCAGTTTCTCAGTTTCCCATGTGAAACCGCTTTAATTGTGTTTGGCAACTTACCTTTTTCGGCAGGCCAGGGGGGCGGCGATCAGCTCGTTAGCAAAGCGGCTAAGGGGGCGATTTCGGCTCTGTTGAAGCAAACAGATGCGTTAGAAGTCAACGTGCGGGCTGAGCCCGTAGCTAAGCTTCTTCAGGGCAGCGTAGATGGTTTTGACTTTATAGGCAACGGTCTAAAGATGCATAGCGGCCTCCAGGTTGAAGGCATGGAAATGTATGTACAGGCAGTTGCGATCGATTTTGGGGCAATCTTTAAGGGGCAGGTAAAACTCAGGCAGCCGACTCAGGCGTCGATGCGAATTGTGCTCACGGAAGAAGATCTGACGGTTTCGTTCAATACGCCGTTTCTGGTTGAGAAACTCCAGACGCTACAGCATCAGGGGGAGTCGCTAAACTTTGTGAAAACTCAAATTACGGTCAACGACGACCAATCGATGCGCATGCAGAGTCAGGTGCGCCCCGGAGAGGCAGCTGAGCCGGTCGATGTCGATATTACTGCTCGCCTAGAGGTCAAAGATCGGCGTCAGATCCAGTTTGTTGAGCCCAGCTATGGGGGCGATGACCAGGCGGTCGCGCTGGGCAAAGTCTTGACAGATCACGTTAACGGCTTGCTCGATCTCGACCAGTTTGCTTTAGAAGGGATGCAGCTGCGCGTTGATCGACTGCGACTGCGCGATAAGAAAATGACCCTCTACGGCAATGCCAACATTGAAAAATTTCCACAGCGCTAATAGGTGACTATCCCCAGGTAGCTACCTTCAAGAGACCTCTGGCCAAGGCCGCCCGCAATTAAATAAACCAACACCCTTCGCCTTTCACCCTTCCCCACCAGGGATCTCATATCCAACCGCTCCCCTAAACCCAACCTCACCCCTATTGACTATCACCTCTAGAGTCTTCTAGCCAAACAGCCGGAAGCTGTTTTGGCTGCTGGGGCAGCTGCATCAAACCCATCTCCACCAGCCGGATAACGTTTCCTAACGTTTCAACCAGCAGGGGTTCAAATCGAGTGCCGCTGTGCTTCTGACACTTTTCTAAGCTTTCGCTCAGGCTGAGCGCGGGTCGGTCGCTCCTGGCCTGGATGAGCTCTTGAAAATGCACCACCAGGTCTAAAATTCGCGACTCAATGGGAATGTGGTCACCCTGCAAGCCGTCGGGGCGACCGCTGCCGTCCCAGTGTTCTCGCTGGTGCAAGATAATATGGGCAATCGCTTCTAACTCTGGCATTGCCCCCAGCAGCTGAGCGCCGAGTGCGGTGCGATCGCGCCAGATTCTGCGGGTAGAGTCGTCTAGACCACTGGCTAATTGCGTAAACACCGCCGCCGGGGCTTCGGCTAAACCAACTCGAAACAACA
>JBCBZL010000113.1:0-13724 GCA_039815385.1 Cyanobacteria bacterium P01_A01_bin.114
GCCCTAAGGTAGTCATAGAGGCCCCCTGACATGGCAACAATATACTTGGGTTGAATTTGTGGCTCCAAGGCATTAGCAATCGCGGTAATCAACCGGTGATGAATCCCTGCCCAAAGTCCAGGATGTTCTAGATAGGGATTCATACCAGGAAAGGGAGGGGGCATGAGCAGTCGCACTTGAAACTTTAGGTTTTATTTTATGCGATCGCAATCTAAGTTGAGTTGGTATGCGCTCTCGATGACAGTCAGCCACTAAATAAATAAGCTTGGAGAAACTTTAAATAATTCAGCCAAAATTTTAGCTTGAGCCTTACTAATATTTCTTTTGCCATTCACAATTTCTGATACGACCCCACTAGAGCCCAGAACCCCAACTAGATCGGCTTGACGAGTTCCACTGGCCTCCATCATATGGCGCAAAATTGCATCCGGCGAGGACTCTGGCATAGGATAGTGCTCTGTCTCGTAAGCCTCAACTAAAATTACCAAAAGCTTATAAATCGCCGTTTCCTCAGGAGTCCGGTTGGGATTAAAGGTCAATTTCTCAACAATAGCCAAAGTACGCTCGTATTCCAGTTCCGTTTCAATCACTTTTGGAGTCGCTTTTATGAGTAATTCACCATAAACTGCTGGATTAAAAGTAAGGGTCATTTTTCCACCTATCCTTGTCATACTCAGCGTGAGTTAGAAGATATTTGTAATAGACAGTTCGGCTAACATAGTCGATGCCAACAATGAGCCGATACTTATTCCCCTTAATATTGAAAACAGTAAAGTTGCCCACCGCCTCAGCATCGCGATAAATTCTCTTCACATCCTCCAGCTTTTCCCAGTTAGCTTTTTTAACCACCGAATACCAAGCTTCAATCACCTGGCTGATGTCAGAATACATTGCCGCATCATCACGAAGCTTCCGAATTGAAATTAAGTGCATTGACGATGGCGTATGTGTCCTTAATCTATTTAGCCTATTGTACTCTCATTTTGAGAGGAGATGTGTCCGCGTTGAAGCTGTTTGGCCTCACTCACAGACACTGCGATCGTCCTCCTCCAGCTCGGAATTGTATTGAAGATAGTCCTGTAGCCACCGACAGCTTTGCTTGAGCAGGTCGGTGGCTCTCAGGTTCCAAATCCGCAGGGTGCCGTCGGCGCTGACGGAGGCCAGGCGCTCGCCTGCGCTATCAAAAGCGACTCGCCACACAATGCCGCGGTGGCCGTCTAGGGTTTGCAATAGCCGCCCGGTTCGGCTCCAGAGTCGAATGGTCGTGTCGTCACTCGACGACGCAATCAGCTGACCGTCAGGGCTAAAACAGAGACTGCGCACCCAGTCGCGATGGCCTCGCAGCGAGAGCTTTTCTTCGCCAGTGGCGGCCCACAGCCGCAGGGTACTGTCGCTGCCTCCAGAGGCAATGCGCTGACCATTGGGGCTAAAGACCGCATCCCAGGCCCCGCCGCCGTGCTCGGACAGGATGCGCCCTTCGCCCTTTTGCCAGTCCCACACTCGGACGCTGCAATCTTCACTGGCTGAGACCAAAAACCGACCGTCGGGGCTAAAGTCTAGGCTCCAGACGGCGGCCTGATGCCCTTCGAGTTGGCGAACTAGGGTGCCGTCTCGCTGCCAGATATGGACGGTGCGATCGCGACCCGCCGTCGCCAGCATTTCTCCATCTGGGCTAAATGCAGCTGCCCAAACCGCCTCTTGATGACCCTCTAGGGTTTTATATAGGGTAAATAGAGACGTCGTAGAGGATTGCCCCGAGGGCAGGCTGGGCTCGACCTCTGCGCCCTCGAGCCGCCAGAGCTTAACCGTACCATCGGCGCTAGCCGACACAATCTGCTGACCGTCGGGGCTCCAAGCCACCCCGTGAACGCTGCCCTGATGGCCTTCTAACGTTTGCAGTAGCTCACCGTTGGCCTGCCAGAGCTTTAGCTGACCATCGGCTCCTGTCGTTATTAGCCAGGCTCCCTGCGGTTGCCAGCACACATCCCAAACAATGCCCTTGTGCCCCTGGCAAATCACTGGCTGATGCCCCTTGAGATGCCAGAGTCGCACCGTATCGTCGTCGCTGGCCGATAGCACAGTCTCTCCATCGGCGCTAATGTCTACACTCAAGACACTGCTGCGATGCCCCCGCAGGGTTTGCAAGATTATCCCTTTGGGATCCCAGACTTTGATAGTTTTATCGTCACTGCCCGAGATCATCCGGTCGCCGCTGGCGCTAAAACACACGCTGCGCACCCAGTCTTGATGACCTTCAAAGGTTTTGAGGAGCTCACCGTTTAACCCCCACAGCCGCAGCAGGTTGTCATCTCCACCGGAGACAATCTGTTGGCCGTCAGGGGTAAACACCGCCGTCAGCACCCAGCCTGCGTGGCTTTTCAGCGTCTGAGGAGATCCTTCTTTAAGCGGCCACAGTTTGACCGTGGTGTCTTCTGAGGCTGAGACCAGCCACTGACCGTTGGGGCTGAAATTCACGCTGCGCACCCAGTCTTGGTGCCCCTCAAAGGTTTTGAGTAGCTCGCCCTCCAAGCTCCACAGCTGCAGGGTGTGGTCATTACTGGCCGACGCCAGGTAAGGCTCGGTGGGGCTAAACGCCAAACTATTAATGGCTCCGCTGGGGCCAACCAGGGTTTGTAATAGCTCTCCATTAGCGCGCCACAGCCGAATGGTCCGGTCATCGCCGCCAGTGGCAATAAGCTGGCCGTCGGGGCTAAAGGCCACATCTAAGACACTACCTCGATGGCCTTCTAATACCTGGAGTGGTTTACCCTGGCGCGACCACACAATCACCGTACTGTCGTCGCTGGCTGAGGCAATGCGATCGCCATCTGGGCTGAAACAGGCGGTGAGAACCCAGTCGCGATGGCCCACCAGTCGATTTTTTTCACGGAGGGTGTGCAGCGCCTGCCACAGCCCCAGAATCGTTTGAATGCGGAGGTCGTAGCTGACCGAGATCTGCATCAGCCGCTGGGTGCCTTTGACCGCAGACAGCAGTGCCCCCAGATGATCGTGGGACAGCAGCCGAGCCTGGGAGACCGACATCAAAGCTCTGATTTCAGCCTTTTCGGCGCGATGCCGTTCGCGGCGCGCCCGATTCAACACTTTGCCCTGCTCTTTGAGGGCTTTGCGCAACTGATCTTCGGTAAGCTTGCGACGGCGGCGTTCGTTTTTGAGTGCAGCAATCAGGCCAGGGCGATCTTGTTCTTGGATCAGCTCACTCAGGTAGTCATGCACCAGCTGGTATCGCACCCCAGACACATCGGGCATTTCAAAAATCACCCCGGACCCAGAGAGAATTTCTAACACCATGTCGAGCCGCTCTGTGCTAGACAACACACCGGCTAGCTCTAGAGACTCGTCAATCTCTGACCGGGTTTTGAGGGGACGGGTGCCCCCGTCACTGCTGAGCAAATAGAGCACCGCCTGGGCCAGATCCTCATTCTCAGGACCGCAGTCTTGGATTACATGGTTGAGAAAGTTGTTGACCAGTTTCTCTTTAGGCTCTGGCCCAAGCTGTCGATAGGCTTGCAGCGTGGTAATATTCTCTCGCTGTAGCTCTGACCCCATAATTTGTAGCTCAATAGGCCGCACTTCTTGCACCGGATGGGCCAAATCTCGCACCAGGGCTTCAATCAGCGAGTCTTCGAGGGGGAGTTGAGCGGCCTCGGCCAGCTGACGAATCACCATATCCGCATCTTCAGGAGAGAAATTTCCTAGGTAGTAGCGCACTTCTCTGCTCAGGATGTCGTTATTGATAATGTCTAAGTTTGCCAGGCGATCCCATTCTAAAAGATAGTGCAGATAGTCTTCTCGAATAGCCAGCACTACCTTGACGTAGGGCTCGTTGATGCAGTCTCTTAAGAACTGATAAAACGCCAGCCGCTGCTCCAGTTTGGGGCGTTCAAAAAAGAATTCTTCAAACTGGTCAAAGATTAGGATGACTTGCTCGTATCGGGCACGGGTATGCTGCCTGAGGCGGTCAATGACGCTCAGGGGCCGATCGGCCAGACTGGACAGGCTTTGACCGTCATCAGCCCAGTCATCACTCGCTAAGCCGTCAAGGCGCACCGCTGAGAATCGTTTCTGGTTAAGCGCCACCGATGCCGCAAAAGACTGTAAAATCTCGGCCTGCCAGAGGTGATAGCTTTTGACCAAGACTGGAACGGTGGTGCGACCTTCGGGGGTGACCTGGCGCAGCGCAGGCACCAGCCCCGCGCTGACAATAGAGCTTTTACCCACCCCAGACTGGCCGTGGATAATCACAATCGGATAGAGGGGCTGCACCAGTCGATCTACCAGGGCGGTAATATCTTTCTGTCGGCCCGAGGCGCGGATCTCAGGAGCCAGCTCTGCCCCAGAAGCGGCTTCTAAATAGGGAGTATGATGATAGGGCTGAATCTGACCAGCGCCAATAAAGGCCCGCAGCCCAAATTGGTTTTCAATGCGGCGTTGCTCAAGTTTGAGGTGAAAGGCCTGGAGATAGTCTTTGCGCTGAAAATGGAGCGCTCGCAACCCCTCAAGGATCTTACGATAGAGGGTGAGATCGTAGCGAGGCTCGGTGCGCTGACGGGCCATCTCTAAATCTTTGAGGGCTTCCCTGGTTTTGCCCTGGTGTAGATTGGCTTGCCCCAGCAAATATAGATACCAGCCCTGGTGAAACTGTAGTGACAGCATCACCGCTTTGGGGGAGAGATCTGATGATATCGGCTCGGAGCGTTCGGCATGTTTGAGACTCTGAGTTGCCCGCTGAGACTGGGCAAGGGCTATTTCAGCATACTTTTGTGCCTGTTGCCAGCGTTGTTGAGCAATGGCGACCTCTGCCAGGTAGCCATAGTCTCGAGCCAGCCGCACCAGATCTCCTTCATGAAGGACAATGCCCTCTCTGGCAATCTGGATCAGGGCGTCCCAATCTTCTAGCTTTTGCAATACCTCTGCTAGGGCGTGGATAAACCGCCCGGTGCGATCGGGACGCCGCTGGTGGCGAAAGATACTCAGGCATTCTTCAAAATAGCGCCGAGACTGCTCACACGAAGCGGGGTAAGTGGCCCGCTGCAAAACTGCATAGCTACGCCACCACAGCCCCAGATGAAAGAGCAGCACGGCCTGCTTGTCCAGGTTGTGTTTTGAGTTTGCCCAGTGGGCCAGGCTGGCTTCGTAGTACTGGCGGGCTGTTTGAATCGTGTCGGGCTGGTGAGCCTCTCGCCCCTGTAAAAACTGGAGCCCGGCCTGCAGGTCAGCGTCAATGTTAGCCTGCTGTCGATCTAGATCGGCCAGGGCAAAGGGGAGTTCGTGCTCGACTAGAGATCGCAGCTCTGACCCCAGCTCGGGCAGGTGCAGCTGCGTGCTGCCCAGGCGCTGCTCATCGCTGACGTCTAGAATATGCTCAAACAGCTCGTCCGCGCCGCGATGCAGCAGCGAAATCAGCTCATCAACGGGATAGTCAAACCGGATGGGTGCGGCGGCAAAGCTTTTAAAGTCAGGGGCGTGGGTGTTGAGGGCCTGCAAGACCGGATCGCTAATGCACAGCACCACCGGACAGCGAAAGGTCTTAAAGTAGGCGTCGCGGCTCAGGTTGGCCGTCTTGAGCAGGGCTTCTAAATCGTCTAGGGTTTCAAACCCCGTCACCATCATGGCCTGGGGGCGTTTGCGGGCAGCTTGCTTGAGCACATTCCGCAGGGAGGTGGCGTCGGCGGCCAGCTCCACTTTTTGAAATGTCTGCACCAGCCCCAGCCAGTCCAGCAAAATTCGCCGCAGTCGCCGGTAGTTGACCCGCACTAAAATTAAGGAAAACTGCCCGGCTCCCAACTTCAGCGCCCGCTGTAGATTAACCAGAGCGGCTTGATTATGGACAATGACGCGGCCAGGTTCAGGCTGGAGCATGGGCGTTTTTCCAGACTGCAAAGCGGCGGGTTTCAGCTAGTACGGGGTTGAGGGCAAACCACCGACCATCTTGATCGCGGTACTCATACAAAAATAAACTCCGTAGTAGCTGATTGTAAGCCTCATTACCCTGGATGTCAGGCTCCCGAATGGCCTGAAATAGGAGCTGCCATTCTTGTTCGTCAATCAGCGCCATCAGGGCATCGCGCTCGTCGCGAATGACGGCCTCCAGGGTGCCGCGCTGGATGGGCGGATCTTGTTTTTGTAAACAGCCGTAGAGCAGCCGCATCAGGTTGCGCATGTGCCCGCCGCTAATATTACACAGCCGGATCAGCGTCTCTGACGTGTCAAAAATATGGGGGATGTGATCGATTCGTTCGTTGTAGTTCATCTCAGGGAAGGCGCGGGCCAGCACCATCTGCTGGAGCAGCGCCAGCCCCTTGGCGGCGACTTCGTGGCTGCGGGTCATAGCGGGCACCATCGGCAGCAGCTTGGGGGCCACCCCAAAGCGATTGGCCAGCCGAGGCAGATCGTTCGAGAAAATCAGCGCTAAAGGAATGGTATAGACTAGGTGGCAGCTCAGCCGCTTGAGCTGTTCGCCGCGGTCGACAAACAGATATTCTGACTGGGTGCGTCCGTTGGCCCTTGTCACCGGGTCAATTCGATCGAGGTTATCGACCACCACCACCAGTCCTTTTTTGCCCTGGGTTTTGAGGGTTGCGATCGCAGGCTCTAACAGCTCACTATTAATGGCATCGGTGATTGCTTTGGTCCGCGGCTCTAAATACTGCCGCAGCCGGCTTCTCAGCTCAGGGCTCTCCTTCGCCCGTGCCGTAATTGCCGCAATCCCTACCGAGAAGCTTACATCTGATACCTCCATCGGCGTCTGCAACGTCTCTATCAGGTTGCGAAACAGCTTTTCGAGTGAGGAGGGCTGTAGCTGAATGCCGGTTTTCTCAAGGCTCTCGGTCACCTGATGGGCAATCATCAGCAAAATGTCGCTGATATCCACGTCGGCCATTTCTAGATCGCGGTCTGACTCAAAATAAACCACATGAAAGCCCTGGCTCTCTAACCCCGCCTTGAGCCGAAACAGCTCGGTTGATTTGCCACAGCCAATATGCCCGGTAAATAGCTGAGAGGTGGGCTCATCTGGAGCCAGCCGGGTAATTGTGCGGCCCAGTTCTTGAACGATATCGCCCCCCCGCACTGACGAAAAGTCAATATAATACTGGCGGTCGGTCGCCTGCATAATTTTCAGCGGGCGGCTCGGGTTGGCGGCTTTGTAAAAGCGATTCAGATCTAGGGGCATGGTTTACCCGATAGCTACTGTCGAATCCTAGCTTAGTTCATCTCAAAAATAGGCTGCCTGTCAGGTACGTGTGCGACACTTCGGCGCTTGCAATTAAATAGACCACCCGATAGCCCTATGGGCAAACCTTGCGGGTACGGCTAAAGCCGTTGGCATAGCTTCGCGAACGCGAGGGCTGACGCTAGCGCTTTATGCCCTTTTTATTCGTGAGGGGAACGGCTTTGTGTAAAAAATGCTGCGCGGGACTTTCCCTCCAATAGGAAGCAATCACGTTATCCCTCATAGCCATACTGGGTTTCCCTCCCTTTTGCCTCTAGCTTGAGGGGGCTGACTGGGGTCCGAACTCCCCCAGACCCCCCGAAAAAGAAACTGGCTACGCTTGGACAAGGGAGTGCCCGGTGGGTTTGTGCAAACGTTACCGTGGGTTTCTCGGCAATCCCCTTACTAAGTCAGCAATTCTGAATTGGGTTTGGGGGGCAGCAGCAGCGAAATCTGGATGATGAGTTCAGGGAACGCCAGCGGCGCAGCTTCTAAAGTGTCGGCCAGAATAGAGTGCTCTTGATAGCGCCCGTCTGCGGGTTGCCGAAACACGTGCAGCTGGCGCTCAATCACATCTAAAACCCAGTACTCATGAATACCTGCGGTGGCATACAGAGGTGCTTTAGTTTCCAGGTCATATTTCAGGCTAGAGTCGGCCACTTCGATGACGAGCAGCACTTCGTCAGGCGCTGGGTGATGGGTGCTATAGGCCAGCAAATCGCGAGCGGCGATGACAATGTCAGGCTCCGGCTCAGAGTAGTTGTTGATGTGAATCGGATCTTGAACCCGGATGATAGCCTGATTTTGTAAACCTAATTCAAAGACAGTTTTAGTAAGCGTTGTAGCTGACGTATGGGCTGTCCCCTTGGCGGCCATCGTAATAATGTCTCCGTTGACCAGCTCAGTGCGCTCGGCAGGTGCCAAAATGCCCAGCTCACTCATGCGGATGTATTCGTCAACTGTAAACCGCCGCGTCTGAATTGCAACCATCGTTCTGCCCAAGCAGGATAGGTTTGCTTATTATACTCGCCTAAAACTGAACCCACCCTTGTATCTCGTTAATCATTAAACGGCGCTTATGCAGCCTGTTGCAGTCGCTTTTCTAACTGCAGCCGAATATCCAGGTAATGACGGTAATCATTGGCCCATTCGATAAAGACGCTGCTGTCTGATCTGATCCTCAGATACCGTGGCTTTTGCCAATTACCCAGTGCCGCCTGAAGTATCTCGACAGGCTGGACTCTTCTAACGAGAGACAAATCGGTCGTCCGTGGGGGCAGGTTCTGGGATGATCTGTGCGCTGCCAGTCATTGAGCAAGGCTTGCTGCCTTTTAGGAGACAGGGGGGTCCCATTGCGGATGGCGGTGCGGCAGGCGGTGGCGACCAGGGCCGTGTCGAGATCGCCCCCCAGGCTTAGCTCCAGCAGCGCATCGGCGCAATCATCGCGATCTTTGAGGGGGGCTGGCACCGTGCGAATTGCCCAGAGGGCTTCGCCAAACAGATCGACTTCTAAGCCCAGTCGTCTGAGCTGTTCTAGCTGTTTGGGTCGCAGCTGACTGAGCATGATCGGCGGTTCGATGGGGACGAGCTGCCAGTGGGCTTTGATCTGTTCGTAGAGGACTCGCTCGTGGGCAATATGCTGTTCGATCAGGCAAAGCCCGCCGGGATGCTCTGCCAAAATGTAGGTGTTGTGAACCTGGGCAACGGCTTTTAACTGGGTGGGTAGCTGAGTGGCAGCCGCTCTCTCTTCGTGCCCGTTTTGTTCAGAACCTTTTGGTTGAGAATTATACTTGCCGGGGGCTTCGGCGGCTTTGATCAGCTGGTTGACCCGGCGGGTTTGGGCAGTTTCACTCAGACTGTCGGGGGAGAGCTGTAGGGCTTCGCTGACGGCGGTAGAAATGCGATCGCACCACCCCTCCATATCCTGTAAATAAATCTCAGACTTGGCCGGATGACGATTCCAATCTACCTGTTCGGGGGGCACCGTCAGGTGCAAAAAACAGACCGGGTAGCGATGGCGCGGCAGAGTACGCCGAAAACTGTTGATCAATGCCTGGGTTAGGACGGGGGCATTCACCGTGCGCCCGTTGATCGCCACCCGCACCCAGTCGGCCCGGTGGCGATGGCAGCGATCGGGGAGACCAGTGAGCAGCGCCAGCTGACTGTGGGCATAGCCGAGGCGGGCCGAGTCCAGGCTGAGGTAGCGCAGATCGTGAACCTCAACCCCGCGCACCATCTGGGGCAGCAGCGTTCTGGCTGTCTCACCCGGCCATAGGGTAAACCAGGGACGATCGGAGTGCTCGACCTGCCAGGTGACTTGGGGATGGCACAGCGCTAACTGATGTACCGTCAGCTGCACCGTGCGCAGCTGCTGGGGTATCGAAGGCAGCACCTGACGGCGAGTAGGCCAGCGAGCAAACAAATCATCGGCGGTGACAATGGTGCCAGGCGCGATCGCACCGCTCTCAATATCCATCGGCTGCCCCGTGGCGCTGTACTGCACTCGCCAGCCCGAGGCATCGGTTTGGGGGCGACTCATAATCTCTAGCGCAGACAGCTGAGCCAGGCTGTGCAGGGCTTCGCCACGAAACCCAAGGCTGCTGATCTGGCTCAAATCAGCCCGCGTGCGGATTTTACTGGTGCTATGGGCGGTGGCTGCCTGCTCTAAATCAGCACGGGTCATGCCCGCACCATTATCGGCAACTCGCACCCGCCACTGCTGCGGCCACAGGCTGATGTGAATACGAGTCGCGCCTGCATCCAGGGCATTTTCTGCCAGCTCGCGCACCACCGCCGCCAGGGAATCAATCACCTCCCCGGCTGCGATCAAACTGACCACTGCCTGGGAAAGCGGCTGAATATCTCCTGCTACCGCAGATTCAATCATTTCATCACTCACCCTGACGTTGTTCACCCCGTTTTTATCACCCTGACCTATCACAACTTGATAACTTTGTTTTGATAGCTAGACAAAAATTGAAATCCTCTAAAAGTTTTGTTAAGATTTTTATAGATATCTCTCAATACTCTCCTCTCAACACGACCTATGAATACTGTTTTTGGCGTTTTTCCCAAGCCGGGTCCCCTAAAGCCGGTTTCTCAAGTTTACGATCTTAAAACTCGGCTGGACTGGGGGGAGCCCGCGTTAACCATCATTGATATTCGCGATCGCACCTCCTTTAATTCTCAGCGCATTACGGGGGCGATTTCGATGCCTGTGATGGAGCTGGTTGAGCGGGCCAGGCAGGCGATTCCGACCCAGCGAGATATTTATGTCTACGGCACGACCGACGATGAAGCAGCCAGCGCCGTCACCCTCCTAAAGCGTGCCGGTTATCGCAACGTGGCCCAGCTGCGGGGCGGGGTTGCAGCCTGGCGGGCGGTGGGGTTTCCAGTCGAGCGCAGCGGCAGAAGATAATGCAGCGGCGTGATATATCACGCCTGTACGAAATAATGCAGCGGCGTGATATATCACGCCTACACAAAATGATGGCGGTGCCCCCACATCCTGATTAAATGGGGCTGTCGCGATTAAGAGCCGCATGGCGAACGCCGAGGGTCCCCAGATTCAGATTGAGAGCCGCAAAGATCGGGCCGTTGACCCCGTTGAGCATCGAAGCAAGTGGCAGTGCCTGATCTGCCTTATCTTAGCTGCCACCCTCTGGATATTTGGGATAGCCTCCCCAGTCAGTGCAGCGCCTCTCACGATTGAATCACTCCAGCAGCGGATTGAGCAGCCAGTGCGGCGGGAGGGGCAGCTGACCTTAGATTTACGGCGACTGACCCTCGACCTGCGCGACGAGAATAAAGATTTCCGGGAGCGGTTTTATGCGCTGGTGCAGACGCAGCTGCAGAGAGAAAGTGCTCCAGTGGGGCTAGATCTGAGTTATTCAACTGTTCTGGGAGATCTGAATCTACAGCGGTTGGGGCTGAGCCCGTCTTTCTATGGCGATCAGCCTGGCAACTCGTCAGAAAAGTCATTAGAAGATCTACCTGGCGAACGGCGACCGCTGTCAGATGTCGCCACCGAGCAGCTTAATCGCGATCGCAACCGCCTGATTCAGCTGGGTCGGCTTTCGCAGTCTTTGTTATTGCAAACGCCCTCTGCCAGCCAAAAGATCGGTCTTTTTCCGGGGCCGCTGAAGCTGGTTCAAACCAGGGTAACTGGTCAGCTGCTCGCCTCAGATACCTATTTTCTGAATACAGTTGATGCCCAGCAGGCTATCTTTGCCCAGGCTGCCGACTGGAGTGGGGCTCGGTTTATGCGCCCGGTGCAGTTCATCAACAGCCAGTTTCAACAGGGCAGTCAGTTTCGCAACGCCCTCTTTTTTGAACGCACTCGGTTCAACCAAACCCGGTTTGATGGAGATAACAGCTTTCAAAATACCGAGTTTCGGGCGTCAGCCTATTTTAATCAGGCCCGGTTTGACGGGACTGCCAACTTTAGCCGCACCGCGTGGCAAAACAATGTCGATTTTGCCCAGGCCCAGTTTGTCGAACCGGCCGCGTTTGCCAAAGCCCAGTTTGGGCAGGCCTTGTTTCTTAACGAAGCCCAGTTCAAGGCACCTGTCAGTTTTCGGTTGGCCCAGTTTAGTCAGCCGGTAAACCTGCGGGGAGCCACGATTCAGGCTCAGGTGGATTTTGGCGACGCTCGGTTTTCACCGTCGGCTTATCTCAATGCGGCCGATCTGGAATTTAACCCCGAATCAGCCCAGATCTTGGGCACCCCTGGCCAAATCGGGCAGGCTTTCTCGGTGCCTACGCTGACCGGAAATGAAACTGTGCTGCGCAATCTAGTGCGTAACTTTCGGCAGGCAGAGCAAATCGCCGATGCCAATCAGGTGGAGTATACGGCTGAGCGCCTACGGCTCAAGCGCCTAACGCAGCAGATTATCGGCGTGAATGTGAATACGGCCTCGGCTTTGACACTGACTCAGCTGGGGCTGTCGCCCCGTCAGGTAGAGTCGCTGCTGCAATCAAGGGCACAGCAGCCGTTTCTAGACAGTGCCGATTTGCTTCAGCTCGAGGTGATGGATCTGGCCACCTATGTCAAAATTCGCGATCGCATTTTTACCAGTACCTCCCTATCGGTGGAGCAGCGGCTGGCTGCAGTGTGTCGCTGGCTGGGGCTGAGTCTGCTGCTGTTGCTAAGCCGCTATGGCACCAGCGTCGGTCTGGTATTTGGCGTGGGGCTAGTTGCGATCGCCCTGTATGGGGTAATGTTTTGGGCCATCGATCGCTATCGCCGCCGGATTCCCATCCCGATTATCCCGCCCCTCAATGAGACGATTTGCATAGGGGTTAGCTTTGTTGGGTTAACCACCCTGGGGCTCAGCAGCCTCTATCGCAGTGCCGAGCGCCCCTGGCTCACGCTAATGTGCTTAGGACTGATCGCCCTGCCGACCCCCCTAGTGCTGCTAATCTGGATCTACCGCCGGGGTCGCTACCATGACCTAATGGATGTGAGCTATTTTGTTCAAGATGGCAGCGCCCGTCAGATTCGGCTGCTAATCGCCCGCCTGCCGGTGATTCCCCAGTTTCCCTTTTATCGAGATCGCTATACCTATCTACCGGTAGACCGCCGCTGGAACTGGCTCAACTACTATGACTTTAGCCTCAACAACTGGTTTCGATTTGGGTTTAACGATACTCGCCTGCGAGACCAGTCTGTGCCAGGGCTCATTACCACGCTAGTGTGGTATCAGTGGGCGCTCGGTGTGCTATACATCGCGTTACTACTGTGGACGCTTTCCCGCACGATTCCGGGCTTGAACTTGCTGCTTTACTTCTAATGCTGGCGAGAAGTTGAAGATCAAAAGCCTGATATGACTTGGCGTACCTCCCAGTTTGATAACTTCTTGCATAACCTCTCTCCCTCAACTTTCAATCCAAAATGCACTCGGCTTTTCCCGCAGATAGTCCAGAAAATAGTCGCAAACAAGAAAAGGCTCAGCTGCGTCGTTCGTTATTAAAGGCTCGTCAGGCAATGCCCTTGCGAGTTTGGGAAGAAAAGAGCGATCGCATCTGTCAACATTTAGCCAGCTGGCCTACCTTTCAAAACGCCAAAACGATTTTGGCCTACTGTAGCTTTCGCAAAGAGCCCAGCCTTGAGCTGCTGCTAAAACAGCAGCGGTCTTGGGGGTTGCCCCGTTGCGAAGGCAAAAAACTCGCCTGGCATCGCTGGTATCCCACCTGTGAGTGGCCTTTGCAAATAGGAACCTACGGCATTATTGAACCCCATCCTCAGTCGCCCCAGGTTGACCCCCATAGGGTTGATCTGATTGTGCTGCCCGCAGTTGCCTGCGATATCAATGGCTATCGCCTCGGCTATGGCGGCGGGTTTTATGATCGCATGTTGAGCCACCCGGCCTGGTCGCGCAAACCCACTGTCGGCATTGTGTTTGAATATGCCCGACTACCCAAGGTACCCCGCGATGTGTGGGATAGACCGTTGGATGGCATCTGTACAGAGAGTGGCCTTTTTCTAGCCAAC
>JBCBZL010000360.1:0-4623 GCA_039815385.1 Cyanobacteria bacterium P01_A01_bin.114
ATTGCATCTTTTATTTCATTTAGTTTTAGAGCATAAATTAGCCCATTAGCTAATCTATCAGAATTGATATCTGCGTTAATACTTTGTTTGTTGATATTTTTATTGGTGCGCCCAAAAAATAAGCCTCCCTGCCTATTTCTAAGAATATTGGCTTGCTGAATCATAGGGCTAGCCATCATACCTTTAAATATTTTTGATTGTGATGAATTGCCTTCAATTAATATTCGAACACCTTTGCTAAAATGCTTGCTTCTATTGAGCACAAGATACTCTGATACAGATTGTAAAATTGCGAATGGCAAGCTGAATCCTGCATATATTAAAAATAACGAGATTAATATGCCTGCAATAAATAAAGCATTGTCCATAACCAATCACCTCGCCTTAAGTGAGCACAGGGTGTCCAAAAGGGGACAGGGGATAAGGTCTCAGCGTTTTCTTTCTTACGGGTCGAGGATTGCTTCAGCCAGGCTATCGCCTAGCGCGAGCCAATCGCCTTGGACTTCAATCGGCTGGTCTCCAAAAATGTCAGGCTGCAATAGCTGAGCGACATTAGCCGGTTTTTCGCAAAAGCGTCCCAGATCCTTCAAATAGCCTGCCGACACCCAACCCTCTCGAAAATCAGCCGCGTTCGCAAAGCCAAATTCACCGATATCGCCAAAATGACTGGTCACTCTGGCCCAAACCCCGTTACGGGTCCATTCTAGGACGACCACTGCCCAACCATCGGGAATTGATCCAATTGGCCGACCATCTGGCGTAGCCCTGACCAGCAGAGGATCCCCCTCATTCGTCGTCACCCGAGAATAGTATTTAGGAAAGCCGCCAAACTCACACCCTTGAACAACCTGAGCTAGCGTTTGAGAGTTGTCATTTGCTTGGGCTTGCTGACCCAGGCTAGCTATGACACCTGACAGCAGAACGAATACAGGGAGTTTCCAGTATCTTTGACGCATCGTTAATTTATATCGTTTGTGAGGATAGTGTATGGTGAACCGACTAACTAAAAGAATACGGTCAAATACACCCGAATAGAGGTCGCGCATCCAATATATTAACTATTCTAAGGAATTAAGCACATAGACCACATCCAGCTTGAAAACTTGAGTTTTCTCTGTAGAGCAAACGACAGGTCTGGATGTGGCCACGGTTTAGCTTATTTTGTGAGTGTCTTAAATTTGGATCGACCTGCGCGATGTCTAATGTTCCTACGCTCTATCTGGCGATTACGAATCATGGGTTTGGCCATGCAACGCGGGCGGCTTCGATTGCGGCAACTCTCCAGCAGCAGCAGCCCGATCTCCGGCTGATCGTGGCGACTATAGCGCCCCCCTGGCTGTTAGATTCTTACTTAGTCCCTGGCTATGAGTACCGAGCTGTGCAGTTTGATATTGGGGTGTTGCAGCGTGACAGCCTCACGATGGATAAGGCGGCTACGTTAGAAAAATTGCAGTGGATTCGGGCAAATCAGGACGACATCCTGGCAGATGAAATTGAGTTTCTAAAGCAGACTCAAGCCGGTCTAGTTTTAGCGGATATTCCGCCCCTGGCGACGGTGTTGGCTAAAGCAGCGGGTATTCCCTGTTGGATGGTGAGTAATTTTGGCTGGGATTTTATCTATCGCCCCTGGGGGGGTGAGTTTGAGGCGATCGCAGATTGGATTGCGGAGTGCTTTGGCCAGTGCGATCGCATGTTCCGCCTTCCCTTCCACGAACCGATGTCGGCGTTTCCAAATATCACCGACGTGGGGCTAACGGGGGGCACCCCTCACTTTTCGGTAGACCAGCTGCGTGATCGCTATGGCTTCGTCGCCCCAATTGAAAAAACGGTGTTGCTGACCTTTGGCGGGCTGGGGCTAGCCCAGATCCCCTACGACGCAATTGCTGAGTTTGCTGACTGGCAGTTCATTACCTTTGATCGCCAGGCTCCCGACCTGCCTAACCTTTTTAAGGTAAACGATCGCAGTCTGCGCCCGGTAGATTTTATGCCGATTTGCGATCGCGTTGTCTCCAAACCAGGCTATAGCACCTTCTCAGAAGCCTGCCGCCTCGATCGGGGCCTGGTAACGCTGCCGCGGGAAGGCTTTTCTGAGGCGGCTCTGCTGCTAGAGGGGATGCAAGACTATGCGCGTCATCAAATTTTAGACGCCGACGCTTTTTTCTCAGGCGACTGGTCGTTTTTGCATCAGCCTTTACGGCCACCGCGTCAGGGTGAGCCTATCGATAAGCGAGGTAATCAGGTGATTGCGGGTGCGATCGCAGATTATCTACGGTTGTGACGCAACACTTGACGCTAATCTTTCAGCTTAATCGAAATATCCACGGTGTCTTCTGGCTCTTCGGGGTCAAGCCCAGAGTAGCGGGCGCTGAGGCGACCGGCCTCGACGGGGATGGGGGGCGTCATCGAGCCGAGGGATAGCAAGTCGCCAGGTTGCAGCGTCACCCCCTGGGCAATCAGCGTATCTCGCAGCCATCGCACAGAGTTGATCGGATGCCCCAGCAGGGCAGCGCTATCTCCGGTTTCGACGGTTTGGCCCGCATCGTTGATCAGTCTCACCTGGATTTGCCCCAAGCGAGTCATCCAGGCTTCGGTGGGTTCTAACTCTATGGGATCACCCACAACACCGTAGCGGGTGCCGGCGTTGATAGCCACCAGGGCAGTGGCATCGACAGCGGCGTTTTCTTGGTAAAACAAATCCGGCAGCTCCATGAACGGCAGCACGGCATCTAGACTGGCGAGCAGTTCTTCATCTGTATCGGCTGTATTAATCGACTCGTCGCCCACGCGCACCATTAGATCCCCTTCGGCCACGGGTCTAGCTCCAAACTGCACCGGTAAACTATCGCCGCTCTCCAGCAGCATCTCTTCGAGCAAAAAGCCGTAGAGGGGATGGTTGACGCCAAACTGTTGCTGGGCCGTCGGATTTGTCAACGCCGCCTTAAACCCCACCACAGGCCCCGCCCCTTCTCTCAGCCGACGAACAAAGCTGACCTGAAGCTGCCCGGCTTGCTGAGATGAAACCCCGCCGGTCATGAGCGGTGCAGGCTGGCCAAGCGCGTAATGCTGAAATAGGGCATTCGCCACTAAATCGGTATAGCTTTGGGCAATTTGTAGCGGCGGCGATGTCGCTACGGAGCCCGCCAACGCCTGCCCCCCAATAATGCTACCCAGACACAGACTGCCTAGAAAGCGGATTAAAAATCGCTGCTGACACCGTTTCATAAAAGTTATGCTGCTCTTCAAGTCACGGTTATCCTAACCGTTGGCGAGCATTTTGAGGCAAATTGAATAAAGCTTTGTGCGTAATATTCGCAAAGAAGGCGTGCTTTTGTGATTGATGAGCAAGCTGTCAAGATAACGCTGAGGTCAAGCCGCGATGCGATCGCGCACCCCATACCGTTTCAAAATCTGTTTCAAAATCTGTTTCAAAATCTTGAGAATCATGACGGCTTCTAGCTTTTCGCTATACTCTCGCGATGTTTCTATCACCATGCTCGGTCGGGCTGCCTCGAAGCCCGTAATTTCAGCTCGGTTAAACGTCCAAACATCAGCAACGGTATAACAGCCCCAAATCTCTTGAGTTGCCCGTGAATTCTCTTTCCAGTTCAACCAGGCCGCTGCCAATAATTGGCCATACAGCTGATGCTGTGGATTTTTAGCTTCGATGCCCCGTTTTGTTTCTAAAACGACCAGATAGGGCGTTTCGATGCGCCCCTCGATTTCGCGACCAAACACACTGTCGGCAACCCCAGAAATTTCAAAGGTTTTAAACTGCGCTTGCAGCGGCACCTCCGCTAGCGCATGAATATCACCTTGCTCAGCCAGCATTAAGAGCGGATAAATTGCCCGTCCCCAAATGGTGGTTTCATTCATCAGTAGCGTTGCGCTTTTCAACAGGCGAGCCTGAATCTTATCTACATCCTGTTGTTCACTCACTGACAGGGTAACTGCATCCACCTGGGTCCAGTCGTATTCAGCAATGCCCAGCTTGCGCATATTGACTAGGGGCTCTAAGTCGCTCAGGCTGAGATTAGCAAAAGACAGTTGAATCATGGTGCTTGAATGATGGTGATGGCTAATCTCTCAGCGCTTGCAAGGCCCTAACTGCATTGTACTTAGATTTTGTACCAAGTTGGCTATGTCCGACATCCGCGCCGAGTTGAAAACTCACCGCTCACTGAGGGAAGTCCACTGAAGAGACTAGACAGAGCTACCTCTATCGATGCGTAAGCGTTTCCTTTACAACCCTCTATTCATAGCTTGACTGTGATCAAAAATGGCTCTATCTTCTTTCAGAAGGCCGTGATGCCTATCGTGGCCGTACTTCAGAACTCAATGGACTTAGCGCCATCGGCAGGTGGTAGGACACCTAACCGACGGCTAACCCCAGGATTAACCAGCAATCCCGGCGGCTAGGGTTAAATTTAGCCTTTAGCCACCCCGATTGGCACGACATTTTGCGGGGTGGCTTGGTTTTATTGAGTTCGTGCGACACGAAGTCGCGTTCGTAGCTGTTGTAGGTGCGCAAGCACGATGCAACCTGATGTACTGCCATCAGTCTCCTACCTAGCCATGCGACAGGAGTAATCCGGTGGTGTGAAGCGCTAGGGACAAAGTCAGCTC
>JBCBZL010000382.1:0-3901 GCA_039815385.1 Cyanobacteria bacterium P01_A01_bin.114
CCAAGCTGCGCTACATCCCGTAAGTATTGATATCTAGGCTATCATAATTCAGCTTGGTGCTCTAGAACGAGCCTCAGTATTATTCAGCCAAAAGGCGTAGATTAATACGAGATTTTGCACTTGCCAAAAAGCTCGAAAAAACTTAGTTTTACGGGTAAAAACACCCATTTTCGCTTCTTTACAGGGATTTTACTGCAAAAGCTGGGTTCATGCGCTTTCTTTACAAGGAAATAGCCCGTTTCATCAAAATAAGTGAATACTTGGGATAGAAGGTGTTGAGTTTCATTAGATGAGTTTCCTACTAACTAAAGCGGTTGAGACACTTTGCAAAGCATCACACTCAAAGCATTGCCTTACCGGAAATTCACGGGGAGTGGCTGTAGGTTTCATTAATCAATTAATTTTGTTATTTCATCAGCTGAGGACAAAATTGTGTTCCCCCTTACCGTTTCAGAGCTAGAGCAAGTTTCAGAGCTAGAGCAAATAGATGGCGTCAGTGCTTCGCGGACAGCGGCGCTGCCCAACTCGCTGCAGGCGGCTCTGACGATCGATTTTCAGCAGCTCAAACCGCTTGAGCTGGTCACTCATCAGTTTGAGTCACGAGGGCTGATCTTTGAGGATGCGATCGCACTGCTCCCCTCTAATCCCCGCTTTATTCCCCATTTAGGGCAGCAGGTGCTCATGCCTGCCCATCCAGAGAATACGCTTGCGGTTGAGATTCAACCGATGGTGCAACGCCTGTCCTTATGGGGGCGCGGTACTCGGCCCATCGTGGTTCAAACCTGGGATGCAGCTGGCAACCTGATCGCTGAAGAAACCTCAGATCTAGCCCCGCTGGCTCCGGCCCATGACACTGTGCTGCTGCCCTGCCAAATTTTGAAACTATCGACGGCTGGGGTACACCGCATCGTGCTGTCTTCTGCCGCCCCGTTTACCCTAGAGGGCATTGCCCTGTAACCCTCTGATAGTCAGGTTTTAACCTGGGTTTTAGTAAAGTCTTGATGGAGTTGCTAGCCAGCTGTGGCATCCGCTACAGTCTCTCGCTACACTGCTGGAGGGCGCTCGCATCTAAAATTTCAATTTATTTGTAACTTTACTGAAACTCAACTATGGCTATTGCACTATCGCCAGCGGCATTTATTGGCAAATCAATTAAATTTGGGACAGATGGCTGGCGCGGCATGATTGCCGCCGACTTTACCTTTGATCGGGTGGCTAAGGTAGCAGCCCTGGCGGCTCAGGTGTTGCAAGACTGCTACGGCGAGAGCACCGGCAGCAATACGGTGATTGTCGGCTACGATCGCCGGTTTTTGTCGCCTGAGTTTGCCCAGGTGGCCGCTGAGGCCGTGGCCGCTGCGGGCTATGAGGTGCTGCTCTCTAGCTGCTTTGCCCCTACGCCTGCTTTTAGCTGGGCAGCGAATGAAAAAACGGCCCTCGGTGCAATTGTGATTACGGCTAGCCATAATCCTGCTGCATATTCGGGGCTGAAGGTGAAAGGGGCCTTTGGCGGCTCGGTGCCCCCGGAGGTCACTCAAAAAATCGAGGCCCGCCTGTCAGAAGACGCGCCTAAGGCAGCTACCCCTGGAACAATTCAAGCGTTTGATCCCTGGCCGAGCTACTGCCAGTCTATCCAGCGGATGGTCGACATTGAGGCAATTCGAGCAGCGCTCACCGAGGGCAAGTTGACGGTGTTTGCCGATGTGATGCACGGGGCCGCTGCGGGTGGATTAGAAAAAATCTTGGGCGTTGAGATCAATGAACTCAATAGCAGCCGCGATCCTCTGTTTGACGGGGGCGCACCGGAGCCTTTGCCCAAGTATATTCCCGAACTATATAAGGTGGTCAAAGCGCGGCATCAGTCTGGGGCCTCGGGGCTAGCCGTGGGGCTGATTTTTGATGGCGATAGCGATCGCATCGCCGGGATGGATGGCCAGGGCACTTTTCTCAGCTCCCAGGTGCTGATCCCAATTTTGATTGATCACCTCAAATCGCGACGCGGCCTCACTGGCGAGGTGATCAAAACCATCAGCGGCTCTGACCTGATGCAGGCCGTAGCTGAGATGCACGGGCTGTCGGTACACGAGACCCCCATCGGCTATAAGTACATCGCCGATCGCATGCTCGAAACCCAGGTACTGGTCGGGGGCGAAGAGTCTGGCGGCATCGGCTACGGTCACCACATCCCTGAGCGCGATGCGCTGCTGTCGGCCCTGTATCTTCTAGAAGCCGTGGTGCAAAGCGGCAAAGACTTTGGTGAGCTCAACCAGCTGCTGCGCGATAAGACCGGCTTTAGCGGGGCCTACGATCGCATCGACCTGCCGCTCGCGAGCATGGATGTGCGCAACAAGCTACTGGCACAGCTGCAAGATCAGACTCCGCAGATGGTCGCGGGCAAGTCAGTTACCAACGTCCTCTCAATTGACGGCTATAAGTTCAGCTTGGCAGATGGCAGTTGGCTGCTGATTCGCTTTAGCGGTACCGAAGCCGTGCTGCGTCTCTACTCCGAAGCAGCAACCCTGGAAGAGGTGCATAAGCATCTCAACTGGGCAAAAGATTGGGCTGAGTCGGTGAGTTAGATGAGTGTTCAATTTTAAGTTTTGAGTTTTAAGCGAGTAGCTAACTCAAAACTCAGAACTCAAAACTGGTTTAACCCTGAACTATCTATCGAAAAGCTCGATACCCCATAATCACCCTCTGCATAGATCCCCTGGGATAAGGATGCTAATCTTTGCCCAGGGGTTTCGCTTTAGGGTTCATTTTTCTTCTCAATCACCATGCAAATTATTCAAGTTGATGCGTTTACCAATCAGCCGTTTAAGGGCAACCCGGCAGCGGTCTGTGTGACGGATGCGCCACTAGATGAGGCGCTGATGCAGTCGATCGCCGCTGAGATGAATCTGTCAGAAACAGCGTTTCTGCACCCCCAGGCAGACGGGTATTCTCTACGCTGGTTTACGCCCACTGCCGAGGTTGATTTATGTGGTCATGCCACCCTGGCCAGCGCCCATGTGCTTTGGAGTGAGGGGCATTTGGCACAGGGTCAAGAGGCTCGATTTCAAACTAAAAGCGGTTTGCTCACCGCTCAGCAAAAAGGCGATTGGATTGAGCTGAACTTCCCGCCTCAGCCTGTGCGTAAAGCCCATGTCACCCCGCAGCTGGTCGCAGCCCTATGCTGTCACGGCAATATTAATCAGGTGCTCAAAAACGAGACCAACTACCTGGTTGAGCTACAGTCTGAGGCAGCGGTGCTAAATTTACAGCCTGATTTTGCCAAGATGAAGGGACTGCCGGTGCAAGGGATCATTGTCACCGCTCAGGCTAGCTCAGATGACTATGATTTTGTGTCTCGCTATTTTGCCCCTGCCATTGGCATTCCTGAAGATCCGGTCACCGGTGCAGCCCATACGTCTCTGGGGCCTTACTGGCAAGAAAAGCTCGGCAAAACGGCTCTACTGGCCCATCAGGTTTCAGCTCGAGGTGGGGTTCTCAAGATCCGCTACGGTGAGACCGATGCGGCAGATCGAGTCTATATCAGCGGTCAAGCCGTCACCACGATGCGGGGAACCCTTGCCTCAGTCTGATGGCTATCCAAGTTATTTACGAACTGACGAATGCCCAGGTGACTGATCTGATGGCGCTTTATCACAGTACCTGGTGGGCTAGCGATCGCACCCTGGCTGATATCCGCACGATGCTGGCTAACACTGACCTTGTAGTCGCGCTGGCAGAACACCCGTCTGGCCAATTAGTCGGCTTTAGTCGCATCCTCACCGACGGTATTTATCGGGGGGTGATTTACGATGTGATCATTGCAGAAGACTATCGCGGTCAGGGTTTAGGGAAAACGCTCATGGAGGCGATGCTGAGCTATCCACCGGTTCAGTCAATTTCGCATCTGGCC
>JBCBZL010000079.1:0-15950 GCA_039815385.1 Cyanobacteria bacterium P01_A01_bin.114
CAGTTACGCTAGCTCCGACCTCATGGGGGTCTCCGTAGGTATCTACCATGGAAACGACTCTGGCAACTGCTTGGATTGGCAGAGAAAAATAATCTTGACCAATTTGAAAAACAATTAGCTGCTGCGTTTTCTTCAATTGATGGGTCTTAGAGCGCCGTAATCTACTCGGAGAAATAATAGCCATATCAGTCAAGTCAAAGCGTATACAAAATCCTGAGAATTACTGATTGCAAACTTAAATTTGCAACCTGGCTGCAACCTTCATAGAGATTAGTATACGGAGCCTGCTTGCGTAAGACTACCTAAAATAAGCGATTTTAGAAGGATTTCACACTACTATGAACTAGCTGCTCAAGTGCATCGAGCAGCTCATGATCTTGATAGGGTTTAGTGAAATAGGCAGAAGCCCCTAAGCGTAGGGCTAATTGGCGGTGTTTGTCACCGCTACGAGAGGTCAGCATAATGACGGGTAACGCTTTAAATTTGGGGTTGGGTTTGATCTCGGCTAAAAAGTCATACCCATCTAATCGAGGCATTTCGATATCACACAGTACGGCCTGTACCGGTAGCCCTTGCAGAAGTTTTTCGACAGCCTCTTGGCCATCTTTGGCTTGTTCTACGCGATAGCCCCCTTTTTCTAAAGTTTTGGCTAAAAATCGACGGGCGTTGATTGAGTCGTCTACGACCAAAACGCTTAAAGGCTCAGACTGCCCGATCGGCGCAGGTGACAGGATGCTTGCTCCGTTATCAGGCGAGGATGGTGCCGCCTCGTTGACTGAACTGGAGAGGCTTGGGAGATCGCCAGCTGACCGCAGGGTAATCCAATCAAGCAGCTTAAGGGCATCTGCAAGGGGAAGTGCCTGACCGTCTTCTAGAATCGTAGAGCCAATAAATCCAGGGGGCAGCCCAATCACATTTTCAACCTGGCGGATTACAATTTCCCGCTCTCCCCAAAATCGATCGACATAGATGGCTTTTAACTCACCCTCTTGGCGCACAATCAGGGCAATGGGCTCAGTAATCACAGCTTGAGCACTGCTATAGGCAACTCTCCGGGGGCAGTTGAAGCTGAGCCACCGATCCAACCGAATCAACGGTACGCTTAACCCCTCCCAGTTTAAGGTGTCTTGTCCTGGAGCGCTGTGAATCTGGTGCGACTTGAGCCGTACGACTTCTTGAATACCATCGGTGGGAAAGGCCAGTCGAATGCTGCCAACCTCGATCAGCAAGGCTCGGATTGTCGAAAGCGTGAAGGGGACACTGATGGTAAACGTGGTGCCTTCTCCTGGTCGGGTATTGACTTTGATGTCTCCTCTGACCTCGGCCAGATTGGTACGAACCACATCCATACCCACGCCTCGGCCAGAGAGATCGGTTACCTGGGTAGCGGTACTAAACCCAGGTTCGAAGATTAGCCCGAGTAGCTCTGCTTCATCAATTTCATCAAGGAGTGCTTGATCGATACCCATCTTGAGGGCACGCTCGCGCACCTTGCCTAAGTTGATACCTGCCCCGTCGTCTTGGATGGAGATCAGCGTCTGATTGCCCCGATGGGTTGCCCAAATCTCGATTCTACCCTGGGGAGATTTGCCGACAGCTTGTCGATCTTCTGGTAGCTCAATGCCATGGCCAAAGGCATTGTGGAGCAAATGCATGAGTGGATCTCTCAAGTTTTCTAAGATGTAGCGGTCGATGAGGGTGCCGCTGCCATGGACCTGAAAATCGACTTGCTTGCCATACTGAACTGATAAATCTCGAACCAACCGAGGAAACTGCTTGACCACATCAGAGAGCGGCCGCATTCTGGCTCGGGTTACGCTTACCTGGAGTTCTTTGGCCGTGCGATTGAGATCGCCGGTAGCTTGCTTGATCTCTTGCAAGCTAAATTTCATATCCCCTGTGGCTTCCTTTAAGCGCACCACGGTTTCGCCGTGCTCTTGAGAAAGCAGACGTAAATCGCTGTAGCGATCCATTTCCATGGAGTCAAACATTCGCTGATAGCGTGCCGCTCCGTTAGACTGGAGGGCCGATGGCCCGATGACTGGTGGACTAACGGGGGCACTAGCGGGGGCGCTAACCGGGGGGCGCAGACGAGTTCTGGTGCCAAACAGCAGCTCGGGTAAAACTTCTCGGGCGGCTGCCCGATTTGACAAAGTTTGAAATTCTCCGTTGATACGCTCTAACGTCCCGGTATATCGATAGACTCGATTGACAAACTCATTCAGCTGCCCAATCCTTGAGTTGAGCGTGTTGCGCTGAATGATCAGCTCGCCAAATAAATCATTTAAATGGGCTAACACTCTAACGGGCACCCGCACCATACTTTCTGGGGTGTCGGCCTGGGGGGTCGGGGTAACTATCGAAACGGGTTTGGCCTCCCGCCCTGGGGGAGCAATCTCGATAGGTCTGGTTGCTTGAGTAATGGGCTGTGGGGCCAGTGTTTCTGAGACCAGTGTTTCTGGGGTAAGCGTTTCTGGGGTGAGCGTTTCTGGAGTGAGTGTTTCTGGAGTGAGTGGGGGAATGACCTCTGGAGCGAAGGCTTCTGAGGTAGGCACCTCAGGGTTCCGGGCCTCAGACTCCGCAATTTCTGGGGTTAGGATTTCTGGGGTTGAGATTTCTGAGCTCTCAGTGTGCCCGGGGGTCAGCATAGACGAGGGCACCGTCTCGAAGCTCGCAATCGCTTCTTGAAGCTCTGATAGCTCGTGCTCTGATAGCTCTAACGAATTGAAAAACTCTTGTAAATCAACTTCAGCAGATTCGGTAAATTCGGCAGGCTGCTCTTCTGGCAGGTCAGTCAAGTGGGTCAACTCTTCAGCTACACCTGCGCCATTGGCGACAAAATCGGCCTCGACTGGAGCGTCTAAGACTAGGGGCCCCGTCGCTACCTCAAAGTGTCGGGGCAGGTTTGTGGCTTTACCCATCATGACTAACGCCTGGGTCTGTCGCCAGTCTTTGACGGCCTGGCGAGCAATGGCTTCTACGCCCTCAGAGGCCGCGACTGCTAAATGATTGCGAACTGAGCCGCATAGCTCGACAAAAGCACCCAGCTCAAGCATCTGGCCCAAATCACCAAATTCCTGGGCGATCATATCCAATTCTTCACGGAGGCAGGGTAGGGCAGGGTCATCTAGGACGCCTTCTAGCCGCTGCAACAGCCCTTCCACCTCGCTTTCGAACATGATAGCGACAATATCAGTCTTTTCTTCCTGCGCTAGCAGGGCCGCTTCATCACTTTCTTGGAGCTCTCCTAGTCTGGCGTGCAGCTGAGCTAACACCGGATCAACCTGGCTAGCCATCCAGGCATCATCAACGAGCCAATCTTGGCGATAAAGATCGGCAATTTGACGCATTCGATCTGAGACTAGCAGCAGCCAAGTTTGTAACTCACTATCGATATCGATCGTGTGCTGGCGTGCCTTCAGAATCTTTAAATAATCTTCGAGACGATGGGCCAAACTGCCGAGGGGTTGACAGCCAATCATGGCACCCAACCCTTTAATGGTGTGGGCTGCCCTCAAGGTGGCATCAATTTGTTGGGAGGCGAGTCCGACCTCGGTGAGCTCCAACAGTACCGATTCAATCGTGTCAAAATACTCAGCAATTTCGTCCAGGCAGCTGAGCTGAGCTTGGCGTTCTAAATCTTGTGCCATAGTCTGGTCCACCAGGTTGATTCAATAGAAAGCGGGCCTGAATGGGGTAGGTACCCTGTTACGATTCGGAACCGATTTTGAATTTGCCAATAGCAGACTCAAGGGTTTGAGCAACTTCTACGGTCTCACGTAAAGCCCCATCGACCTGTCGAGAAAAGGCTGATGTTTGCTGGGAGGCTGCGGTAATCTGCTTCATCAAATCGGTCACAGTTTGGGAGGTGGTGGCTTGGTCTACAGTGACCTCAGAAATAGATTGCACTAGCTGATCAATCTCTTCGGAGACGCTTAGAATTTCTTCGAGGCTTTCTTTGGTTTCGTGCAATTGGTAAGTGCCTTCTACCACCTGGGTGGTGCTAAGCTCCATGGCTTCGACCACTTCTTTAGTGCCTTCTTGAATATGTTTGACGATTTGTTCAATTTCTTTAGTTGCAGCCGCAGACTGGTCAGCGAGCTCACCGACCTCACCCGCGACCACCGCAAACCCCTGGCCTTCTTCCCCCGCGTGGGCTGCCTCGATACTGGCGTTAACGGCTAGCAAATTGGTTTTTAAGGCAATTTCATTAATCAAGGCCACCACCTGAGAAATTTGCTGGGATGATTCGCCTAGCTGTTTTACTTTCTTAGTGGTCTCAGCCACGGTTGCCCGCAGCCCCAAAATGCTGTCAACCGTTTGGTCCATGGCCTGCCCGCCTTTTTGAGCGGTGTTTGATGCGCTGTGTGCCACCGTTGCTGCCCGTCGGGCACTTTGAGCCACCGACTGGATCGACTCTGACATTTGTTTTACAGACACCAGCGTATGGGAGATTTCGTCAACCTGTGAGAGTGAGTTGTTGGCAAGTTTTTGGATGGCTTCTTGGTTTGAGCCGACAGAGCTGTTCACCTGAGTGGTGGCCTGTTTGACTTGGAGGACAATTTTTCGCAGGTTTTCGATGACGGAATTAAACACATCTGCGACGATGCCAATTTCGCCTGTGGAGAGCTCTGCACGAACTGTCAGATCGCCATCGGCTGCGCCTTCTACCGCCTGAATTAAACGCAGCAGCTCTTGCTGCATGGCTTCGCGCTGCTGCTGCTGCTGTTCGACCATGGCTGCCTGGGCTTGAACAGCGCCCTGCTGCTGAGCCGATTTTTCCTCGAGACGCTCTATCAAATCTTGTATCTGGTCGGCCATGCCGTTGACGTTAGAGCCTAAGACCGCTAGCTCGTCTGTGCCTCGGACGGATAGACGAGTGTTGATCGAGCCTTCGCTTAATCGGGTCACTGCCTTACTGGCTTTCAGAATTGGACTCGTCACCTGATGGGCTAGATAAGCGCCTAGGACTGCCGCTAGGAGTGTGAGCAGCCCGGTTGCCCCCAGCAGCAGGGTAAGCGCGGTCTGTCGCCGGGCAAAAGCGGTGGCAGTCGGCTCGTAGACCAGCACACCCCAATCATTGTCGAGGTTCTCAACCTCGGGCATGGGAACATAGGAAAGCAAATAGGCTTGTCCATCTTGAGTAGATGTGGCCGTGGTTGTGGTTGTCGTACCTTTGTCACGTAGCTGAGTATACTGCGGGAAAAGGGTTTGTATCTCTAGGCCAATATCTTCGTTATTGTCAGAGGCGAGTATCCGGTTCTCTTTCCTGGTGATGCTGCCGTCGGGCTGAAAGGGTTGTCCATCAATCGTGACCGTCTCTCCGTCTGGTTGAATCCGGGTCGTATCAATGGCGACTTCTCTACCCTCATCGTTGATTTCAAAGTAGGCCACTGCATGATTAATCACGCTGAATTTTGGGGTATTGGCAACTGGCTCAATCGGCTGGGGCAAACTCGCCTGCTGACTCACTAATTGGGACGAAGCTTTAGGGGCAAATCTGTCTACTTGAAGGCTGATCGTACTAGCCAACTGCTGTTGATGGCTGATGGTTTGCTCAGTCAGTTGATGATGAGTGTACCAGCTGGCAAACCCGCCTCCGATGACAACCGGCAGCATGCCTAAAGTAGCGGCTAGTAAGGTTGTTTTACCTTTTAAGCTGCGCACTCCCCTGGCTGGTGTGATACTTAGGCCTGATTGAGACGAGGCGCGTGATACCTCTGACCGGCGTCGAGAGGCATTGAAGGTTGAGGGGAGCCCTGCGGGGGTCAATAGGGGATTATCTTGGGGCTGGCTCCCATTAAGGATGGGCAAAGAGGGCGGCAGTGAGCTGCTAGACGCATTGAGGGAGGTATCTTTTGGCGAATTCATTGTGGGGGTCCTAGCAAAATGGATGCAACGATGGATCCTGACGGAGCAGATGAGTGAAATTGGGTAGATTGCACCGGGGTAGATGACCCTTTGACTAGCACCAGGTAGATTAAACGGAGGGCACCATGGCCCAGTTTCTAATGGACATGCAGCATGGGAGAACGGGCAATGGCGTCGGCATTGAGCACAATCAGCAGGCTATCGGACTGAAATGTGCTGCCTTGTAAATAGGGCGCTAGGCGCTCTGAAAAGTGGCCTTGGGGAGGTTGAATTGAACCCGCTGTTAATCGGATACTGCCTTTAAGAGCATGGACTACTAGACCTAATAAGAGCCGCCCTGTTGAAGCAGCCGGGCTGCTAGGGGGCCAGAGCTGCTCTACTCTAACAATCACTACTTTATATTGATAAAAGTTTGAAGGGTTGTCCGTCGCTAAAGGCTGGGATAGAAGTAAATGGGACAGGTCTACTAGCCACATGACGCGACTACGACGAGTCAACAGCCCGAGCACACCCTCAGGCATATTAGGCATGGGGGTAACTTGATCGGGTGAGATCACTAAAACCTCGTGAACCTGATCCATAGAGAAGACGGCTGAGATCTCATCATTCAGTTGAAAACTGAGATAAGGATCACCGAGGGGTTCTGTCGAGGGGGTAAAACGAGGAGCCAGGACTAGGTTATTCATTGACTCAAACTGTATTTGACAGCGCTGGTGATTTGATCTTTAGTGACGGGTTTAGTGACGTAGACGTTTATGCCTTGCTTCATGGCCCATAGGCGATCAATGTCTTGGTTTTTAGAGGTACATGCAACTACAGGAAGTTTTTGGGTCTCTGGATAATCTTTGAGGCTACGGCAAAGTTCTAATCCGCTCATACCTGGCATGACTAAATCAGTGACAACGGCATCGGGTTTTTGTTCTAGAGCTTTCTTTAAAGCTTCTTGGGCATCAGTTGCCATGATAACGGTATAGCCACTCTGCCTTAGATAGTCACTGATCAGCTCCAACTCAGCTATCGAATCATCCACAACTAGAACTTTGCTCATGCCAGTTTCCTTACTTTCTTACAAAAAACAACACGCTATAAAAAACAATACTGTGAGTTATGAGCCGGGAACGATCAGCTGGTTTGGCAACCCTGGCTATCTCCAACCCTATCAGGTGTTTTCTAGAAATGATTCTCTAGAAAAGCTGGAGGGGTTAAGCCGGATGCGGTTTGGATATCACTTTTGATATATCTGAGACTTGATTGCTGAGGTATTTGGTTACGACCTCTAGCAAATCAGATCTGGTAAAGGGTTTAGTGATGTAGTCTGATGCTCCTACTGATTTTGCTTTTGACTTGTTTAAGACACCTTGATTCCCTGTGATGATAACAATCGGTATATTTTTTGTGGAGGGATGGTTTCTCAACATGCGGCAAAGTTCATAGCCATTGACCTTTGGCATGCCGATATCTAAGAAAATAATATCGGGACTTATCTTTTTAATCTGGGAAATTGCCTTGACGGGCTCGGAAAATTTAAAGATTAGGAAAATATCTTTATCTAAAAAACGTTCAATCTGAGTTAGGGTGCTTGGGCTGTCATCGATGCAGACAATAGAATAGCTACGGGGTAGCGGGTCTACAGCGTTGGCCGATGGGGGCGTTAGCTGAGCCGCTTTTGAGTCTGATGCTGTGTCCTTGGTGAGGTGAGCGGACGACGAACTTGGACAGAAGTTAGGCAGTTGATTAAAGGGAGAGACTGGCGCTTTGAGCTGGATAGCCCCTTCTAAAATATGGGGATATAAAAATCTGGCGACTTTAAATTCACTGCACTTTAAAAGAGAGGCCAGTTGCCAAAAGCTATATCCTTTCTTTAGAACTGGGGAAAGCTTTTTTCTAAGGGTGGCCTGGGCAGCGGTTGGGCTGTGCTGATGGCAAAAGGTGACTTGATCTGTTAGGCAAGGCCGTTGGTGAATGGATTGAACTGTGGGGCTCAGGGTCTGCCAGACAAGCAGTTGGCGCTGTCCGGCTGCGATTTGGGATGACAGGTCAGTCTGGTAGAGCCCTGGTAGGGTAGGTGCGTGATGATGGATCATATGATAAGTCCCGAAATGAGCACACAGGAGGTGCTCAAAAGCTTCATTGAATAACTGTCTGGCAAGTACGTTGGCTTGAGAAGGGGCAAGGTGATGCTCAAACAGCAGCCACAGTAAAATAGGGTAGTCAAGGTAGTAAGGGGCGTTGACCTTGTCCAGGGTTTTCAAAAAGTCATGACTATTTTCGAGGGCTGCGATCGCACTTTCAAGTTTTAAGCGCTGAGTCTGTTGTTTAACCCGATCGACGACTAAATTAGGATAGCCCTCGATATCGTAAGAGACGTAGAGCAGCTGCTGATTTTCTATATATACTTTCCAGCAGACTAAACCGCTTCTAATTTCTAAAAACCCACTTTTATGGTCCCTGGCTAGGGTTTTTAAGAGTCTATCGGGGTTAAGTTTTTGAGCAGTTTGATTGTTGAGCATCGACCTATTAGATAGGGTGAATTCTAACCAGGGTTAGTCGTTTATAGGAAGCGTTCAACTCAAACGTTGGCGGGGCGAGGTGTTGTTGAAAGTATAATTCTTTACGCTTGATTGTTTTTTGTACTGAGCAGCCGAGCGCGAGGCCCTTTACTCAAAAAAACAGCGAAAAAATTGGAGATCTAACCTCTTGTTCAACGTCTAAAAATACTGCTGGCTTAACCGATGAAGGTTGAGATCAGCGATGGCTGCTTACATTACCCGTTTTAATCTTCAACGTGGATACGACCGATCGGGAGCACACTCAGGGAAACCTTACAAAACTGTCCCATGCTTTCCTGAATAAACAGGACACTCTCTCACGGAAACTGTGAAAATTGACAGGTAATGCTTCTGACAGTTTCTGGGGAATTTTTGCTGACAAGATCAGCTTCGTTGAGGAGTGGCATAGGTTAAGGCTTAGTGATACCTAATTTCCTATTACAGACTCTAAAAACTGGATCAGCGAAACTAAAGCCTAATGTCTATAGATAGAAACCTCGGCACAGGGCAGTCGGTCTGAAAAGGATGCATTAGGATAGCTATGGTATGGCTAACAGTAAAGTACTCAGCTAGTTGCCGATGCTCACTCCTCCGGATGATTACTATGAACGGCTACAGGTCTCTAAACGGGCCAGCCGGGCTGAAATCAAAGCGGCCTTTCGTCGGCTAGCTAGGCGATATCATCCTGATCTAAACCCGAACAATCCGGCGGCGTTGAACCAGTTTCGGGCTATTCGAGAGGCGTATGACGTTTTAATTGATGGGGTTCAGCGGCAGCGCTATGATAGGCGACATTTGTCTGAAGATTGGCAAGACTCAATCAACGTGCCGAAAACACCTCAAGATTTCTATATTCGGGGCGTCAACCAAGCGCTGTCGCGCAGCTACCGGGCAGCCCTAGATGATTATACTGAGGCAATTCAGCGGCAGCCTGACTTTTTGGAAGCCTATCTGCGGCGCAGTCAGGTGCGCTATGTCTTGAGCGATGATGCTGGGGTACTGGCCGACTGTCAGCAGGTGCTTAGGCTCGATCGCGGCAATGCTCAGGCCCACTACTATCTAGGGCTAGCGCGATATCGACTGGGCTATACCCAAAGCGCGATCGCAGCTTTTACCGATGCGATCGCGCTTGAGCGAGATGAACCGCAGTTTTACTATCAGCGGGGTATCGCCCACGAAGACATTCAAGAAATAGAGGCGGCTATTGCCGACTTTCACACCGCTGTTCGTTACTTTGAAGATCAGGGTGATTTGATTGGCCTGCGCCGGGTCCAGACGCACCTGAGTGAGATGACGCCCGGCAAGTTCAGGTCAGGCAAATTTAGCCGAAATCATTTCAAGCCGGATAAATTTGAGCCGCAGGGCAAGCCCAACCCCCGAATCAGGCCCCCTCGACCAGGACGATTTTTGCAGCTTTTCTTTGCCCTCTTGACCAACCCGGCTGCAGAAATGCTCCCCATCTATGGCCGCCTGTCGCCGCGTCAGGCCATGGAGGTGGGCTGCCTGCTCGCCCTGGTGGCCAATTTTTGCTTTACCCTGAGCGGTTATGAGCTATCCCGCGGCGTTGTCGGGGCTGAAAGCCTGGCCGCTTCCACGATTTTGCTGAACCTTTGGGTGACTGGCGGGGCCGTTTTTTTGAGTTTGACGGCTGTGCTGGCGTTTAGTCGCGGCTGGTTTCGGCGACGGGGTCTATGGACGGGCGACCTTTTTATTGCTGGGGCAACCGTCCTGCCGCTGGGCGTTTTTTCGCTACTGCTGCCTGTGGCTCTAATTATCTCGCCCTGGCTGGGGGGGTTATTGATGTTGTTTGCTGCGATGCTGACCCTGCTAACCCTTTACTGCGGCTGTACCCAGCTTCATCATCAAACCGAGCAAACCGCCACCTGGGTGACCCCGAGCCTGCTATTTATTAGCCTCAGCCTGGGGTATTTGATCTGGGCGGCGATGGGCTAGGGTGGCATCATTTTAGGCGGTGGCATTTTAAGTGAACAGCATCTTCAATAAATGGGTAGCCGCTACGTCAAAATGCCCATAGCCCCCGAAGCCGCGTGCAACAAACATGGCTCCTTCTAGGGTTGCTAGGTAAGTTGTGGCCCAGACCTCTGGGTTTCTAAACGGTGGCGTCATGGCCATCGTTAAGGAAAGTTGAGCCCCAGCTCAGTGCGAATGGCAGCAATGGGGCGCGACCAGTTTTGTTCAAACGGGTAGGCCAGTAAACAACTGGCTCGCTGACCCAGCGTTTCGCCCTTGCGGATATTAGCGCGCATCTGGTCTGCCTCAGTCGAAAAAATGAGCGGATATAGGAGTGTCAGCACCGGTTGGTAAGCGCTCAGGGCAAAACTGTAGTTCTGAGCCATGGTGAATGCCAGGACACCCGCCTCGCCCGCATAGCTGGTGTCGAAGCCCAGCAGTACGTGAAAGACATCGTGACTGAGGGTAAAGCGTAGGGCAAAGGGGGATTGTTGGGCTTCTGGCTGTAAATCTGGACTGATCTGCAAAGGCTGAATGTTGTTGGCTTTCATGTGGTGGGCGTACTGGTGGCCCAGGGTATGGCTGGGCAGCTGACTCAGCTGGTCGAGGTTAATATCTGGGATGTGGCCAGCCCACTTTTTTAGCTGAGCGACGACGTTAGGGTTGGCGCTCATGCCAATGACTTGAGTTCTTAAGAAGGCAGCATCCCCCACCTGACCGTGGGCAAGGCGATCTTGAAACGCCTGGAGGGTGCGGATAAAAGTCGCCATATGCTTGACTGCTCAGACGTTTTGCGCGTTTGTTTGCTCATTCACCCGTATGATATACGGTCTTAGACGGGCTCGTCTTGCCATGGCGAGAGTGTTTGCTCAGGGCGAAAAGGTGCGATCGCTTGTTTAGAGCCTACTCTGGCTGGGCTAGCCAGCGGCGAATCAGCTCAACCTGAAATCGATATTGACCTGCGATCGCGTCTAGAATCTCTTGCTTAACCAGGTCGTTTAGCTGGGACAGTTCTTGGGGTGAAGTGGGAGAATATAGGCCGCCTTCTCCTGCAGCAGCTATCTGCCGTAGCAGCCTCGACGCCGCCTGCTGATTATGGGCTATATCGGCAAAGAAAAAGCTACCGCTGGTCAATGCCTGGGGAATGGCGGCCTCTACCTCGGCCTGGGTGACCTGTCGGCGAGAAGGGCCTGGTTGCTCATTTTTTAAGGCAATGATTTCTGCACACAAAAGCTGAATTAGAAACGGGTGACATCGGGTCAGCTGTAAGATCCGCTGGGTGGCGGCGGGATCGTAGCGAACGGGGAAATCACGCACAGGCTGTTCGATCAAGCGCCGAGCCTCGGGCGCTTTGAGATAGCTGATGTGGATGATCTGCAAATTAATCAGGTAGCTAGACCAGCGCTGCAAGGCTTCCAGCGTGTGAGAGCCTGATAGTAATACCTTAAATCGGGGACGATGCTGGATCAGGTTGCGCAGCATGCCCAGGATCACATCTTGGTCAAAGCGATCCTGGGCGAGGGCCTGATCTAAGGCTTCAAATTCGTCTAGGGTCAAGAGGGCGGTTCTGGGGCCAAGGAGGGTTTCGATCTGATCGAGCCATTCATCAAAAATGGTAAATGGATCCACGGCTAAAGCCTCTCGACTCAAGGTTGGCAGGGTCAGGCTGCGATATTGTTTTGCTGAGTGAACCATGCCTCGGGCCAAATTGTAGAGAAACCCTTCGTGATCGCGAGCTTTGGAAGCGGGGCCTTGCAAATCAATAAATAGGGGCACAATATGGTTGGGTAGGAGTCGACCCAGATTGTTGAGCAAAGAGGTTTTGCCCATGCGCCGCTAGCCATAGAGCAGCAAAGATGAGTAGCGTCTTTCCTTTAAAAGTCGCTCAATTTGGGCACTGACATCTTGACGCCCCACAAAGATGTCTTGCTGTTGGGTCAACGGAATGCCAACAATATAGGGAGACTCAATTTCTTGGCTGAGCTCAACTTTTTGGACAAGTCGCTGTTGATGCTGGCATACGCTGTGTCGCCAGCTTTGGAGAATGGGGCGAAAGCGGGGGGCATAGGGATAGCTGCTGCGGGTGAGTTCTCGTAGATGGCCTTCGATGTGATCGATGACGGTGCCGAGCATCAGGCGCTGATTGTACAGGCTAGATTGGTTTAGAGCTGCCTGGGTGTCTTCACTCAGCCGCCTGAAGCTGAGCAGCAGCTGAGCGGTGGGGGTATTTAACGCGCCCAGGGTTAACCGTTGATGGAGGGCTGCGATCGTACCCACATCCCTACAGCGTTCTAACTGCTGAGCGTCTAGCTCAATCTGAGCCCTGCGGACTGCCCAGCGCTGATGGCCCGTACTCAGCGCGTCCATCACAGCCTGACCTTCTGCGGGTGACCGATTTATGATTCTGACCAGATACTGATCGAGGCCCAGGAAGGGGAGGCGCTGTAACTCGTCCCAAAAGGCCGCGTGTGAGAGCGCCGAGCTATTCATTTGCAGCGGGAGGCGCTGCTTGGAATGAGGCAGCTGTTCGTCAAGACGATAAAGCAGCAGATGCCAGATTAGCTCAAACGGGTACAGACAAACGGGCAGCCACAGGGGGAGCGTCAGCCCCACCGCCATGCTTGCCAAACTCAGCAGAAGGGTGGGCCAGAGCGGGTAGCCTGTCAACAGACTGATAAACAGCGTATGGAGGCTGCTGCTGCCGAGGACGCCTGCGATCGCGCCCGACTGTACTCCCGCGATTGCCGCCGCCAGGTTGTAGGCCAGGGCAAACAAAACCGTCAGCAGCATGGCATTGCCGCCGCCGATAGCCAGCCCTCGCACCATGGCATTGGGCGTATTATAAGCAAACCCAGCTAGATACGCGAGACTGATACCCGCAGCCAGGCTCAGAATAATATCTCGCCGCCAGCGACGGGTATACCCGCTCACCATCACCCCAAATAACCCGCCAAGGAGCCCGCCTAAGATCAGCTGCCCCCCTACGTCTGCTGACAACCCCTGCTCACTGACAAACCAGTGGTCTAACACATATTTAGCTGAGCCCCCCCAAATGCCAAGGGTGAGCGCGCTGCCTGTGACCCCCAGCACAATGCCCCCCAGTTTTTGCCCAAGGGCATAGCTCGTCTCAGACTTAGCGACATTCAAGGCAATTCCAGCCGCTGCGCCATTTGGAAAACTGGCCATCACAATGGGGGGTAAAATCGCCTCAACCAGGGTCTTTAAACCAGAATTGCTGCCAGCAAACCCACTGCTAAACGCAATTAAACTGTCGGCCCCTAATAGACCAAAAATTAGCCCACCGCTGAGCCCACCCATCACGCTTGCCATCCAGCTAGCCGCCACGCTGACCACCAAGCTACCCACAATGGCAGTCCCTAGACTGGCGGCGAGTCCTACACAGGTGCCAAAAGCAATGTCGGCCCGATCTGCGCCGAGCATCCAGAGCCCTACGCCAACGGCCAAGCTGATCAAAATTGGCAAAACCCCATACTCCAAGATCAACAACCGCCGTAGGCTAGACCGACGTCGCTGCTGGGGGCGGAGCTCGGCTAAGCAAAAGTTGGGCCTCAAGCAGCTATCAATCTGAGCAATGTAGCCACGCCAGGCCGATGGCTGTAGCAGTAGCCATACCCAGAGCTGAAGGGTATTTAACAGCAAATTAGGGTGTCTTTTGGGTCTATGGGAGCACTTTGTTGGCAAGGATACAGGGGTCACTTGTCAGAAATCTCCGTTATTCCAACAGGTATTGGAACGCTGCGATCTGACGTATGCTTTCTGTTTGCCAAATGTTGTCGCAGTCGTGGTTTTCTAGCGCCATGAGCCGATTTGAACAGAGGATTTGGAGCAAAAAAGGCCAGCCACCGCTGTGGGTCAAAATCCAATCAGTCTCATTAGCAGAAAACGAGATTGGCGAGCTGCTAATCAGTGCTCGGGCATCTTTTTCACTCAGCACTCCCAAGGTGGTGGTATAGCCAAAGATATTAAAAAAGGGCGAACTATGGCCCGTGTGAGAGGCCAGCTGCATAGGGGCCTCGTGGCTGGCCAGGATAAAGGCTAGACGGCCTCCGGTTTGGTTGGTCGCCAAAGACCGTAGACTCTCCCAAAACGTGTCATCGAGTTCCGGACACCGCTGTAGCCCGACCCCAATTTCATCTAGCAGGATAATGGTCGGATATTTGAGATGATCGCTGACTAACTCCATAAAGCAGGCCAGATCGCAAGGGGCCGCGATCGCGATGCCCAGCGCTTTTAATAAATAGTGCAGAATGCCCTCTCGAGTGGCAAACCGAGCATCTTGAAAGTCTATAAAAATCCATCGATAGTGTTCTGGATGGGGAAGCCAGTCTGATTTTTGATCAGGTCTGAGCTGATCGGAGGGAACCGTGGTGAGGCTTGCCAGGTGTTTGAGGAGAGATGTTTTACCACTGCGGCGCTGGCCAATGATGGCAATATTTTGCAAAGGATGCCGTTTGAGCAAACTGAAGCAGCGGCTGATTTCTCGGGTGCGACCAAAAAAGCAGGCCGGATGGGGAACTGGAATGCCCACGTTAAACGGAGCAAGCTCACTGGCTTGAGTGATGAGAGCTGGAGGATGATCGACCTCTATGTGAACAACGGTTTGCCAATCAATATCCAGCCGATCGCACAGTTCTCGAAAGTTCTCGTAGTCAATCGGGTCTCCTTTCAAAAACTTTTTGACCGTTGAGAGAGAAGGCCCCACGTCCGCCGCAAAAGTTTTCTGGCTAGGATATCCCCGGCGTTTGAGCGACAGGTTGACCTGGGCTAGATGGTCGAAAGCAATTCGTAGTGAACGCGCCATGATCCCGGTGTAGACGGCTATAGTACTTACTCTGCCTCACCCACGGGCTCTTTCCCTGCTATGATTTTGCCAACTCCACGGGTAGAGACAAAATACACGGGTTGTTCGTTACGCAAGATGTCTAGAACCTCCGACAGTTGCTCTGAGGCAAAAATGAGATTATCGTCAGCCGGACTCGCTAGCTCATCTGCTATGGCAGCTTCGATAAATTCTGGACGCCAAAAGCTAATGGAGCCAATCTGACGCTCGTTTGAGTCATAGAGTTTTACAAACGCTGAGGTTTTAGAAGTCTGTGAAAGAACCTCGACCGTGTACAGGGTAATCTTTGCAATCGTCATAGGCGGCAGTTTGAATAGAAGATTAAACCTGTTTCAAACCTGGTCTATGGGGTGACCTTTTGACAGTACCCAAGCGGGTAATCTTGTTGGATGATTGCTATATTCTCGAGTTCTTCTCGATTTGTTGTTAGACACTTTTATAGCTGAGCCTACTTTATAGGGTGTTCCGATGACTCTAAATTATTTTCAGCATTACTTTCTCGCAGAGATCCCCCTTAGCCCTCCTTTGATTGATTAAGGAACAAGAATTTAATAAGGCATCCAACTAAATCCCCTCCTTGGGAGCTATCCATTACGCACAAGTCGCTGTAAAGCCTATGGTTACTAAGCTTTATTGGCGAGTTGAGCGCCTTCGAGTAGATGACTCAGCTTACTGAAGCCTCGCCAAAGCGTCTTCAG
>JBCBZL010000068.1:0-17171 GCA_039815385.1 Cyanobacteria bacterium P01_A01_bin.114
AATGCCTTTTAAGTTTTTCAGGATGTTTTAATAGGTTTTGAAGCAGTGATGCGAACTGCTCACTATCTCCTTAACAACTTCTTCTGATCGGATGCTTGCTTTTTAAGTAATTCAACTGTGCAGATACTGGATGATATTTGCCTGACTTCAGGTATCAAAAAATAAGAATTTGTTCGGAAATTATTGTAGGGATAAGTGAAGAATGGCTGATATTTTAGGAACTGCTGGAGACGACACGCTGACTGGGACGGCCGATCCTGATGTGATCACTGGTGGTGACGGCAACGATATTATCGACGGTAATGTCGGTAGTGATGACATTAATGGTGGCGACGGTAACGATACCATTGATGGTAATTTTGGCAATGACACTATCGACGGTGGTAGCGGTGATGACAGCATTCTAGGCGCACCTGGTAACGATACTCTAACCGGTGGGGCCGGTAACGATGAGGTTATGGGAGGGGGTGGCAATGATGTTATCGATGGCAGCAGTGACGCTGCTGTTGGCGCTAACGAAGCGGATATTCTCACTGGGATGGGAGGCAGTGACACCTTTATCTTAGGGAGTAATCTGCAAGCCTACTACGTAGAAGGCGGCGACAGTGACTTTGCCCGCATCACAGATTTCAACCCTGGGGTAGATGAAATTCAGCTATACGGTCTCCCGAGCGACTACAGCCTGACCCAGGTGGAGGCAGATGTTGAACTCCGTTTGCAAGGAGAGCTTATTGCTGTTTTAGAGAACCAAAACGTTGGAGATCTAGATCTCACCGCTGACTACTTTACCTATGTGGGGAGTGGGGTTAATCTTGTCGGCACAGATGCGGATGAAGTGTTTGTCGGTACAGATGCCTTTGATGTGATTCAAGGCGGTGGCGGCAATGACACCATTGAGGGTGGCACTGGCAGAGACACCCTCAATGGTGATGACGGAGCTGATACGATTAGCGGCGGCGGTGATAATGATATTCTCAACGGGGGTCTGGGTGATGACGTCATCAACGGTGATGACGGCGACGATGTTATTGATGCAGGCTTCAACGATGACACGGTTGAAGGCGGCGCTGGTGATGATGTTATCAATGGTGCCCCTGGTGCCGATATCTTGAGCGGGGGAACTGGGAACGATCAAGTTTCGGGGGGTAATCAAGATGATGTCATCAACGGTACGGACAGTATTGCAGCTGGGGCTGGAGAAGTTGATCGGCTCACGGGCGGGGCCGATAGCGATCGGTTTATCTTGGGCGACGAGAGTCAGGTCTACTATGTGGCAGCAGGTGATGCTGACTATGCGCGCATTACAGACTTTACAGGGCAAGATGTCATCCAGCTACAGGGTCAGGCTAGCGACTACAGCTTGGTTCAGTTTGGGACAGAGGTTGAGCTCCGCTTTAATGGAGAGCTGATCGCTATTTTAGAAAATCAAACAGTAGCAAGCTTAGATCTGAATTCGACCTCTTTTGAGTATCTGACATCAGTTCCGACAAATACTCCTCCGGTTGCAGAAGACGATGCTTTTACAACGGCTGAGGACGCGACGTTAGCTTTGTCGGTGGCTGATCTTTTAGCTAACGATAGCGACGTCGATCTCTCAGATACCCTGCAAATCATTGATATAGGAAATGCCACTAATGGCACGGTTGCTTTCAACGATCAAGGAGACATTGTTTTTACGCCGGAGTCAGGCTTTAGCGGCGATGCAACGTTTGAATACATCCTCAGTGATGGGGCGGCTAGCAGTAAAGCAACCGTGTCAGTCGTGGTTGCTGCTAGCGTCAACACTGCGCCGATGGTCGATACTCCCCTCCGAGACTTTGTTGTCACCGACAATGCACCTAATAGTGTGATTGACTTGTTCAGTATCTTTTCAGATGGGGAAGATGCTGATGCCGATCTCACTTATGCACTCATTGGGAATACAAATTCATCCCTATTTACCAGTACTGTTATAGATGCCGAGGCCGGAACGCTAACGCTAGACTATGCTCGACAAACCCAGGGCAGCACTGATCTGACCATTCGAGCCACAGATACCAGTGGTGCTTTTGCGGATACCAGCTTTAGTATCTCGGTGCTAGATGCGACACCCTGGAGCGATACTCTTCAGGGGGGAGCAGGCAATGATGCTCTGCGAGGTGGGTTTGGCTCAGATGTGCTACTAGGCTTAGGCGGCGACGACCGACTGCTAGGCGGTGGTGGTTCAGATTGGCTCAAGGGTCACGACGGGAATGACATTCTAGAGGGGGCTAGCCGATTAACAGCGGGGCTCTTTGAGAGAGATATCTTAAGTGGGGGAGCTGGTCAGGATACTTTTGTCTTAGGCAATCAATACCAATCTTATTATTCAAGGGGCTACAGCTGGGATTACGCAAATATCGTTGACTTCAACGCTCAAGAAGACAAGATTCAACTTCAAGGTACGGCTGCAAACTACCGAGCCTACGGCAGTCGGGGGAACACCTACCTATATAAAGTCAGCCGATATTCTTGGTATCTTAACCATGATTTGGTAGCGGTTGTTCAAGGCAATGAGAGCCTCAATCTGCAAAGTGACTCTTTTGAGTTTGTGGGTTAGTGCCCTATGGCCACAATCGGTCTGACGATGACGAGACACGGCTAATGAGGCAGGTCATGCGCTCCTGATATAGGGGCGCATCTTGCCTTAAAGAACCATTTCCTTGAGTAACTTGCTAGAATTTTGACCAGCCTACCAGGTGAGCAAATATGGCTTATTGGATGTCTCCAGAAGAAAACTTTCAGGTTAAGCTAACTGCGTTTAGGTTGCGGTTGGCAAAACTCAGCAAAATCAGGCAAATTGAGCCCGACCTGTATTTGCAGGCTCTTCGGCAGCTGCGCTACGACTTTAACCATCAGCTTGCGGCCAGCCGTCGCCAGACCCCATTTACGCTACCTATGCTGCTGGCGCTTGGATGGGTACAGATGCAAGCTTTTTGGATGCTGCGCTGGCCTGAGATTCAACTAGGGTGGCAGCAGGCGAGCCAGAGTTTTCAAGGAAGTTACACAGATAGGCCGTAATCCTTTGACGGTCTCAGGCCGTTAGTACCCTCAGGTTTGGAGAAAATCGTCTAGATTGAGACTCAGTATGTCCGACGCTATTTTCCCTTGCTTAGCTAAATCGACGGCGAATCAGCTCAAATAAGGCACGCATCCCCATTGCCTCGCCACCCTCCGGTCGCCCTGGCTGGCTGCGTAGGTTGTAGGCCATAAAGTCGAGGTGAATCCAAGGTATTTCAGGTTTGGTGAATTCTTTGAGAAACAGTGCTGCGGTAATAGCCCCGCCATAGGAGGTATTTGAGATATTGTTAATATCGGCAACGGTGCTGTCAAGCATAGGACGATAGGGCGCGTACAGCGGCAGCTGCCAGAGCGGATCGTCTACACGGTCGCCGGCTTGTTTGAGGTCGGCTGCGATCGCATGATCGGTACAGAAAAAAGCGGGTAGCTCAGTGCCCACCGCGACTCGAGCCGCTCCGGTTAAGGTGGCACAGTCAATCAGCAATTGCGGGTCTTCGCTACTGGCCTCCCAGAGCGCATCTGCCAAAACCAAACGCCCCTCTGCATCCGTATTGCCCACCTCAACCGTCATACCTTTGCGAGAGGTGAGCACATCTAGGGGGCGCATTGCCTGCCCCGCGATGCTGTTTTCTACCGCCGGAATCAGCATCCGCAGCCTGACGGGTAGCTGCATGTGCATGATGAGTTGGGCCAGTCCCATCACCTGAGCTGCGCCGCCCATGTCCTTTTTCATCAGCTTCATACCCGCTGACGATTTGACATTAAGCCCGCCCGTATCAAAGCAAACCCCCTTGCCAACCAGCGTGACCTTAGGGGCATTTTGATCGCCCCATCGCAGGTCGATCAGGCGGGGCGGGTCAGCGTTGGCTTTACCCACGGCGTAAATCATGGGGTAATTTTGGGTCACGAGGTCATCTCCGATCGTGACCACAATTTCTGCCTCGTAAGCGACTGCGAGCGTTTGAGCCATCGCCTCTAAATGGGGTGAGCCCATATCGCTAGTCGGAGTATTGATCAAATCTCGGGTGAGAAAGGTGGCTACCGTCGCTGCGTGTAGATAAGCCTGATCAACATTGTCTGGTATTGCTAAACTTGGCAACGGCTCCGTTCCGTTTTGTTTGTAGCGATCAAAGCTATATTGACCCAGCTGCCAGCCCAGGCACAGCTGAGTCGCCTCCTCGGCTGAGACGCTGTCGGCGAGGGTGTAGACTTGCTGGGCTGGCAAACTCTTGCTAAGCCCTCCCAAAACCCACATATCCAACTTCTCAGGTTTGCCCACCAAAACTTTTTCGAGCGTTCCATCAGCCCCTGGGATCAAGCAGTAGGTATCTGGTTTACCCTTAAACCCCGATGCGGTTTGCCAGGCAGTGCTGTCTGCATGGTGGGCCTGAAGCTGGGTGGCATCTACTAAATAAATGGGAACAGTATTTGTCAACGGGATCTCCGAATCAAATGAGTCTTATGTGTACAGCTTAAATCTTTCTGGGAAGGGATGGGGGGATAGTCACATCGCGCCATTAGCTGAAAACTCAAAGTCTCACTGCGCTCTCCGACGGGATCGCCGAAACTGCTGTTGCGCGGTCTCTGTGGTGGCTCGACAAAAGCAGCCTTCTAGATGGTCATTGACTAAACCCATCGCTTGCATAAAAGCATAGGCTGTCGTGGGTCCGATAAACGACCAGCCGCGTTTCTTTAGGTCGCGGCTGAGTATTGTTGAGCTCGATGTCTTGGACAGCTGCATGAGGGTGTCTCGGTCAAACTGCTGGGGGCGCTCATCGGGGGACGGTTCATATTGCCAAAAGTAGGCTGCGAGCGAGCCAAAGTCTGCTTTGAGCTCACAGGCCCGTCGGGCATTGTTAATCACCGACTCAATTTTTTGGCGATGGCGGACGATGCCAGCGTCTTGTAAAAGTCGCTCAACGTTTGTCTGGTGATATCCAGCGATCTTCTCAAAATCAAATCCGTCAAAGGCTGCTCGGAAGTTTTCGCGTTTGCGGAGGATGGTCAGCCAGCTTAGCCCTGATTGAAAGCCTTCAAGACAGATCTTTTCAAATAGGCGTATGTCGTCGTCAACGGGTTGGCCCCATTCGTCGTCGTGATAGGCCAGGTAGTCTGGATGATGGCCTGGCCACCAGCAGCGAACCCGATTATCAGCGCCTAGCATGAGCCCTAGGGCAAGAGGGGAATCAGTAGAGTCAGCCATAGAGTTAGCCGTACAACACACGACAACGTATTACAAAGTATCTTACTTTTCTAGGCCAGCAGACTTTAAGACATCAACTATGCTGGGCGTAGCCGAGTGCGGAGGGCCTAGTCAAACTTAGTTTTAGGCTTACTTCATTTTGAAGTTTTAGGCAGGTTCTTATGACACGCTTACTATGACACAGCGACTATGGCACGACGACTATGGCACGACGACTATGACATGCTGACGTAGTGACCGCCCCAGCCGTGGAGGAGCTTGCCTTTGCGTTGGAATGAGTGGCTGCTGAGTGGCTCAGTGATTGCTTAACGATCAGCTATTTTCAGGGGCTGGGTTCGGAAGGCACGGGGCGTGCATCGTGGCTAGTGCGCACTGGGGGAAAAACCTATAGGATGGGGGAGGATTTTGCCGTGTGGATTCAAACACCTCTCTCATCTGAATCATGACCGACACTGAAGCTTTGGAACTCGTCAAAAGTATTGTCGCTCCTGAAGCGTTGTCATATGTGCAAGAGATTGTTTTTAAGTTTTCTTGGGAAGGTAGGCTGTATCCCCAAATTGCCAAGGATGCTGGCTATCACCCAGAGTATATTCGGGATGTGGGTGCTCAGCTTTGGCGGTCTATTTCTGATGCCCTCGATCAGAAGGTGACCAAGAAAAATGTCCGCATGATTTTAAGCCAGTTGGAGCCCCTATCTACCAACGGCCATGGCAAAGAACGTCTATTGAGTCCTGTTCAACATCCTTCCGCTGGTATGAATGCGATCTCATTTCCGAGTACAGCGCTGCCGCTCAAATCTTCGGTTTATTTGAGCCGCCTCGATCTTGAATCACAGGCATTTTCGGAGGTTGATCGGCCCGGCGGGCTGATTCGAATTAAGGCACCGGGCAGTCGAGGTAAGACGTCACTGGTGCTGCGGGTGCTTGACTATGCCCGGCAGCGGGGGATGAAAACTGTCTTGCTCAATTTTCAAGAGGTGGACGGTTCGATTGCTGGTGACCTGGGGCGATTTTTACGCTGGTTTGGTCTCAACGTGACCTATCAGCTGGGTCTAGAGTCTAAGCTTGATGACTACTGGGATGAAGAGTTAGGTCATAAAATCAGCTGCAAGCTCTACTTTCGTGAATATTTGCTTAGGCAGACGGCGCGGCCCTGGGTACTCGCCCTGGATGAGGTTGATCAGATATTTGAATATCCGGAGCTGGTACAAGAATTTTTGCCAATGCTGCGGGCCTGGCATGAAGAAGGGATGGAGCAGTCTATCTGGCAAAACTTAAGGTTGGTGATGGCTTACAACACTGAGGTATACGTTCCCCTCAAGATCAGCCAGTCACCGTTTAATATTGGGCTGGCTTTGCAGCTACCCGAGCTGACGTCTGCGGAGATACAAACGCTGATAGAGTGCTATGAGCTATCTGGAGTCGCAGCTGACGGGAGTGCTGTTGCCCAACAGCTGCAGGCTCTAGTCGGAGGGCATCCTCACTTGGTTCAAACCGCACTGTATTGGCTTAAACATGGGGATATTCAGCTACAGAAGCTGTTGGCAGATGCCCCTACCCAGGCAGGGATTTATGCAGGTCATCTCAGGCGTCATTGGCAGGTGCTCCAACGGCATCCGGGTTTATTAGAAGCTATTCGAGAGCTGCTTAAGTCGCCTGAAGGGTTGCAGCTTGACGCGGTGTGTGCATATCGTCTGGAAAGTCTGGGGTTGATTAGGTTAGAGGGTAATATTGCCACGCTGAGCTGCGATCTTTACCGGCAATACTTTAATGCCATGCTGTTCTCAGCTTAATGGCTGATTTACGTGGTTTACGACATAGTTAGCCATATACAGTTCATATCGCCCATATTGCCCAACATATCTCAGCTCTTATCTCAGCTCTAAAGTCATAATGTAAGAATAGTAAGTATGGTGGCACTGCGCTAGCTTATGCAGAGCTATCGGTATCAAGTTGGGGGGAGTTTGCAGCTCAATGCTCCCAGCTACATTCCCAGGCAGGCCGATCGAGAGCTTTTCTCTGCGCTCACAGCAGGGGAATTTTGCTATGTCTTTAACGCTCGACAGATGGGCAAGTCAAGTCTGCGGGTCAATATGCAACGGCAGTTAGAGCAGGTGGGCGGTCACTGTGTCTCTTTAGATTTGACGAGCATTGGTAGCGAGCATATTACCCCAGCGCAGTGGTACAAGAGCCTGATTTTGGATCTGTGCAGCAAATTTGATTTGTACGGACGGGTTGATTTTAAGCAGTGGTGGCACGATCACGAGGGCTGCTCGCTTCAGCAGCGGCTGTGCCTGTTTATTGAAGATATTTTGCTGGGACAGCTGCCCCAGACGCACTTGTATATTTTTGTCGACGAAATTGACAGTGCTTTGGCGCTGCCGTTTTCGGTAAACGACTTTTTTGCGCTAATACGGTATTGCTATAACCAGCGGGCCGATAATTCTGAGTATCGTCGACTGACCTGGGCGCTGTTTGGGGTGGCGACGCCTTCGGAGCTGATTAGCGATCCGCTGAGGACGCCTTTTAATGTGGGGCGTGCGATCGCACTCAGAGGGTTTCAGCCTGAAGATGCTTTGCCCCTGGCCGAGGGTCTGCGAGACGCTGTAGATGACCCGATGGCGGTTCTGAAAGAAATTTTGACCTGGACCAATGGACAGCCGTTTTTGACTCAAAAGCTTTGTCAGCTGGTCGAGCGGCATGCCTTGGAACGCCCTAACAGCGACTCCATCCCCGCCCGCCCCGCTGACTGGGTCGAGGCGTTGGTGCGGCAGCATGTGCTCACCTATTGGGAATCTCAGGATAACCCAGAACATCTGCGAACCATTCGCGATCGCATTTTGCGCAACGAGCAGCGAGCCAGCCGATTGTTGAGCATCTACCAGCAGATTTTGGTGTGTGACGAGATGGTGCCCACCGCCCTCACCACCGCTGATCTACCCCACTGCCCCATTAACGGGGTGCTGTATAACGACAGCGCCGACCATCTTGACTTACTGCTGTCAGGGCTAGTCGAAAACCGGCAGGGCACCCTGCGGGTGAAAAACCGGATCTATCAAGAGATCTTTAATCCGAGCTGGATTGATGCCAAGCTGGCCGAGCTGCGCCCCTATGCCCAGGCCTTTAGAGCCTGGCTGCGGTCTAGCCAGCAGGATGAGTCGCGCCTGCTGCGGGGGAAAGCCCTCAAAGACGCTCAGACCTGGAGCTTAGGCAAGGGGTTAAGCGATGCCGACTATCAATTTTTAGCGGCTAGCCAGCAACAAGAGCAAATCGCAATGCAGAGTGCGTTTAAGGTGGCCCGCGCCCGGGCGGTCGAAAAGCGGCTGACCCAGACAAAGCAGTACAATCAGCGCCTTTCGGTGGTGATTGGCTTTCTTTGTATGGCGCTGGCGACGGCGATTACCCTCGGGCTGCACACCCGAGGTCAGGCACGACGGTTACAGGCTAAAGAAATCGAGGCCCTAGCCAGCTCTGCCGAAGCGCTCTTTGCATCAGAAAATCGATTAGATAGTCTGATGCAGGCAATTCGGGCCGGACGGCTATTGCAGACCCACAGTATTTCTCAAAGGGCTAGTATTTCTCAGAGGGCACTGCGATCGCGGGTCAGCTTAACCCTACAGCAGGCTGTTTTTGGCCTCAACGAAATTAATCGCCTGACCGGGCACAAGGGCGGTGTGTGGGACGTGACCGTCAGCCCAGACGGGGCGCAAATTATCTCGGGTGGGGCCGACAGCACCCTGCGCATTTGGGATCATCAGGGGCAGCCCCAGGCTGTCTTGAGGGGCCATTCGGGGCGAGTTTGGGCGGTCGCGATCAGCCCCGATCAGCAGCTGATTGCTTCGGCCAGCGGTGACCGCAGTCTTCAGCTTTGGGACCGCTCGGGTCGGCCCCTGCGTACCCTACGTGGTCATACCCAGGATGTATTTGCGGTGGCCTTTAGCCCCGATAGTCGCTTGCTGGCCTCGGGCAGTGCCGACAGTACGGTAAAACTTTGGCGGTTAGACGGAGAGCTGATCGCTACCCTTTCGGGCCACACAGACAAGATTCTACGGGTGGTGTTTAGCCCCGATGGCCAGCTGATTGCTTCGGCCAGTGAAGATAACACGGTAAAGCTTTGGCAAGCTGACGGCACCCTGTTACAGACGCTGAGCGGGCATGGGGCAGAAGTCTCAGCCGTGGCCTTTAGCCCCGATGGCCAAACCCTGGCCTCAGGCAGCTACGATGGCACGGCTAAACTCTGGAACCTGGACGGGGCGTTGAAAAAGACCCTGCGCAGACATCGACTCGGGGTGACTGATGTCGCGTTTAGCCCCGACGGTGAACAAATTGCGCTCGCCTCGTGGGATCGGACAATTAGCCTTTGGAGTCGCCAGGGTACCTGGCTTAAAAACTTTGAAGGGCATCGCGATCGCATCCAGAGCCTGGTGTTTAGCCCGGATGGTCAGCAGCTAATCTCGGCCTCCCAGGATGAGACGGTGCGAGTCTGGGCGCTCAACCAGTTTGTTTCTAAGTCGCTGCTGGGGCACCAGGCTGACGTGGTTAGTCTGGCGGTCAGCCCCAGCGGTCGCGTGCTGGCCTCTGGCGGGGATGACAACACCCTCAAACTTTGGACTCGTCGAGGTGATTTGTTGGCTGACTGGCCACATCCCAACTCAGTGTTAGGGATTGACTTTGGCCCCGACGGTCAAACGGTTGCCTCTGCCAGCTGGGATCAAAAGGCCCGTCTCTGGAACCTTGACGGTACCCTGCTAGCCACCTTATCAGGGCATACGGCGGCTGTATGGGATGTGGATATTAGCCCAGATGGTCAGTCCATTGCCACTGCTAGTGCCGATCATGCGGTCAAGATTTGGAACCACCAGGGTCAGGCGCTTCAGTCATTTGTGGCTCATTCCAATGAAGTCAGAGCGGTGGCCTTTAGCCAGGATGGCACTCTGCTGGCTTCGGCTGGGCTAGACAGCACCGTGCGCCTGGGCGATGCCCATGGGAAACACCTAAAGCGCCTGAGCGCACCTTGGGCCGATCTGGGTTTTATTGACGTGGCTATTAGCCCTGACAATCGGCTAATTGCTGCGGGTGGGTTTGATCGTACGGTCGAGGTTTGGGACATAGAGGGCAATCACCTCACCACGCTGCGCGGTCATCTCAAAGAGGTGCGCAGCGTGGTTTTTCATCCCACAAAACCGATCTTACTCTCGGCCAGCGGAGACGGCCAGCTCCGGCTATGGAACCTGGAGGGAGAGCTACTCACCAGCCTAAAGGGGCACAGTGCCGCTGTTTGGAAAGTTGTGCTGACCCCGCAGGACTATGCGATTGTATCCGCTAGCGAAGACAAGACCGTCACCCTCTGGAATCCAGGGATTTTCGAAGATATTGACCAGCTGTTGAAATATGGATGTCTTTATATTCAGAATTATTTAGAATACGGTGCCATTCAGGCAAGTGCAGCCGATGCGGATGCTGCCCAGCTTTGCCCCACTGATAAGCCGTCCTATTAAGCCGCCCTATTAAGCCGCCCTATTAAGCCGTCCAGCAATCCTACTCAGCAATCCTATCTAGCGATACCCGATAATAGAGGCAACTCTCCTGTCGGTTTCATCGGGATCTGTGCCTTAATTGAGGAAAGATGGAATAGACAAGCCCCCGCCCTATTTGCCCCCAGCTTATGGCGATTACCCCGATAGAATCCGAGCTAGGCATTGTTCGGGCTCCCTTGGTTGTTTCTCCGGATACCTCTGCTGCAGCTGCTATTGCCCAAATGGCCGAGTCCTCCGGGGCTGTCGCCTTATCAAGCTGCGTCGTTGTGGTAGAAGACGAGCACGTTGTCGGCATCTTGACAGAGCGGGATGTCGTTCGTCTGAGTGCTCAGCAGGCCTCCGGTTTTGACCAGCGGCAGGTGCATCAGGTAATGAGACAGCCTGTGATTACCCTACAGGCCGCTGCGTTTACTCACCCCCAGGTTGCCCTTCATTTATTTCAGCAGCATAAAATTCGTCACCTGCCCCTCGTCGACGAGCAGGGCGGCCTGGTGGGGCTGGTCACCGCCGACAGTTTGCTGGCGGCCACCCTCTCTCCTTCGCAGCCACAGGCCGGGGGACAAAACGGACAGGGGCATGCCCTTCTGAACGTTGACCTTAAAGATCGCAACCAAGCCGCCCTTGAGCAGAGTGAGCTGACCAACCGCATCATCATTGAGACCCTCCCCGATCTCCTGATTCGCATGGATCGAGAAGGGCACTATCACCAGATGCTAGGGGGTAGTGCCGTCCTGGTCAAATACCCCTCTAGCGACGCTACGATGCCAGCAGTTTACGATGTTTTATCCCCTGAGCTGGCTGAACAGCGGCTCTACTATGCCCGTCAGGCCCTGGAGAGTGGTTGCTTACAGGTCTACGAGCAGATTTTTGATTTTGACGGGGATCTGCGCACCGAGGAAGTCCGCATTGCCCCCCTCAACGCTCAAGAAGTGTTGGTGATCATCCGAGATATTAGCGATCGCAAACAAACCGAAGCAAATTTAGCGGAAAGCGAACAGCGATTTCGCCACTTGTTTGAGGCGCTGCCTAAAATTGCGGTGCAAGGGTATGATCGCCATCGTCGGGTGATTTACTGGAATCAGGCCAGTGAAAGGCTTTATGGCTATACCAAAGCAGAGGTTCTGGGTCAAAAACTAGAGGATTTGATTATTCCGCCAGAGATGCGGCAGGGGGTGATTGAGGCGGTGGAGCACTGGCTAAATGAAGGTCAGCCGATTCCGGCCAGTGAGCTGAACTTAATGGGTAAAGACGGGGCTAGCGTGCCAGTTTTCTCAAGTCATATTATCTTGACCAATCTTGCTGGCGAATCTGAAATGTATTGTATAGATATCGACCTGAGGGAGCTTAAACAGGCCGAACAACAACTCCAACAACTCAATCAGGCGCTAGAAATCAAAGTTGAAGAGCGCACCAAGGCCCTGACCATGACCCAGTTAGCCGTTGATTTGGCAGGCGACGGGGTGTTTTTAATTTACCCAGATGGCCGTTTTGCCTACGTGAATCAATCAGCCTGCTCCATGTTAGGGTATAGCCGAGAAGAACTTCTCACCCTTTCAGTCCCCGATATTTCAGTTGATCTTCCCCCCAATGGCTGGGATGAACATTGGCAAATTATTAAACAACAACAATCCGTCACGATTGAATCTCGTCATCAGGCTAAGGATGGTCACATCTACCCAGTGGAAATCAGCCTCAATTACCTAGAGCTGGATGAAGATGCCTATGAATTTGCCTTTGTGAGGGATATCAGCGATCGCAAACAGGCTGAAGCCGAGCTCAGGGCCAGTCGTGCCTACTATCGGGGCATCATCGCCGACCAGACAGAACTCATTTGTCGTTTTTTGCCCAATGGCACCCTGACGTTTGTCAATGACGCCTACTGCGACTATTTTCAGAAAACACCCGCAGAACTTCTGGGTCAAACCTTTACCCTGCTCCTGCCCGACGAAGACAAAGACATCCCCTCACAAAATTTAAATCGCCTTTCTGTAGACAATCCCGTCGTCACTTGTGAACATCGGGTGATTGCTCCAGATGGCACGATTGCCTGGCAACAGTGGACCGATCGAGCCCTGTTTGACCCAGATGGCGATTTCATTGAATTTCAAGCCGTAGGTCGAGATATTACCGCCCTCAAAGAGACTGAAAGAGCGCTGCGAGAAAGCGACACGCGCTGGCAATTTGCCCTCGAAGGATCGGGAGATGGTATCTGGGATTGGAACATTCAGACGGGGAATATCTTCTTCTCTCGACAGTTGAAGGCCATTTTGGGCTATGCCGAACACGAAATGGAGAATCGTCTGGAAGAATGGGAGAGCCGTCTTCATCCTGAAGATAACGGCCAGCTCTACGCCAATATGGATCAGTATCTCAGCCGTCAAACCGCTACGCATCAAACGGAATATCGGCTGCGCTGCAAAGACGGTAGCTATAAATGGATTCTTGAGCGCGGTAAGGTGATTGAATGGACAGAGGAGGGGCATCCCCTACGGATGATGGGGACCCATACCGATATTAGCGCTCGCAAACAAATAGAGCATGCCCTCCAGGAGAGTCGGGCAAAATTTCAGCGGCTCGTAGATGATATCGGCGAAAAGTTTGTCATCTTCAGCCACACGGGGCGCGATGGCATTGTCACCTACGTGAGTGGTGGGTTCACCTCTGTTTTTGGGATCAAAAGAAAAGCAGACCTCATTGATAGGCCCTGGCCGACCATCATCAATTGGCTGCCAGACGCTTTAGAAACGGCTCATACAGCTGTTTCTGAGCTGATTCAAACCTCGGTGGATTTTCAGCAGTTCGACATGCGTTTCATCCATCCAGATGGTGGAGAACGCACGATACAGGTCTCCCAACATCCTGTCAAAGACAGCGGTGGCCATCTAATCGCAGTCGAGGGCATTTTAGAGGATATTACTGAACGAAAACAGGCAGAAGCTGCGTTGCGCAGAAGTGAAGAACGGTGGCATTTGGCGATTGAAGGCAGCAACGATGGTATTTGGGATCACAACCTAATCACCAATGACCACTTTCTCTCTCCTCGCTGTCTAGAAATTGTTGGCTATGACTATAAGGAAATTGATACCTTTGACAAATGGTTTAGCTACGTTCACCCAGAAGATCAGCCCGTCCTGCGGACTACGTTTCAACGCTACCTGAACCAGGAAACCCCTACCTATGCCTGTGAATATCGGATGTGTTGTCAGGGTGGCAGCTACAAATGGGTGTTTGCCAGGGGCAAGGCGATCTGGAATGAAGCCGGTACTGCGATCCGCATGAGCGGTTCGCTCACCGATATTACCCTGCGTAAACAAGCCGAGCTAGAGCTGCAACAGGCTAAAGAAGAGGCCGTCGCCGCTGCCCGTGCCAAAAGCAATTTCCTGGCCCACATGAGCCATGAAATTCGTACGCCTATGAACGGCCTGATTGGTATGTTGAGTCTCTTGCAAGGGACAAAGCTCAACCAAGATCAGCAACAGCAAGCCAGCATTGCCAAGTCCAGCGCTGAATCTTTACTGACCTTGCTCAACCACATTCTCGATTTCTCAAAAGTGGATGCTGGCAAGCTGGAATTAGAAAATCTAGACTTTGACCTGTGCCAGCATCTAGAAGATTGCACCAAGGCCATGGCCTTAAAAGCGCAAGAAAAAGGCTTAGAGATGGTGCTAGATCTACGCGGTCTTGAGCACACGATGGTCAAGGGTGATTCGGGGCGCTTGCGGCAGATCTTGATCAATCTGATCGATAACGCCATTAAGTTCACCGAGCAGGGAGAAATTGTCATTCGATGCGGGCTGACGGCTTCGGGCGGTGACCTGATATTCACCGGTTCAGTGCGCGATACGGGGGTAGGCATACCTCAGGCGAAGCTGCCTACTTTGTTTGACCCATTTACTCAACTCGATGCCAGCACCACCCGTAAATATGGCGGGACAGGCCTCGGGCTTGCGATTACCCGAAAGCTCTGCGAGTTAATGGGCGGCAGCCTTTATGGGCAGAGCGTACGGGGCCAGGGGAGTCAGTTTGAATTTACGGTCACACTACAGCGCAGCGACCGAACCCAACCCGCTAACCTGCTGATGGATTTGCACGCCTTGACGCTGCTGGTGGTAGACGATAACGCGACTAACCGTGACATCCTATGTAGCCGACTGCGCGACTGGGGGGCGACTGTGCTAGAGGCCTCTAGCGGTGCCAGTGCCCTGGCGCTATGTCGGGCTCGTACCTGCAAGGCTGGTCAGCCCCCCTTTGATATCGTTTTGGTAGATATGCAGATGCCCGGCATGGATGGGGCTGAGCTGGGTAAGCGGCTCAAGGCAGATACCTGTTTTCAGGCGATGCCACTGGTGATGATGACCGCAATCAGTAACCAAAACAACACTCAGCTTTTTACTGAGCTAGGCTTTGGTGCGTATTTTACCAAGCCCACCACCACCGCTGATCTGTTTAACGCCCTGGCCATGGCGAGGGGCTTCAAGCCAACATTACCCGTCACCTCAACCGCCGTGGGGCAAAATCATTCAACGTCTCTAAGCAGGCAACTCGCTCATCAGGAGAGACCGTTTTTCTCGCTTGAGTCGACTCAAGCCCGCTTGTTGTTGGTAGAAGACAATCAGATCAATCAAATGGTCGTCAAGCAGTTGCTCAAAAAACTAGCGCTATCGGTAGACTGCGTCTTCAACGGGATAGAAGCGCTCCAGAAGCTAGAACAGACCCCTCAAGAGAAACCATATACCTTAGTTTTGATGGACTGCCAGATGCCAGAGATGGACGGCTACGAAGCCAGTCAGCGGATTCGTGAGGGTAGGGCTGGTGAGCACCATCGGCATATTCCGATCATTGCGATTACGGCCAATGCCCTGCAAGGAGACAAAGCCAGATGCCTGGAAGCAGGCATGAATGATTATTTAGCGAAACCGATTACCCCGAAGGCGCTAGCTGCAATGCTTGAAAAATGGCTCATTCATTCAGGCTAGCTTGTTTGATATCTATTCAATGCCTCGCAGATTGACGCCCCGCAGAACGCCGTCGCAGCCAGCGGCGAAACCAGCGATAGCTCTTGCGCACCCAGTCTAGAACCGGATAGGGCACCCGCACCCGGAGCGGTGCCAATAAGGGTCGGTAAAACCAGTCATAGGCTCGTTTAAGATCGTTCCAAGCGTTGCAGGTTTCAGGTTTGAGAAAATCAGAAATATCGACAACTAGCCCCCGACCCTGGTGCATCATCACATTGCGACCGTGGATATCGTGGGGGTTGAGGTTGCGATCTCGCGCATAGGCCAGCGCCCGATCGATATCTTGAATCACCTGTTTAGGAATCACCCGACCCTGGGCCAGGCAGTCATAGAGCGTGATGCCATGCAACCGTTTGAGCACTAAAAACTCAGGCTCAGCATGGAAACAGGTCGAAAAGGCAGGGTGAGCCCCCAACCGTCGATAAACCTCGACCTCTTCTGCCCAACCCTCGCGCCCTGGTGCATAAACCTTGATTACATAGTCAGCATAGTCTGGATGGTGAAGCACTGCGGCATAGTTTCCGGCCCCCAACAGCCGCCAGGGCGGTGGCACAGCATTCGCTACGACCGGATCAAACGGGCTGCGGCTCTCAATTGCCAGCGTGGGCAATAGACTTTGGTGAATGGCATCAATGAGAATCTTTAACAAGGTTTCCCTCCCTGGTTAGATTAATGCTCTCAAGAGGATTTCTAAGCTGAGTCATGCCACCGAATCTCCTCGGCAAGGGCATTTTAATTTTTCTTTGTAAAAACATTAACAATCCTAATGAACGACAAGTCAAAAAACAGGTCTGAGTATCGCGCCAACGGCTCACCTGGGGAAGAACATAGCCGTGTTGAGCAATACGGCTCTATAGCACCTCATCCAGGAGGCCAAGCGACAGCGGATGGGCGTTGCGCTGCCGGTGCGACACGACATTGCTGGGCTGGGGCGGCGACGACGCATTAATCTCTGGATTCCAGATCAGGGGCCAGACTGGAAGCTAGAAATGGAGTTTACAGACCTCGATCTGGCAATCCTGCTGGCGTATCGCATGATGGATAGCTGGGGCGCCAGACTGAGTGCGATCGCAGCGGTCCAAAAAACCGATAAAGCAAAAGCACAAACGTTTCTCACCCGCCTGGTTGGCATAAACACTTTTTAAACACACAAAAGCGCCCCCCGGAGTCCGGGGGGCGCTTTCGCATATTCAGTTGGTCAAACGGGATTCGCTCAACCACTCAATGGTTGCTTCGCTTCGGGGTGTCTCAACCTACGCGCTGATGGCAGGAGCCGTCAGGGCCACCGGAGCCGCCTCACCTGCCGCCAGGTCAAGCGGGAAGTTGTGAGCATTGCGCTCGTGCATCACTTCCATACCCAGGTTCGCACGGTTCAAAA
>JBCBZL010000116.1:0-13495 GCA_039815385.1 Cyanobacteria bacterium P01_A01_bin.114
AAATAGGCTTGCAGATTAAATAGTTCGTATGTACTATTTACCCAGAGTGAGCTTTTTGCTGGAGGTTAGTCCCTATGCCATCACTGGTTCTACGTCCTGGAATGTTTGTGAGACTCAAGCAGCAGCCTATAGATTTGCCCGATTTTATTTTGGAGTATTGTTCGGGTCGTGAATGCTGGGTCCGTCAGCAAAGTTGGGGCCCCCATGTGCATCTGCGCATCAAGACGGTTCAAATTGAGGTTCGAGAAGAGTCGATCAGCGAGATCGCAGTGCTACCCTAACCTGGCGAAAGTGATTAGAGTAGAGAGAAGAACTTCGAATAAGGGAGACGCCTATGACTGCGGTACAAACTTCTGCCCGCGAGCTGTTTCGAGCGGCTTATGAAAATCGGTATACCTGGGACAGCAACTTTCCTGGATATACCACTGAGGTCACTTTTAAGAAAGGCGATCAGACCTACACGGGCAAAGCTCGGGTAAACCCTGACCTGTCGGCGGAGGTGTTTGACATTGAAGACGAAGAGGCACTAAAGCTGGTGAAAGGGCAGCTGTGGGAAGTGGCTATTCATCGGGTGCGGCGTGGGTTTGAAGAGACCCACGGCAAAAATCAGTTTAGCTTTGGTGATACCGATGAAACTGGCGCAGTGCAGATCGTAGTTGCGGGTAAAACCGCTGGCGATCACTACAAAGTGCGCAATGACGAAGTGGTTTTGGTACATCGTCATATCCACGGTGTCGTTGTCACCATCAACACGTTTAGTACCCATGACACAGGCGCAGGCTATTTGTCGCACACCTATGATTCGATCTATCACGATCCTAAAACCGGTGAGCAGAAAAAAGGCCACAGCGAGTTTGTGGACGAATACGGCAAAGTCGGCGATTACTTTATTCTGACTCGTCGTGCAGTTACGTCTGAAGACGAGCCTGATATGGAATTTGTGTTTAGCAACATTGAGTTACTCAAGTAACCTCTGCTGCTGACATCGTTTCTATTACTGACGCTGATGGCCTGACGCCGATGGTCTGACGCTGATAGTTAATAAGACGCTGATAGTTAATAAAGTGTCTCCTGGCCCTATTCCCAACCCTTGGGAATAGGGCACTTTCATTGCACTATTGGGACAGTGGTAACTGTAGGCAAAAAGCGGCATGAAAATTGGTTTTTTGGGTACCGGCTTGATGGGGTCACCGATGGCGGTGCAGCTTCAAAAAGCAGGCCATCGGGTGACCGCGTGGAATCGCACCCAGGCAAAGCTTGAACCCCTGATGTCAGAAGGGATCGAAATTGCGGCGTCGCCCCAAGCCACCATTGTAGCCAGCGACGCCGTTGTCTTGATGTTGACAGATGCCCTGGCGATCGAGGAAACCTTATTGAGTGAAGACGCCCGAGCGACCCTGTCAGGACGCACCGTGATTCAGATGAGTACGATTGCCCCGTCGGAGAGTAAAGCGATTGCTGAGCAGGTCTGGGCTGCTGGGGGTGACTACCTAGAAGCCCCTGTTCTGGGCAGTATTCCTGAAGCGAAAGCGGGCAGTCTCATCGTCATGGTAGGGGCAAACCCTGAGCAGTTTGAGCAGTGGCAGCCGGTCTTGCGGTGTTTGGGGCCAGAGCCAACGCTGATTGGCCCAGTGGGGGCGGGGGCTGCGGTCAAGCTGGCGATGAATCAGCTGATCGGTACGCTGACGGCAGCCTTTGCCATGAGTCTGGGGCTGGTGCAGAGCGAAAATATCGAGGTGGCTCAGTTTATGGATATCGTGCGGCAGAGTGCGCTGTACGCGCCGACGTTTGATAAAAAGCTACAGCGAATGTGCGATCGCAACTTTGCTAATCCTAACTTTCCCACCAAACATTTACTCAAAGATATGACCCTATTTGTCAAGGCAGCTCAGGCTCAAGGGATGGATGCGATCGCGGCGGAGAGCGTCAGCCAGCTCGCCGGCAAAGCCCTGGCACTCGGGCTGGCAGATGCTGATTATTCTGCACTGTTTGACGCCGTGAATCCAATTCCCCAGGCACCGTAGTCCGTTTACTGGGGATGCACAGGGGTGTTCTGCCCAGGCAGCTGATCTGCCTAGACAGCTGATCTGCCTAGACAGCTGATCTGCCTAGATATCAAAGAGTACCAGCAGCGCTCAAGGGCCGAGTTCAGAGGCATACAGAGTATCGTACGTTACAAAACCATCCGGACAACCACGGATCTTTTCGTAAACTCTGTTACGGTGCTTTCGTCTGTGGGAACACTTAAGCCCAACCGTATATCTTTTCTTGATCTCTATTGGGGGACATCCATGTACAAGCGGTTATCGCTACTAGCCGCCACGGCTGTAATGGTTGCAGGTGCAACTGTAACTCAGCAGCCAGCAGCAGCCGTTGACTGTGTTTATCGTTGCGCGTCGGATGAGATTCAATTCTTACCCGGTCAGTCTTTGAATGTCGAAGTTGTGAATAACACCCAAGGGCGAGTAAACCTGGAGCGAGTGCTGGATTTTAATCCGTATTTACTCCTGCCCGGTCGGGAAGTGAATGTCAGTGTCGAAGTGGGCCAAGGCCCCGATCTTTCCATGGTTTTTTGGGATGAAAACTACTTACCGGTGAAGGTGATGCTGCATCGCCCAGAGGCCAATACCTTGCAAATTGAGCTACTGCCCAGCGGCTCCTTTAGCGATCGCGCGGTACATCTGGTGAACGATGGTCGGGTTCTGATTTATTAGTGTACAAAATGCATTGCTTCACAGGCAGAGCGTAGGGGCAGCGTCTGGTGCCTGACCTGCGATATCGGAGACCGTCAGCCAGAATTTCAGACAAGCGAATTTTAGAGGTATTTCCTGGGGGCGCAAATTTGCGCCCTTTGCTGTAGGCTGCTATTTAACGTTATGCCCAGGTCTAAAAGATTCGACTATGATTAGATCAAATGAACTAGTTAAAGATTGCCCTGACTAAGCTGTGATACCCCATCCGAATGCAGTACCCCCGATTCAAAATGGGAGCCTGGCAGAGGGGTAAGATTTTGTGCCCTTCGGTATCGGGTAAAGCTAGGCAGGATTTCGTATGAGTGAGCCATCTGTGGTAGACCAGGCGGTCAACAAAGGAAACCAGGCGGTTAAATCCAACGGCGCTGATGCTCAGGTAGAACGGATGCCTCAGCAGCGCTGGCAAATTTTTCCGGCCCAGGCTCAGCAGGCCCAGCGGATGGCCGCTGCGACACAGCTATCTCCGCTGCTGGCCCAGGTATTGATTAATCGGGGCATGCACACCCCTGAGCAAGCCTGGCTATTTTTAGATCCTGAGACGCAGCAGCTACCGTCACCGCTGGATGAGTTTCCCGATCTGCCCCTGAGTATAGAGCTGCTCGAGAACGCGATCGCAACTCAGAAAAAGATCGCCATCTGTGGCGATTACGATGCCGACGGGATGACGAGCACAGCGCTTTTGATTCGAGCCTTGCTGCTACTAGGGGCGAATGCAAATTACGCCATTCCTAGCCGCATGCAAGAAGGGTATGGTATCAATCAGCGCATCGTTGAAGACTTTCACGCCGATGGGGTGGGGCTGATTTTGACCGTCGACAATGGGATTGCGGCCTACGACCCCATTGCGCGCGCTCGAGAGCTAGGGCTGGCGGTGATTGTCACCGATCACCACGATATCCCTGAGCGGTTACCCCCAGCCAACGCGATTTTGAACCCCAAGCTGCTGCCTGAGACCTCTCCCTACCGAGGCGTTGCCGGGGTTGGGGTGGCCTATGTGCTGGCGGTATGCCTGGCCCAAAGTTTGCAAAAAACACAGCACCTGACCCGACCGCTGTTGGAACTGTTTACCCTGGGAACTATTGCCGATTTAGCCCCGCTGACGGGGGTCAACCGCCGCTGGGTGCAGCGAGGACTCAAGCTGTTACCCAAATCGCGGCTGCCGGGGGTACAGGCGCTAATCGAGGTGGCGGGGCTGGGTCAAGAACAAAAGGCGCTAAAACCCGAAGCGATTGGGTTTCGGCTGGGGCCTCGGATTAACGCGGTGGGCCGCATCGCCGATCCGCAGATTGTGATTGACATGCTAACCACCGAGGATGTGGGGGTAGCCCTGCAGCGGGCCATGCAGTGTGAAGAAGCGAACGCCCTGCGACAGCGCATGTGCGAGCTGATCGAAACCCAGGCGGTGGAATGGTGCGAAGCCCAGACCGCCAAAGGCAAACTAGATTTGCAGCGGGAGCGGGTGCTGGTGGTGGTGCAGCCTGACTGGCACCACGGCGTCATTGGGATTGTAGCCTCACGGCTGGTCGAACGCTATGGGGTGCCTGTGTTTATCGGCACTTACGAAGATAAGGCCAACAAAGAAATTCGGGGGTCAGCCCGCGGCATTCCTGAATTTAACGTGTTTGAGGCACTACAAGCCTGTGATGACCTGCTGGGTAAGTATGGGGGGCACCGCGCGGCAGGGGGCTTTTCTTTCCCGACTCGCAACCTGCGTCAGATCAAGGCGCGACTGCGCAACTATGCCCATGAGCATCTGCAGCCAGACTACTTAAAGCCACTCGTGACCGTTGATGTGCAAGCATCTTTGGCAGATGTGTCGCTCGACCTCTACGAGCAAATTGATCGGCTGCATCCCTGCGGGATTGAAAACCCTGACCCTGTATTTTGGACGCCCCATGTAAAACTGGTTGAGCAGCGGATCATTGGCAAAGATCGAAAGCACCTAAAGCTAACCCTGGCGCAGTCTGAGGGGGCGACTCAGTGCCTTGCGATCGCATGGCGCTGGGCTGAATATCACCCCCTGCCCCCACTCCTCGACATTGCCTATAAGCTGCGTCTCAATGAGTGGAAAGGCAACCGCACAGTCGAGCTAGAGCTGGTGGGAGTGCGTCTGCCCAAGGCAGTGGAGTTTGGTGAAGGGATTCGACCTTGGCCAGGGGGCGGAGATGGGGAGAGTGGGGAATGGGAACATGAGGGGATTGACCGTCGAGTGGGTGAACGGCCCGACAGTGTAGAGATGGCAGAGGTAGCAGGGGATGTCACCCTCCCACGGTCGCCTGAGCTGCCGAGTTTTGGTCACAGTAAAGTATCAGAATCGGCGAAGGCACTCGCTGACTCACTCCTGTCGCGATCGGCTTCGGGCACGCTGGCGACAGAGTCAGAGTTAGATTCGCCAGGGCCAGGCGCGGCTGCCCCAATACTAGAGCACCGTGACAACCCAAGTAATAATCCCAGTGACCAGCCCAGTGACCAGCCCAGTGACCAGCCTGCTGATGAAACCCCGGCTACCCTCACAGGCACCCATGCTGAGTTTTTTTACGGCAAGCGTCGCTATGTGAGCACGCTTGATCAAAGCAAACCAGCCCAAGCGCTGAAGGTGCAAAACGCAGAAGGTCACTTACTGCTGGTCAAGCTCACCGAGCGCCAGGGTTTTTTGCACTTGCCGGGGGCGGTGCCTGTTCCGGTTGATTTGTCTGAACCGCACTATTTTAATCTCTTGCGAGCGGGTCTCAATGCCTTGGAGATTAAGCAAAAGACCAATTTGCTCATCCAAAAAGATGAGCTTTTGGCAGAAAAAGATCGGCGTATCGAAACGCTGATGCAGCAGATTCAGCTGTTAGAAGGGAAGATTTCGCAGCTGTCTTCAGACAAACAGCAGCAGTTTCAGGCCTTGCAGACCGATTTAGAGCAGCAGCAGACGGCGATTCAGGGTCAAGAAGCCCGCATTGTTGAGTTGCAAACGCAGATGAACCGACGGGATGTCCCCCTGCCAGATGCTCAGGCCATTCAGCAGCAGGTTCGGACTGATGTGGGCGACAGCGTTTGGTTCTGCATTCGGGCAGAGACCCAGCGAGATCTGTGTGCAGCCTACAAGAACTATCACATCATCCAGGCCGACGGTGCTGACCCGCATATTGCCGATTACTCAGAAGCCGGAATTCGCCTCAGTTTCGCAGTAGAGCGAGAGATCGTGCAGACTTTTTTCCAAGACCTCTATGATTTTCTCTTGACCAACGGTGGGCCTGAGATTGGCGGTCTGCAGCTGGGGCCCGCTCGCAAATATACGCTGGGGATGATGCCCTCCCTGCTAGCAGAGCAGTGGCAAGGCTTCAAAAAAGCAGCCCTGCTACTGCAGGAATCAGGCCCAAAGACGGCCCTTTATTGCAAAGTCAAAGCGAGCTACCAAGTGACCCGCTCAGACCGTGACCTGATAGAGCGCTTTTATCAGCAGTGGGAGCATCCAATGTCAGCTTGTTTTAGCCAGCAAGGCAACCGGGTTGCCGCCTGTCTCGATCAAATCAGCCGCCTGCGTAACATCGCAGCCCATGCAGAAAGCTTTCTTTATGAGTGGCAATATGATTTACTGCACCAGCTCATTGTAGGCAATAAAGCAGGCAATGAAGCAGGCAGTGAAGCAGGCAGCGACAGCCATCAAGGGCTGTTTAAGCAAATTTATGGCGGCTAACGTACCATATTTTGGTGGCTTGAGCTACCGTCCTGTGGATAACTTGAGGGAGCTGTGGACAACCTGCTGAGCGACTGATACTAAGATGTGATCGAACCGCTAATGCCAATCGTGGCAAGGGTAGCCAGCATTTCAACTGGATCATTTGAACTAGAATAGGCACAGCTCAGAGGGGAGCTTCAGGCTTTTTTCCACAGTTGGAGTTCGAGTTTTCCACAGGGTTTTCCACAGGTTTCTTCAGGGATGTCTTTAACTTCAAACGGCTCTTTGCAGTTCTTCAAATAAGCGCGTCCAGACACTCAATCAGCTGGTCGCACTCTGTCAACGTGTTGTAATGCACCAGGCTGACGCGGACGACGCCGTGTCTTAGTTTGAGGGCCTCAATCAATCGTTTTGCATAAAAGTGGCCATGGCGGATGGCAATGTGGTGGTGCTCAACCGAAGGGGGAATTGAGGCACTGTTCACACCGTCGATGGTGAAGGCGATGGTCGGTACCCGCTGACGGCGGTCAGCTACTGTTGGGCCGATTATTCGGACATTGGGTTTGGCGTTGAGATAGCTAAGAATGCGATCGCACAGCTGTTCTTCATGCTGGCTCATCAGCTCAAAAGCCTGTCGTAGCCGACCCCGTAAATCAGAGTGAGCCTGTCCCTTAAAGTGGTAGCCCGCCAGACTGCTTAGATAGTCGCTGATCCCCTGGGTAGCATAGCTCAGTTCATAGTTAGCGCCCCCCGGTTGAAACTTATAGGGCAGGTCATCCTCGGCGACAAAGTCATGGTTAAAACCTGGCAGCGCCAGCAGGCAATCGCGCTTGCCATAGAGCACAGCGTGGTGGGGGCCGTATACCTTATAAAAGCTGAACGCGTAAAAATCGACATCCATCGCTTGAACATCGATCAGCTGGTGCGGCGCAAACCCGACCCCATCAACGCATAGCCAGGCTCCCCGTTGATGAACCAGGTCGGCAATCTGTCGGATCGGGTTGATGGCACCCAGCACATTTGACGCATGCACCAGGGTTACCAACCGGGTCCGTGGGGACAGCAGCTTTACCAGGTCCTCGATCCGCAGCGTCAACGTAGCTGGATCGGTGTGCCAGGTTTTGATCACCAACCCCTGTCGCTGTAGGTCTAGCCAGGGCGTGATGTTAGCTTCGTGATCGCAGTCGGTGACGATAATTTCGTCGCCCGGTTGTAGATATCGACCAACCGAGATAGCCAAAATCCTCAGCAGTAGAGAGGTCGATGGCCCCATGACAATCTCTGACGGCTCCGCTGCGTTAATCAAGGTTGCTGCGGTCTGGTCTGCTACCTTCAGGCGCTGCGAGGCCAGTTGAGAAATTTCGTAGGACGCCCCCAGCTGAACGTTGGAGGTGACCAGATAGTCTTGAAGACGAGTCAAGACAGGCTGCACGATTTGGGAACCGCCTGCGTTGTCCATAAACACCCAGCCCTGATCAAGACTGGGAAATTGCGATCGCACGTAGTCTAACTGCAACATGTCTAACTGCAACATTAGATTTTGAAAATTTTGAGGTTGGGACAATTTTTGCCGGGTCAATTCTGGCGTTCACCTGGCTGATCCGGGTGTTAATTCGTATGCTCTGTATAAGGCATTATTGCCAGCTGTCTAGCATTCAGTAGTAGTACCTATGGTTCTTGGTCAAGTTATTGACATTACCCTAGCTCGAGCGCAGCGTCCTGCAAGGGGACAATGGGAAGACCAACGTGGATATCATGAAGTAGAAATCGATATCTGCGAGCAGTTGTTGAAAAATCAGCCTGACGATTATCAAGCCTGGAACTATCATAGCTACCTACTAGCCAGCACCGGGCAACTACACAAAGCGGCCAAGAGCTACCGCAAAACCGTAGACTTAAAACCCGATGAGCCTCGGGTCTGGTGTAACTATGGCGTTGTGTTAGATAAACTGAGTCGTTTTGAGGCAGCATTAGAGTGCTATACCAGAGCGTTAGAGCTCTATCCTCAATACTTCAAGGCGCTCTATCGCCGCAGTCGCAACTTCCATCGCTTGGGTCAGTATGGCACTGCGATCAAAGGCTATGACCAAGCCCTAGAGCTGCGGCCTGACTTTTACCGCATTTGGTACTACCGGGGGTTGGCGCTCGTCAAACTTGGCAAAAGCGAAGAGGCGATCCATAGTTTTCAAAAAGCTTTGCAATCCCAGGCTGCAGATGCCGCTGTGTGGGTCAGTCTGGGCAAACTCTTGATGCGCCAAAAACGCTATGGAGAAGCCCTCGAAGCGTTTACAGAATCCTTAAAGGTTGAACCTGCCAATGCTTGGATCTGGCAGTACAAAGCTTTTGTCCTAAAAAAGCTAGGGCGGCTAGAAGAAGCGCTTGAAAGTTTTGACCAAGCCCTAGCGTTGGACGCACTACAGCCTCAATTTTGGTATCAGCGGGGGGTCATCTTGCTAGATCTCAAGCGTTACCACGATGCCTATGACAGCTTTACTAACTCCCTCAAGCAGCAAGCGTATAATGCCCAGGGCTGGATGGCTTTAGCCTGGTCACTACAGCATCTTGACGAGTACGAAGGGGCCATCGAAGCCTATGACAAGGCCTTAGGGATTGAACCTGATCTCCCCTTTGCGTTTTACAATCAGGCCCGATGCTACGCCATATTGGGCCAGATCGACTGGGCTGTTGAACACCTGCGGCGAGCGATTTCTTTAGACCCAGTCACCTATTTTGCAAAAGCTCAGGGCGACCAGCTGCTGAGCCCCATGGCTACCAGCGACTTACTGCTGCCTCCGGTTGACGAAGACGAGTAGGCTGACAGAGTACGGCTCAGCCCTCTCAATACCCCTCCTTAAAACCGAGCCCCGCCAAAATTATTTTGGCGGGGCTCGGGTATACCCGAGAGGAAGCTTGATACGCCTGCAGGGGGCTATCCGAAATCTTACCTAGCTATAACCGATTACCGAAGGATGCAAAGTTTTGCACTCCTAACGGGCTCCAATGTTGAATCAAGGAGTACTGCATTCAGCTCGGGTGTATTAGTCGAGCTGCTTAAAACCACTGGCGCATTTAGGGACGCCGTTGACACCCAGATTAAAATCAGGATAAGTAGGCGCGCTAGTGAATGTGCCCAGGGTGTCTGACTCACACAGGGTCGTTAGGGTTGCAACCGCAGACGTTGCATCAGGGCCAATCTTAGCGGGGCCATAATACCCTTTAATAGTTTCCAACCTAGGATTGCCAACATTAACTGCGTAAGCTAACTCAGCTGAATTACTCACAATAGAGTAGTCATAGTTATTTGTCTGAGGGCTTAGCCCAGTGCCTAATAGTTCTAGATTATCGGCGAACTGGTCATTTTCTAAGTAGTAAGCCTGCTGAGCCCGATTCATTGAACCTACATAGGTTCGTCCTTCAGACTGTTTTGCTTTGCTGGCCTGCGACAAAAATGACGGTAAGGCAATTGCGCTTAAAATTCCTAAAACGATAATGACAACCAGGAGCTCAATGAGAGTAAAGCCATCTTGGGTGGTGTGCTTCCCTGACAGCTGATAAAAAAGTGTTTTCATAGGTGTGGTCTTTGAACTAGCTGCTACCCAGCTGATTGTGAGTATGAACGATATTTCTGGAGGACTCAGATACTGAGTGAGATTCGGGTGATTGACTCGCTTTTGAAGTTGCTTTAGAAATGTCCTAAAAAACGACCAAAGGCAAGCAGCTCAATAGCTTTGGGGTATCGCTAAAGTGCATAGGTAAGTTTTCTTAAGTAGGGTCACCGATCAGGGAGACTCAGATGTGCTAAACCAATTCCTCACAAAGCGCACATGATTAGTACAAGTCGTACAAAGTAGAGCAGCCTGACTCTTTCCTAAGTTGCCCATGAGCACTGTTAGGTTCACGTAGAGGCTAAAGTTTTATTAAAACCTTGCAGCGATCTAAAGCTTTGTGATGTTTGGTTGACACCTGCTCGCGTTTTTTAATCTTTAATTTTTTTGGGTGCCTATCTTTTGGGTGCCACTATTGCGGGCACCCACCCTTCTAGCTATTTAGCCGATGGGGCTTATCGAGCCAACGAGACCCAACCAATTGAATTTACCCTATGGAGCTAAGCGGACTCGAACCGCTGACCCCCTCAATGCCATTGAGGTGCTCTACCAGCTGAGCTATAGCCCCGAATTTACTGAATTTTATCATCTAGAATCACAATACAATCAAAATTAAACTAGATCCCAAGGCTCTTTATAGTATGACGACCGCTCCTTTCCCCGAGGCATCCGAGAATATTGACAAAGACGCACTCCTGCTAAAGCTCAGGCGTAAACAAGGAAGTTGGCCAGAATGGGGGAATGCCTGCCAGGCTCTGCAAAAAGCAGGTCTCTCACCCCAGAAAATTTTTGAAGAAACGGGTTTTGAGCCCATTCATCAAAATCAGATCATTGTAGGAGCCCAGGTGTATCAGTCTGTTTTAGCCGGGGGGGTCAGCGACGCTGTGCGATCGCACTTCGAGCAGCGAGGCAGCGATTCTTTATATGAGCTGAGGATTTTATCCCAGACCGATCGGGCCAAGGCAGTTGAGTTTATCCATCAGTATGGGCTTGACTCTGATCAGGTCAAGGACATCGTCAAGCCCCTCAAAGAATATTCTTATCGCAGTCAGCTCCCTGCTGGCTTTAGCGACCATCCCGGCGACGCCATTGCTTATCACTATTGGAGCCTGGCCCGTCAGCAGGCCGACTTGCAGGCGCGGTCTCGACTGATTGCCAAAGGATTGCGGTTTGTACAGAGCGAAGGCGGTCGTCAGCAGATTGAAAATCTGCTAACCGATTTTGCTGTGGTTAAAACAAAGCCAGCGCCACGGCTACCTTTATTTCGCATTGAAGACGAATCTGATTTGCCTTGTCTGGTGCCGGTTGTGGGTGAAGCGCCCCTGACCACCGAAGCCTTCAAGGCAGTGCCCGTGCTGCTGCCCGAGGAGCCCTTTGGGATTGTCAAATTTGCCGGGGAGGGGGCCTGGGCTCCGGTACCTGGCTGGCAGGTGATTCTACGGTCAGAAGACCCCGTGGCGCTGCTGGTCAAGTTTGATGCGCTGCCAAATGCGCCTCAGGACGCCCCAAGCGAACAAACGCTGGTGATCGTTGATCGGGCGCAGCGCAGCTGGAATGACGCCAGCTATTTTGCCTGTGATGCCGAGGGGCAGCTGACCTTACGGTGGTTTGACGAAGACCCTGATCAGCCTCTGCTGGGGCGCGTTATCGTGATTATGCGGCCTAAACGGATCTTAGATGAGGACTACAGCCGTGAGCTGTGGCAGCTCGATGAATAAGCAGATGATACGTCCAGGAGAGCCTAGACTATGCCCTTAGAGCGTCGTCTTTCTCGAGATATGTTTGCCGAAACCGAGATAGTAGAACTGCGGCAGGTTTGCTTTACACCGGGTCGACTATTTGAGCCGGGCAAATATTTGACGGGTGATTTGCCCGATGCGGCCTTTGAGATGGGCCTAGTCGAGAAGTTGCCCCCCGTGCGTGGCAAAAGTGAAGACATTGATCCATCTGAGCACGGCCCGTCTGAGCAAGGCCCGCCTGAGCACGGCCCGTCTGAGCAAGAGACAGGTGCATAAACGCCATCCAGCTTGAGAACCTGAGTTTTCCCGTATGGCAAACGACCCGTCTGGATTTGGCAGAAATTTAGAGAGGCAGTCCAATTTACACGCGACCTTTAGCAAAACTGATCGAAGAGTTTCAGCGGCTGCCGGGGGTGGGGCCCAAGACGGCTCAGCGCCTGGCCTTGCATGTATTAAAACGGCCTGAGACCGAGGAACGAGCGCTGGCCCAGGCGCTGATGGATGCCAAACAGCAGGTCGGGCAGTGTTCGATTTGCTTTCATCTATCGGCTGACCCCGTCTGCGATATTTGCCGCTCTACCAGCCGCGATCTTCAAACCCTGTGCGTGGTGGCTGACACCCGCGATGTGATTGCGCTCGAAAAAACGCGGGAATATAAGGGACGCTACCACGTTCTGGGAGGGCTGATTTCACCCATGGATGGCATTGGCCCTGAACAGCTGAATATTGGCCAGCTAGTGCATCGGGTGAATAAGGAAGATATTCAAGAAGTGATTTTAGCGATTAGCCCGAGCATTGAAGGGGACACGACTACGCTGTATGTGGGGCAGCTGATCAAGCCGTTTACACGGGTAACCCGAATTGCCTTTGGTCTACCTATGGGGGGCGACTTGGAATACGCCGACGAAGTCACCCTGGCTCGAGCTCTAGAAGGGCGGCGCGAGCTAGAGTGATCGCGCTTAGAAACCCGGTTTCTTTGACCGGTTTATCTGAGACTTAAACGTCTTAGCTGAGAAACCGGGTTTCTACATCACCTCAGCTTCTGCTTAATAAAGGCCAGGATTTTGGCGCTTTGAGACTTGAGGCCAGCGACTTCTCGTTGCAAAACAGCGACCTGCTGCTTGAGGGCGGCGATTTCAGCCGCTGAAGCGCTATCTCCAACCGGTGCTGCGGCAGGTGCAGCCGCTGCCGAGGTTGCCATACTGGTCGGCCTGACCTTACGCGCCTTGACCATAGAAGCTTTGATCGCCTCAATCAGCTCTTTTTGCTCAAAAGGCTTTTGAATAAACTCAAAGTACTCAAAGGGTTCTGGAATTTTTTCGGCGACTTCTTCACGACGCCCTGACATCAAAACTAGAGGGATTTTTTGAAGCTCAGGGTGAGATTGAATTTCTTGAAAGACCTCCCAACCGCTCATGCGAGGTAGCAAAAAATCGAGCATGATCAGATTAGGGCGCTGGTTACGAATGGCTTCCATGCCTTCGACACCGTCTGTCGCTTCGACGACCTCAAAATTGCCTTGGGGCAACATATCTCGAACCCTCATCCGGATGACTCGGCTGTCATCGATGACCAAAATCTTGTGACTTGCCACAACTGACTCCTCTAGATGGCGCTTTTAGGCTGCGGTTAACTGTAAAAATGGCACTGGGGTCGTGGGTCGACCGGTCTGCCTACATATCCTATCTAAATAAAGGTACCCAGCTTTACTAGCCGAGATAACGATGGCGT
>JBCBZL010000245.1:0-7661 GCA_039815385.1 Cyanobacteria bacterium P01_A01_bin.114
CCCGGGGCGGCCGGCCGCCGGCGGACCGCCCCCCGGCGCCAGCCCCCCCCGCCCCCCCCCTCGCCCGGGCGCACCGCCCAAGCCGCAGCGGCACCCCCGCACGCCCGCCGCCAATGGGTAATTAAGGTAATTAGATGAGTGCTCCTTTGTTAGCGGTTGAAAATTTTTGCGTCGCCTATCCGGGGCAGCCTACCTGGGCGGTAGACCAGGTTTCATTTACCCTGCAACCCGGTGAGAAATTGGGCCTGGTTGGGGAATCAGGCTGCGGCAAATCTACCTTAGGGCGAGCAGCGCTGCGGCTATTGCCCAACGGCTCGCGGCTAGAAGGCTCAGCTTATTTTGAAGGGCAGTCAATCTTTGAATTTTCCCCCAGTCGTCTGCGTCAGTTTCGCGGTGAAGCTGTGGCGCTGATCTTTCAAGACCCGATGACCCGCCTCGACCCCCTGATGACCATTGGGGATCACTGCGTAGAAACCCTTTGCGCCCATCGCCCGGAGCTGTCTAAGGCTGAGGCTAAGGAGGTTGCGATCGCAACCCTCGCCTCGGTCAGCCTAGAGGCCAATCGCTGGGATCAGTATCCCCACGAGTTTAGCGGCGGCATGCGGCAGCGGGTGGCGATTGCCCTGGCGCTGCTGCTCGACCCGAAGCTGATCGTGGCCGATGAGCCCACCACCAGTCTGGATGTGACTGTCTCGGCCCAGATTTTAGACCTGCTCACCGGGCTGTGTGAAGCGCGGGGCATGGCTCTGATTTTGATTTCCCACGACCTGGCCCTGGTGGGGGAGTATTGCGCTCTCATTGCGGTCATGTACCAGGGCCAGCTAGTAGAGCTAGGGCCGACCCAGCAGGTGTTTTACCACCCTCAGGCTGACTACACCCGGTCGCTGCTGGCCTCTGCCCACCGCCTACAGACCGAAGGGGCAGAGCGCTCTGCTGCCACCCTGGATCAGACGGCACCGACTGATGCGCCGCTGCTAAAGGTGCAAAATTTGATCAAGCACTACGCCATTGAGCAAAGCTTTCTTGCCAGGTTGTTTAACCAAAAGCCGCCGGAAATTATTAAAGCCGTAGACGATATTTCCTTAGATTTATACCCTGGCGAAATCTTAGGTTTAGTTGGGGAGTCAGGCTGCGGTAAGAGCACCCTATCGCGCACAATTTTGCAGATTATTTCCCCCACCTCTGGCCAGGTCGAGTTTTTGGGAACAGACTTGGTACAGCTGTCTCGGGCCGAGCTGCAGGCTAAGCGGCGCGAGGTTCAAATGATTTTTCAAGATCCCCACGCCTGCCTCAACCCAATGATGACAGTGGGTCGCGGCATTGCCGAGCCATTGCTGATCCACCAGCTGGCCACCTACAAAGACGCCCAAAAACAGGTTCATGCGATGCTTGAGCGGGTGGGACTGACGCCCACCGACGATTACTACCATCGCTACCCTGGCGATCTCTCCGGCGGCCAGCAGCAGCGGGTCGCCATCGCCCGAGCCCTGATTACCAAACCCAAACTGGTGATTTGCGATGAGCCAGTCAGCATGCTCGACGCCAGCGTGCAGGCTCAGGTACTGGCTTTGATGCTTGAACTAAAGGAAGAGTTAGAGCTGACCTATCTATTCATTACTCACGATTTGTGGGTGGCGAGGTTTTTGTGCGATCGCATCGCCGTCATGAACAGCGGCAAAATCGTCGAACTCGGCCCCACCGAGCAGCTTTTTGCCAACCCACAGCATCGTTACACTAAGACTCTGCTACAAGCTGCACCGCAATTGGCAAAAGAAGCCTCCTAGCAATGATGGAATGACGGACGAGGCGTTTACTGCCCATTGCCTAGGCACGGGTGATTTCCTCTTCTAGCTCTTCGGGGGGTACCTGAAAAGGAGAAACTTCAAAGCGATTAAGAGCCTCTAGGAAGGCTTGACGGCTAATGCCAGCGATTTCTGCGGCTTAGACTAGGATAATCTACCGATTTCGTACCATTTGACCGCAGCGGCAAGCCGAAGTTCTTGAACAAACTGATCGGGGGTGCTGCGGGTGACCAAAAATCAGTATTCACGAATGACGAAAATTTTCTGACCTGATTTAGGCTGATTTTGCTTTTGAACTCGAATCAGACGATTGGCTAGACCGCTCTGCGTTTGCAAATACTCATGCAGAGTCTTCATTTGGTCAGTGTAGTCGCGATCGTCTTTGCAAATGACGATACCGCTATGATCTACATTGCTTTGATGGAGTTGGATAAAGTCCTGGCGGTTGAGGGTGATGACGACTCGATTGAGCTGGGTTGCGTAAACTAAAACGGCAGCGTCGGGAATGCCCTGGTTGGCTTGTTCGGCTTCGTAAGAGGTAAGAACGTTGTACCCTAAACTACGTAGGATAGTGACCATATCCAAGGGAAAATTTTCGTTCGAGTAGAAATCAAGCAATATCTGCCTCCTCTTCGGCAGTTATCGCTCGATCGATTTCGACTTGATGGGTTTTGTAATAGGTCCAAGCAGCATTGAGATCAGCTGAGATCAAGCCAGGATAGTTACGCAAAAGTTCATCATCATCAGCACCTTGCTGACGAAAGGAAACGAGGGTCCAGATAGGAATGCGGGTATTGCGAATGCGGGCATGCCCTCCACAAATACCCGGTGTTTTTTGGATAGCTCTATCGTTCAGCTTTGCTCGCAGCAGCTTGTTCTCCTCAGACGTGAGAGATTCAATGACTTGAATGAGGGAATCGATCAGTTGAGTGTTCATCGGGTTTCCTTCACTGCGCTTAAGGGCCACTAATTGAAGGACTGAGTGTAGTCAACGTTGGGTACCACCTTCAAATAATAGCGGGTTCAACTTAAAACCTTCATTGAATTGTATGGACAACTTTGACCAGCGGTTCTGGCAGCTGCTGCACCTTATTAATCGTGATGTCGTAGATAGTCATGCGCCCTTTACCAAATTCTTTGAATCGAATAAGCATCAAAAATGCTGTCTGTTCCAACAACAGGGATGCCTTCAGCGACTGACTGAGCGATAATCAACCGATCAAATGGGTCGCGATGATGCAACGGCAGCTTCGACACCTGCGATAGGTGTGCAACCTCAATACTCAGCAGCTGAATGTCATTTTGCCGCAGCTGAGCCGGGAACAGCGTATCGAAGGGTGCAGATAAAGACAGCTTGCCAAGCCTGTATTTGATGGCAATTTCCCAAAGACTAGCAACGCTTACCAATCGTTGATTGTTTAGCGTTTCGATGAACTGGCGCGCACGAGAACTCAAGCGGCTATCGCCTCCAATAAACCAGAGTAGTGTGTGCGTATCGAGAATCAGCTTCATTCCATATATTCTTTAAAGTCTTCGAGCGGTTCATCAAAGTCGTCCGACATTTCTATAAGCCCCTTAGCAGAACCAAACTGAGGTCGAGGCTGTTCTGCTTGCACAGACTGTTGAACTTTTTGATTAGTCGTAAGTAAAAAGTCAATAAACTCGTTGACCAGCTTGACCAGCGGTTCTGGCAGCTGTTGCAGCTTATTAATCGTGATGTCGTAAATCGTCATAGCGCCCTTCAGCCTGGACAAGGCTGCTGTGAGATAGCTCATTCTATTGTATGGCTGCTGTATGGCTGCTCGATAACCCTCTAATCTGATCGGCCTCGCCAACCGCAGAAAACCGTACAGGAGCAGGGCGGTTTTTAGTTGGATGGCGAGTAAAAAGCCCTGTTAGGCTATTACTAATACGCCAGAACTAAAGAACTAATGGAGCCGATACTATGCCGGTGAAAGACTCACGCCCGCCGCGTTCTCGGCAGATTACTAATTGGGTGTTTCTAATTCTCAGTGGTCTGCTTTTCCTTAACGCGCTATCGCCGTTTTTCTTGGGAACCCCGACCCCCAAAGAACCCTACAGCATGTTTATCCACCACGTTCAGGAGCAGGAGGTGGTGCGTGCATCGGTCGGTCAAAACGAAATTCGCTATCAGCTCAAGGACGATGTGGGCGAGCCCGGTCAGGTTTACTCAACCACGCCCATTTTTGACCTGAAGCTGCCCGATCTGCTAGAAGCCAACGGGGTTGAGTTTGCCGCGACCCCACCGCCTAAAAATCAGTGGTTTACCAGTCTGCTGAGCTGGGTAATCCCGCCGCTAATCTTCGTAGCGGTGTGGCGTTTCTTCCTAGCACGGGGCGCGGGTGGCGGTGCTGCAGGAGCCCTCTCAATTGGTAAAAGCAAAGCTAAAGTCTACGCCGAAGACGAAGCCACAAAAATCACCTTCAACGATGTGGCTGGGGTGGAGGAAGCCAAGACCGAACTGGTTGAGATTGTAGACTTTCTGGAAACGCCCAAGCGGTTTACTGATATCGGAGCCAAGATTCCCAAAGGGGTGCTGCTGGTTGGCCCACCGGGAACGGGTAAGACGCTGCTGGCAAAGGCTGTTGCAGGTGAGGCTGGCGTTCCCTTCTTCAGCATTTCAGGGTCTGAGTTTATTGAACTGTTTGTCGGAGTGGGCTCATCGCGGGTACGTGACCTGTTTGAGCAGGCCAAAAAGCAGGCCCCCTGCATCATTTTTATTGATGAGCTAGATGCCATTGGCAAATCCCGCAGCAGCGGCGGCTTTTATGGCGGCAACGACGAGCGAGAACAGACTCTGAACCAGCTGCTTACGGAAATGGACGGCTTTAGCGCGGGCGAGAAAACTATCATTGTGCTGGCGGCGACCAACCGACCTGAAACGTTGGATCCTGCCCTGCTGCGCCCCGGTCGCTTTGATCGGCAGGTGCTGGTGGATCGACCTGATCTCAAGGGGCGTGAGGCTATCTTAGAGATTCATGCCAAAGAGGTAAAGCTGGGGAATGATGTCGATCTTAAAGCGATCGCAACTCGCACTCCTGGTTTTGCCGGAGCCGACCTGGCTAACTTGGTGAATGAAGCCGCCCTATTAGCGGCCCGCAACAACCGTCAGGCCGTTACCCAGGCTGACTTTGCCGAGGCGATCGAGCGAGTCGTTGCAGGGCTAGAGAAAAAAAGCCGAGTCCTCAACGAGACCGAGAAAAAAATTGTGGCCTACCACGAAGTCGGCCACGCCCTAGTCGGGGCTTTGATGCCCGGCAGCGATCAGGTCGCCAAAATCTCAATTGTGCCCCGTGGAATGGCAGCCCTGGGCTATACCCTACAGCTGCCCACCGAAGATCGCTTCCTGCGGTCTGAGGAAGAGCTCAAGGGCCAGATCGCCACCCTGCTGGGGGGCCGATCGGCTGAGGAAGTGGTCTTTGGTTCGATTACTACTGGGGCCTCTAACGACCTGCAGCGGGCCACCGATGTGGCGGAGCAAATGGTGACCACCTACGGCATGAGCGATGTGCTGGGGCCGCTAGCCTATGAGCGTGGGCAGCAAAACATGTTTCTCGATAGCGGCATGCCTAACCCCCGGCGCGCCGTCAGCGAAGAGACTGCCAAAGCCATTGATGCTGAGGTCAAAGACATCGTTGAGACGGCTCACCAGCAGGCATTAGATATCCTTCGTGCCAACCGTGACTTGCTAGAAGATATTGCCCAGCGTCTTCTAGAAGACGAGGTGATTGAAGGGGGGCCGCTGAGCGAAATGCTGGCACGGGTTAGCCGACCGGAGGCGACCGCCGCAGTCGCTTAGATTACCGCTTGCAACGGGGCGGAAATCAACAGACACAGCCCTGCACTACAGCCCTGCACCAAAAGTGTCAGGGCTGACTGCGTTGAGACGACTAAAGGGGTAAAGTTACTGGCAAGCTTGAATGCGAGGTGCCTTGGTTGGACAACCTTAAAAAATGACCTGCTTCTGAGTTTTAGCAGGGTCTAATTGCTTAAGCTATTGAATAGGTTTACTGTTTTGGGGTTCATGAAGACACAGGCTTTTGTGCTATCGCAGAAATCAACCCGCCGTTGGAAACGCCAATTAGGCGCAGCGGCTGTCTCATTGCCGCTGGTCTTGATGGCTCAGTGGCACATCCGAGGCCTGTTTGTACAACCCGATGTGGCCCTGGTCTTGGGCGGCGCGACCGAGCGCGAAAAATTTGCCGTGCAGTTTGCCTCCGAGCATCCCGAAATCGACGTTTGGATCTCATCAGGCAGCAACCCTGAATATGCCGAGTGGGTTTTTGAGACCGGCCAGATTCCTCCCGAGCGCTTCAAGCTAGACTATCGAGCCGTAGATACGGTCACCAATTTCACGACCCTGGTAGATGATCTACAGGACGAAGGGGTAGATAGTATTTACATCATCACGTCTGACTATCACATGCGTCGGGCCGTCGTCATTGCTGAAATCATCCTCAGCAGCCGAGGGATTCACTTTAAACCGGTTACTGTGCCATCTGATCAGCCGCCAGAGCCTGTGGCCCGGAGCGTCCGAGATGGGATTAGATCGGTTTTATGGCTCTTAACTGGCAAAAATGGGTCAGAGTTTGTCCATCACTCTTTTAGAAACCCCTCTAACGTCAATCTTTCTGGGGGGGCGTTTATGACTCAACAACATAAGACTGGCTCAATCATGGACAGAACTGTGAATCGTAAGCCTTGACAGTCAGTATTGACAGCAAACATACGCAAGCATTTGAGATAGGTTAACCTGCTATGACATCTGCAATTCAAGAGTCTCCCTACACCGAATCGCAAGTAAAGGTCTGGCTACGCGGCCTGATGACGATCGCTTGGGCCGATGGCGAGTTTGACGAAACCGAAAAGGCGCTAATCCACAATATGACCGACTCGGAGTTTGCGCCCGGTATTCAATTTGAGACCTTTGAGCCTATTGAGCCAATGACCCTGGCTAAAGAACTGAAGCCTAACCCCGTCGCTGCCGAAAACTTTTTACGGATGGCGGTCATGGTTGCGATCGCAGACGGTGTCTACTCTGCTGCAGAGGACAAAGCCCTGATCGGCTTTTGCCAAGCCCTCGATTTAGATACCTCTGTTTTGCAGGCGCTACAGTCAACCCTTTACAACCTTAGGCAAATTACCGAAGAGGTGCAGCCAGGCACCTCTTCGCTAGATTCAACAGAGAACGCGCCAGCCGCCGCCAGCCCGCTAGCGCCGCCCGCTAAGGGCAGCGATGGCCCCGATCCCCTCAAACCAGCCCGCGATTGGCTCGACCAGCTGGCAGTTGAAGATCCGCGGCTGGCTAGATTTGTGTGCAAAATGATTCCCTCCGACTGCCCATTTGAGCGAGATGTGAAACTATTTGGCAAAAAGGTGGTTCATATTCCGCCCATGTGCAAACTCAATCCTCTCTATGAGCAGCTAGTGGGACTGCGGTTTCGCGCCCTGTCTTACCTGGCAGACGATTGTCAGGAAGATGTGAGTGAATATATTTAGTCATTGGAACATCTAAAAGCAGACATTCTCGTTGTAGGCGGCGGTACCGGGGGCACCGCCGCCGCCATTCAAGCCGCGAGACGGGGGGCTAAGACCTTATTGGTAAGCGAATTTCCCTGGCTAGGTGGGATGCTGACCGCAGCCGGGGTATCAGCCCCTGACGGTAACGAGCTGGCTGCGTTTCAAAAAGGACTGTGGGGCGCTTTTTTGCAAGCCTTGGAGCAGCGTCAGCCCGGCGGCCTGGATAATGCCTGGGTGAGCTTCTTTACCTACGACCCGGCGGTGGGGGCGGCCATTTTTGCTGATTGGGTCAAGTCGCTTCCCAACCTCGCCTGGCGG